>NZ_CFHJLR010000020.1:0-55475 GCF_984348125.1 Thalassolituus sp.
AGTTTCAGTGTAAGGGAGGGGTGTCCATTTCATTAGCTTATTAGTGTGCGTGCGCGTTTATCCTGGGATACTCTTTCGAGCTTCCCTTGGTAACTTATTGAAAATATTGAAGAATCTTCCATAACTCAAATATCCCTTCAAGAAAAACGCGCACGCCTGTTACTTCGGCAATCCTGCGCACATAAACTTGTAAACCAAGTTTGCAAGTCTTTGATTCGGTTGAAGTTTACGTTACCCCGCTCCGACAAAACGCGCAAGCACGAAAACAAAGCGTGCCAGATTTTCTTGAAATTCGCAAATCATACTGTATGTTTAAGGCTCTTCACCGTTCTTAGTGGGAGAAGCTTGTATCCAGCCTTCCAAATTTAAAATATATCATCGCTTTATAACGCTCTTTATTCCGATGTCCATGAGCATTTCTATTGAGGTTCTTAATGTTTTTATTGATAGCCTCGGCCCGGCTATTGGAAAACCCAGATTTCATGGCAACAACAATTCCGGTCAGATGGTTTAATACCATTTCTGCAACGGCTATCAGCGGTCTCAGCCCCGTTGCCCTTGCGAGCCTGGCCCATTGTTTCCAGCTATTCCTTGTCTGAGGTTCTTTTCCTTTCCATATCTCGCGTGCTTTTTCTTTCAGAGTCCAAGCAATTGTAGTATTACTCATCAATGCTGAGTGACTGTCGATCTCTGCCCTCGACTCTGTATCTAATTCAGATCCGTTTCGTAACCATAGATAGCGATTTTTATGCACTTGAAGTCGTTCCAGGCTCGGTAGCTTTTTCATATCTTGTTTTCGGACTTCATCAACCGATCTTGTGATGGCTCGAGCAACATGAAAGTGATCGAATCCAATCAGCTTTGAAGCTCTGACGCCAAAAAAGTCGTGAGCGGCCCGAATGTAGGCGCGACTCATATCCATCGACAGCGACCTGGTTTTTGATAGCCATTGGATCGGTATGCTTCTAAGGCAGGCGATTAAACTATCTCTACTACGACCGTCTGCGATAGCCAGAACCATTCCAGCTTGATTACTCAAAACTGTTATGTATTCCCTTCTTGTACTGATACTTGTTTCATCGACATGAAGGTGTCGACAGTCTACTTTCCAGCGCCGTGACAGCCCGCGAGCAATACCTCTGCGGATAATCCTGTCTATATTCGACCAGCTCAATCGCAATTGCCTACTAACAGCGGATATCGTGTTTTCTTGCGCGAGTGCTAGAACACGGGACTCGAAAAGCATGGTGTAGTGAGAGCTACTATCAGCCCATGGAACCTGTAACGTGTGAATACCATGTTCTGAGCAAGCAACACGTGGCACGTCGGCTTGAATAATTGTCTTGTACTGGCATGTATCTAAATGCCGCCAAGTTCTCCGACGGCTGTCATAGAGTCGACCGTTTCCGCGGCAGATGGGGCATAACGGAGGGTTGCCACGATCATATGAGACAGTAACCAGTATCTCTTCTGAAGAATCATGTAATTCGACAGAGGTGGTCTTCCAGGGCGAAGACAGCCCAAGGATTTGATCGTAAAGAGTAAGCTGGTCCATGGCAGAATCACCTCTAAATCAGATGATCGCATGGTAACTATTCCACTGCATTCGGTGAAGAGCCATGTTTAACCAGTATATCTTTACATTTGGAGGCCAGGATGGCTAAGAGCAAATTTCTGACAGAAGTGCGCGAGTTCATGCGGCTGCATGGGTACAGTATTCGTACCGAACATACGTATATCTATTGGATCAGGTTCTATATCCGCTTTCATCGGTTGCAACACCCATCAACCCTTGGGCCTGAGCATGTCGTTATGTTCCTCAGCTTTCTTGCTAACCGCCGGGACGTCGCAATCAATACTCAAAAGGTTGCCTTGAATGCCTTGGCCTTCCTATATAACAAATACCTTAACCAGCCATTGGGGGATATTGGCTTCACGTTCGCTACCCGCCCCCGGCATCTGCCTACTGTGCTGTCGTCAGCCGAAGTGGGGAAACTGCTCGATGTGTGCAATGAGCGAGATCGCTTAATTTTTTCTTTGCTGTTTGGATCAGGGCTACGTATCACCGAGTGTTTACGGTTACGAATCAAGGATTTCGACTTTTCGAGAGGTACGCTGACAGTCTTCGATGGGAAGGGGGCTAAAGATCGTGTAACTATCCTTCCGAACAGTTTAAAACCTTCATGTATTGAATTTTTTGATAAGGCCATCGCTTTGCAGAAGGAAGATAACAAACGTGGGGTTGGCCCTTCACTACCTGGCGCACTGGGCATTTGCACGACTCTGTGCATCGCAAAGCGTTAAAGCAGGCGGTGATCAGTGCCGGGCTGACGTCGAAACGAATATCCTGCCATACCTTCCGTCACAGCTTTGCTACTGAGTTGTTACGCAGCGGCCGTGACATTCGTACAGTTCAGGAGTTGTTGGGGCATAGCGATGTAGCAACGACCCAAATCTATACGCATGTTGTGGGGCAGCACTTTGCCGGGACCTCCAGTCCGTTGGATCTTCTGGTCTGAGTTGTTTCGCGCAAGCTTCGCGTTGCGCTCCTACAAAGGCGTTTTGTCGGTATACTCTCTGGTACGTTTTGACCTGTGCTGAGTATGTTATGACACCTCCTGATATGAAAAACCCGATTCACCTGTTGGCCTTTGGCCTGGGCTCTGGTCTGGCTAAGAAGGCGCCGGGTACCTGGGGCACTCTCGCCGCATTGCCTGTGTGGTGGTTTTTATTGCAGGGTGTACCGACCTTACCGTATATCGGCGTATTGCTCGCGGGTTTCGCCTTTGGTGTGGTGATATGTGAAATCACGTCCCGTGATATGGGGGTACATGACTTTGGCGGTATCGTTTGGGACGAGTGGATCGGGGTGTGGATTACGCTGTTGTGGCTGCCGATGTCGGGCAGTTTAGGCACCGATTTGCTGTGGTTGGCTTATGCGTTTGCTCTGTTCCGCTTCTTTGACATTATTAAACCGTGGCCCATCAAATGGCTCGATGCCAAAGTCCACGGTGGCTTTGGCATTATGATCGACGATGTAATCGCCGGTATTTTCGGCCTTGTGGTCGTGCAGTTAACGGCTGCTCTGCTCTGACGCCTAGCTATTTTCAGGGCACTATTGTACCACGCTGATCACCCTAACGGGTGATTGTGCAGGCAGAGTCATGATCCTGAGGTCATTTAGTGGTATGTTCTTTGGCGACGTATTCTGGGGTATGAGGAGCTTCCCATGACACAATCAGTATTTCCTGTTGCTTCGGCAGTTGCCGACGACACTCAAGACTTTCTTAAAAAGGCCGACCCGGTGGCTTACGCCGTGTGGCGCCTTGCAGACGGCAGCCGCTCAATTGAAACGCTGGCCGGTGATGCTGGCATTTCTGTTAAAGAATGCTGGACGGCTCTTGATCGTCTGGCCGATCAGAATGCACTTTCTGAGCGAGTGGCCCCACCGTCTGCCACGCCGCATCCAGCACTGCTGAGTCGCCGTGAAGCTATGAGTAAGGTGATGATGGGTGCCTTAGGAGCGACCGCACTGATGAACGCCCCTCAGGTATTTGCGAACAGAGACATTTCTGTGGGCACAAACCCAGCTGTCGACACCGATGCCGCAGAACTGAAGCGACCAATGGAACAACGCCGCAAGCAAGCTTCTGAGCAGCGGCATAAAGTCGTCGAGAAACGCAAAGCGTCGGACCAAGATCAGAAAGCGGGCCAGCAGCGTGAAGCGGCCATGGAGAAAAAGTCGAAACGCGCTCAGCAGGAATCTAAGCGCAAAGCGGTACAGTAAGAAACTGCCGTGCTTAACCGGCCAGCTGCTCTTTGAGTCGCTGGCCTTTTTGTTTCAGATGACGAACTAAGTGGTCGGCAACATCCAGATCAATTGCGTGCTTAGGATGAGCAAAGTAGCAGGGAAAGTTCACTTCCAGAACGTATTCTCGTCCTGAGGTGTGCACCAGCACATCAACGCCACCAAATTCCAGCCCCAGCACCGCACAGGCATCAATCGCCAGCTGTTTCGCAGACTCAGGAGGAGGTGTCGTAAAGCACTCTTTCTTGTCTTCATCGACGCAGGTTCTGAAGTCCCCCTCTTGAGGGATGTTCTGATAGGCTGCAGCGACTTCACCATTTACTACAAGCATCCGCCAGTGTTCTGCCGGTTCGACGCATGCCATCAAGTGAACGTACTGGCCGTGTGCGCTTTCAAGCGCATCAGCAACAGAATAAAAGGTTGGCCAGTTATCGACACGAACGACACCAACGCCCAATGATTTACCCGGGACTTTAAAAATTACCGGAAGGCCACCCAGCGCTTCAACCCTGCGCTTAAGTTCTTCGCGGTCGGTGGTCATGGCATGGAAAGTACGGGGCGTTTCGATGCCATTACGAGCAAGGAAGAGTGTCTGGTTATCCCAGATCAGAAAAGCACCCAATGCCTCGCGATAGCAGGTTGCTACGCCCGGATGCACAAGCTGCTGCTCAATCACACAAGACTCCTGAGTAATGGCCACCCGATAAAGGAGGTCGCCATGATTAAGTACAGGAGGCTCAACATGATCAAATAACGCTGGCTCGATAATAATCGGCTTAAGCTCGTGAGCATGAGCCGCCGCAACCAGCTGTTCAGTCAGGTCTTCGTCGGGCTCATCTGAGATGATGATGAGGCGCTGTGTCATGATCCGTTTTCAGCAGTCTTGCGCTGACCTTTCAGCAGTGATATTACTTTTTTCATATCAAACTGAATGGTCTGCTGGAGCAACGAGCCACGCAAAGTCTTCAGTTCGGTAGCAAGCTCATCTGTCATCTCAGTGTAGAAAGGCATGCGTACTGACATCTGTACCGTAAATACACCTTCACCTGCTTCGTCTTTCTGAATACGGTAAACGCTCAATTCCATATACTGGCGATTCGGCGGCCATGAAAGGAAGTCCAGAAGTACGACCTTTCCTTTCTCATCACCCACCAGCTGATACTTTGCACCGGGATTCAGAGCCTGCAGTCCTTCAACAAGGCGGACCGCTACTTTCTGAGGATCATCACCAATCTCTTCTATTCGATAATTGGCGTAAATAACCGTGCTGGTCCAGGCCTTGAACTCTTCATTCGGCCTGATGTACTGGAGTGAGGTGACGCCCTCTTCTCCTTCAACGCGCGCAATTCGGGAGTAAACCTCGCCGTTCACGACAGGAACAACGTCTGCGGGCTTTAGCTCTTCAGCCTGAACACCGATACCCAGGAACAGAACAAATGAGACCACCAATATGTTTCGCAGCAACTGCATAAAACCACCATAGATAAAAGACACCTGTAAGACTACCGCCCGAACCTTTAAGCTTCAACGTCCGTAAGCGCATGTTTAACGCCTGAGTATCCGGGCAAGTGCGCCCAGATTAAGTAAGCTAGCGAGTGAACCAGCAACATAAGTCATGGCTGCTGCCGTCAGAATATGGCGCGCAGAAGCCATGTCCGCCGAGCTTAGATACTGCCCCTCTTCAAGTATGGGCAGTGCTTTACCGAAACTGGCATCCCACTCAACGGGTAAGGTCACTAGGTTTACCAGTACTCCAACAAGCATTGAGCCAACCGCTGCAATAAGTGTCCAACGGGAGAGCGCCGGGTTAATCCAGATCAGCAGGGGCGTTGCCGCCAGAAACAGAGGTGCAGCCTTGCTTACAATCCAGCTCAAGCGGGCCAGGCCACCGCGTAGGGTAAACAAACTCTCGTTATTGTGATGCTGAATCGCATGCCCTACTTCGTGAGCCGCCACGACAACACCGGTCAGTGTACGCCCTTCGAACTTATCCTGGGTCAGGCGTACCGCTCTGTCCTGAGGGTCGTAATGATCACCGTGTTCGGTAACCTCGACTTTGACGTCATCAATGTTGAGTTTCTGGAGCAGGTGCCTGGCCATATCTGCACCATTGCCCGGAAAGTCGCTACGCTCCTGACCGTGTTTTTTGAGTACGGATTTCACCCACAGACCGGGCAGATACATGATCGCCAGAACAATCAAAACGAGAACCAGGTACAACATCACGTCCTCTCTGATGAAATCTTCGGGCGAGCGATTTTATGCTCGTTTAATAAATGGGTACCACGCAGCACAATGTCACTCTGAAATGCTTTCTCGTAGCGCACATCAAGAACATACGCTTTAACACGCAGGCGGATTGCCAGCATATGAGCGACTTCGAGTTCTTCGACAACGAATGAAACCGGCTTTTTGAGATAGGCGTAGCGACTCGTGACCACGACCTCTTCAAGAAGCTTACGCGCCCACGGAATATCGGCATCCAGCGCAAGATGAAAATCGGTCACCACCATCATGTCCAGTTCGCCAGCGTTACCAGACGACACGACGTCAGTAATAAAGCGGGAATTAGGAATCGTAACCAGATTATCGTCCAGCGTGACTAAACGCACTGTACGTAGCCCGATGGATACAATCTCACCGTAGGTATCACCAAAACTAACCCGGTCACCAACCCTGAATGGGCGATCGAACAACAATAAAATACCCGCAACCAGTGAGGCCGCGATATCTTTTAATGCAAAACCCAAGGCAACAGCAACAGAGCCAGCCGCAGCAAATATCAGCTCCTTAGGGGGCTGTAGCACACCGATTAATAAGCCGACCGTCCCGAAAATATAAAGAGCAAAACTTAATAACGTCGAAATCTGAAGAATAAAAAATCGCCGCGCAGGGATTTTTTCCATCAGGCGATTACTGACATTGTTGAGTGTTTTAGCTAACGCCCAGAGTGCAACGCCCCCTGCAAACAATAGGAAAATAGCGTAAAAGTTAAAAATGCCTGCAACACTCAGCAGGCCATCAACAAGACCACTGGTATCATTCATGCAACATATTCATCCTGTTAAGAATACTGACAACGGTGTGGTACCAGAGCGCAGTTATCCGATAGCGCCCGTCCTCTCCTTTTTCGACGATTTCATCTTCCAACGTCGCCTTGAGTGAGAAACGGACTACGTTCTCGGAGAGATTTGTCACCCGCATAATTTCAGCAGTATTGAGCGTACCGTGGATAACGATGGCCGCCAGAATAAACGACTGATTTGAGCCAGATTTTTCAATCCGGCTGCCTGAAGGAATACGAGGCACACGCACCGTCACTTCGTTCCGGCGTGTCGTTACGGACTCCTGCCACAAACGCAGCGCAGTGACAGGAACACCTCGGCTTGCATCCCATAACAGGCTGAAGTACCTCTGTTCGGCATTACGCAGTGAGTTATTAGCCGGCGCCCGCGTATCCATTAAAACATCGTCATACCGCAGCCGGTAACCGCTCTGCTGATTGCGCGATAAAATCAAAGAGCGGATTTCCGCCTGCGTCCAGCGCTTCACCCGAACAACATTACGCATCTGATAATCACGCCCAAATACATTGCAAAGGTAAGCCCAGCTCTGGTTATTGATCACAATCATCCAGAACAGATTACCTGCCCGGGCATTCGTCAAGCTGAGCAGTGCCTGCCAGGCATCGAGAGCCCCGACATCAGCAAGGAACAGGTTCTCGGCGTTGTTAAGAACCAGGACAGTCGGCTCAAGTGCTTCATTGGCGTTAGCCAAAGCGACGGGGCCATCCGCGAGATCGACGCCGATCTGCTCGCCCACCAGCCCAAACAGAGTATTTGCGTCCAGCGTTCGCGCCGGGATATCCAGCATCGAAATGCGAACTTCCTGGCTGCCAGCTGCAATTTCCTTGCAGAAGCGCTTCACCGCCGATTTTTTGCCGATACCCGGCTCGCCCGTCATCAGTAAGACATTGTCATCACCGCGATCAGCAATCCAGGCACTGTAATACCGCTGAAAGACATCACTCAGTCCGGTGTTGATGATCGGATACTCGGCCTCACCGTAGCTCTCGAACCAGCGCAGATAGTTCTCATCGGTGCACTCTGCGACTTCGGCTTCTTCTGCGTCTTCCTGCAGCTGATTCCGCATCCGGAACCAGCGTGCGCTCAGGCGCTGATACCATGCAAACTCACCCAGCAACTGCTCAAGGAAGGCACGAAAGAACAACACCAGGTTTAGCGGAATCAGCAGAGGCAATAAGAAAACGGTTATGCGCCCCGCCGCCAGAGGCTCGATAACCGGGTCGAAACGCTCAGGTGTCAGTCGCTTGAGATTGGTGACCAGGGGTTCGCGATAAAAATGCAGCAGATAACTCAGCATCAACCAACTGAACAACCAGACCAGTGCGCCTATCAGATGGCTCACTGCGGTACTTTGCAGCAGATATTCGGACAAGGTAATCACTACCCAAGGCAGCAGTAAAAGCGACGTCACCGAATGGGAGCGTCGCTCCAGAAGCTCGGTTGTTTCACTGTTCAGGTAGCTGCCGGCGCCCTGACAGGCACTGAGAAGAAACCACTCCAGAGACAGATTTACGAGCACATAAACAACGTACACAGCATAGAGCAGCGGCAAAGCACCGCCCGGCCCTGCTTCTGATGACGGGAATACAGGGACGATCATCGCTCCCCAGAGAAGCAGCAACCAGGGGACCAACGGCGTGATACTGGTAACAAACCGGGTCAGGGCGCGCAGCCCCTTGTGTTTTATGTCGCCCGATACCAGTTGATTGTGCAGCCCGCGGAGGTATCCGGTGAGCCAGGCAGCAAACCAGCGCGACAGCGATCGCAGTGGCAGTAGTAGCAGGAGAGGGAGGCCCGTCCGTGCGATAATGCTGATTTCTTCACCACTCGGCATGCCTTGTAGTAACAGTGTCCAGGCTCCCAGAACGCCAGCTATCACTGACTGAAGCTCGCCCCACTCACGCTCCAGCAGAGATACAACTGCAGTCCGATCGACTGCAGCCCACACACTTAACGGCGCAAACAACAGGGTAAAAAATGTGGTCTTATGTAGTGTCATACTCTTCCTGAATTACAGGCAGGCAAAGGAAACGCCACCTGACGCCTATTAGCGGCTACTACGGCCCTGTCGTCAACCGGGGTTACGCAAAGAAACATCCTGTTCCGCTCATAGATTAGGCAATAAGAGCACCTGCTGATAGAATACGCGCCCTGTTTTACTCAGAGGGTAAGCCCCTTGAACATCAATTTCGTCGCCTCATGTAAGCTGCCAACACCTTTCGGTGTGTTTACCATGCATGGTTTTGAGGAAGCAGAAACAGGGAAAGAACATATCGCGCTGACCATGGGCACGCTCGATGACGGCGAGCCAGTTCTGCTGCGCGCCCATTCCGAATGCCTGACGGGTGATGCGCTTTTCAGCATGCGCTGCGACTGTGGTTACCAACTGGAAGAGGCCCTGCGCTCCGTGTCTGAGGCCGGACGTGGCGTTGTTCTGTACCTGAGACAGGAAGGTCGTGGTATCGGGCTTCTGAACAAAGTGAAAGCCTACAACCTTCAGGATCAGGGTGCAGACACTGTCGAAGCAAACGAGCAGCTTGGTTTTGGCGCCGACATGCGAAATTACGGCATGTGCCAGCCAATGTTGGAGCATCTGGGTATCACTTCCATCCGCTTGATGACCAACAACCCGCGTAAAGTGAAGGCGTTGGGTGATGCCGGTGTCACGATCGAAGAGCGCGTTGCTATCGAAGTTGGTCGCAACCCCCACAACAATGGCTATCTGAACACAAAAGCCAGCAAGCTCGGCCATTACCTATCGACTCATCAGGACGACGAGCCGGAAGCATAACTATCTGCGCCGCAGGTTACTCTTCATCCTGCGGCGGTTTCCTCACATGCACGAAAATCTCGTGACCTTCAAACTGACGCATCAGTGCCTGAAGTTTAGCCACATGGCGCTCCGTTAGTTGAGTGCCACTGGAAAGCAGAACCGCACCTCCAGGGCTGACCAGGTTACCCGCAAGGATCATCCCCTCTTTCACATCCGCAATATTCAGGCGCTCCATGCTGGAAATCGCACCGCCATCATAGGTTTCCAGCGTTTCTGCAAAGATATCCACCAGCTCACGGTCATAGCGCTGTCCGGCTAACTTCAGCAGGTACACACGGGCATCTTTTTCGGAAAGGGGCTCGCCCAGGAAGTTACTTTCACGCTGCAGCTCTGCGTAGTCGCAAACGATGCGGAGAATCCGTGATGACTTAGGAATCGCGTCCCCCGCCAGTCGATCAGGAAACCCCTTACCGTTATAAAGCTCCATGTGTGAGCGGATAATATTGGCGGCATTCTGCAGCGGCTCAAGCAGCATCAGCGAGGTCTGACCATTAATGGTAAAGCGCGCGTATTCCTGCTTCTCCGCATTGCTCATTTGCGGAATGGCTTTAATCAACACAGAGTCTGACAAAGACATTTTGCCGAGATTTTTCAGAAGTGCTGCGTAATAGGTGTCATTAATCTGAGATTCATCGAGGCCCGCATTCTTCGCAAATGAACGAACCAGTTCGGCGAATCTTTCGGTGGAGCCTTTCTCCATTCCCAGGCGGTCTTCCATGCTCCCCACAAGAATATGCACCATGGCATCAAACTCGTGGCGCAGTGTTTTATAAGCATCCTGCAGCTTTGCTTCCGCTTCACCCACCGCATCTGAAGAGGCTTCGTATTTTGCCTGCAGTTCGCGATTAAGACGCGCCAGCTCGTCATTCTGCTCGACGATGTGCGCGCTCAGACGTTGGTTCGCTGACTTCAGCTCTTTTGATTCAAGTGCTTCGGCGACCATATCCCTGAGCTGATCGTTGTCCCAGGGCTTCGAGATATAGCGGTAAATATTCCCTTCATTCACTGCCTTGATGGCTGAATCCAGATCAGAATACCCGGTAAGCAGAACCCGGATCATGGCCGGATATTGTTCAAAGCAGGACTTCAGCAGCTCAGCGCCGGACATACCAGGCATACGCATGTCCGAAATAATCATATCGAAAGAATCAGTTTCGAGAATGCTGAGTGCTTCTTCACCGCCATTTGCCAGCACGACATCGTAATGACGGTAGAACAGACGCTTTAACGCCTGCAGAACCCCCTGCTCATCATCGACCAGCAGTAACCGGCCACTTTTCTCCCGGCCTGTGGTTTCAATTGACATGGTCTTTCTCTCCATTGCGAACGGGTAGCGCCAGAGTGAAACGGGTGCCTTCACCCTCGCGACTATCTACTGAGATAGTCCCCTGATGCTCTTCTATTAATTTGTAGCACAAGGCCAGACCGATGCCCGTGCCTTTACCTTCTGCACGGGTCGTAAAAAATGGCTCAAATATATGGGCCTGCACCTCCGGGGACATTCCGCACCCGCTGTCTGAAATTTCAGTATAGAAGATATCCCCGCGATGGTACTGACGGACACTGACGGTACCCGTTTCTTCACCAATAGCATGCAATGCATTAATCATCATATTCATGATCACCTGCGCGAAGCGCGACGGGTGGCATAACATTAGCGGAGGGGTAATCAGATCCAGCTCAAGAGTTACATTCGCAGGTAGCCTGCTGCGAATAATGTTAAAGACCGCCTGCAGATCTGTATTGATATCAGCAACCTGCATACTGGCGTCACCGCGACGGCTCAGCGTCTGCATGTCAGCCACGATACGTTCGATGTGGGCGATGCCTTCAAGGCAATCTTTCAGGCGCTCCGGCGCGCCCTTACACACCTCAGCAACATCGAGATTGTGATAGGCAGACAATGCCTTCTGGTAAAACGGGTTACGTATTTCAAGATGGTCGGAAGCTGAATCAAGAACACTGATGAAAGCGTTATAGGCCTCAATATCTTCATTCAGACCATGCAGATTGCTGTGGATGTAGGCGAGTGGATTGTTGATTTCGTGACCGATACCAGCCGCGGCCTCGCCTAACGTAGCAAGGCGCTCAGCCGAGAGGGCCTGAATTTCTATCCGCGCCTCGGCTCGTTTGCGACACCAGGCAGACACTCGCCAGATAACCAACGCGGAGAAGAGCACCAGTGCCGCACTCGCTATCGGAGATAAAGGACCAAACAATGCGGAAACAGCGTAGCCACACAAGGTCACGATAATCAGTGCAGAAATAGCGGTAAACTGGCGTCGCAGCGGCATGAGCCCCTCCGGAACTGAACCTTAATTCAGTTAAGCAGCTTCTATGTGAAGCGCTCGGCGACAGGGGCAAATAATGAGTGACTAATCAGACACTTAGGGCGCGCACACCCTGATCATAATCAGTCCTGAGGGAAGTGGCGACGAATAGCAGCCAGGATAGATGACTCATCGATACCGGCCACGACATGCTGCTGGGTCGGTGAATCGTGCTCAATGTAGGTATCCGGAATACCAAGCACCTCAACAACCGACTTGAGCCCCTGTTGAGCCAGCGACTCGAGTACAGCAGAACCTGCGCCCCCCATTCGGGCGTTCTCTTCAACAGTCACTAAGAGGTCGTGCGTTTCTGCCAGTTCGGCCACCAGAGCATCGTCCATTGGCTTCACAAAACGCATATCAGCAACGGTAGCATCAACGACATCTGCTGCTTTCAGCGCAGCGGCTAACGGAGCACCAAACGCCAGGATAGCGACCTTTTTGCTTTGCGATGCGCGACGAACCAAACCCTTACCCATCGGCAAGACTTCAAGTGGCGCATCGATGACAGCCCCTGTGCCAGAACCTCGCGGATAGCGAACTGCTGCCGGTCCTTCATGCAGATAACCAGTATTCAGCATCTGTCGGCATTCATTTTCATCGGACGGCGTCATGATGACCATCTTAGGAATACAGCGAAGGTAACTAAGGTCATATGCACCGTGGTGCGTTGGGCCGTCTTCACCGACCAGCCCCGCGCGGTCGATGGCGAACAGTACATCGAGATCCTGGAGCGCAACGTCATGAATTAGCTGATCATATGCACGCTGAAGGAAGGTCGAATAGATAGCGACGACCGGCTTCACCTGTTCACAGGCCATCCCCGCAGCCAGAGTCACAGCGTGCTGCTCAGCAATGGCAACGTCGAAATAACGATCGGGAAATTCCTGTGAAAAGCGAATCAGGTCAGAACCTTCACGCATCGCTGGCGTAATACCCACGAGGCGCTCGTCCTGAGCTGCAACATCACACAGCCAGCGACCAAATACGTTGGAATAGCTTGGTTTGGGTGTTTTCGCTGAGCCGCCCTTCTGGGCCTTCAGCGCGTGGTAGCGAATCGGCTCTTCTTCAGCGGGCGTGAAGCCTTTACCTTTCTGAGTGACGATGTGCAGAAAGCGTGGGCCTTTGAGTTTCTTCAGGCTACCGAGTGTCGCCACCAGCTCGTTCAGGTCATGACCATCGACCGGGCCGTAATAATTAAAACCCAGCTCTTCGAACAAAGTACCCGGAGCTACCATGCCTTTCATGTGCTCTTCAGTACGCTTTGCAAATTCCCAGGCGGCCGGAATATTCTCAAGCACACGCTTGCTGCCTTCACGCATGGCAGAGTAGGTCTGGCTCGACCAGATACGGGTGAAATATTTGTTCAATGCACCGACGTTATTCGAGATCGACATGTCATTGTCGTTAAGAATAACCAGCATATCGGCTTTTTCGTGCCCCGCATGGTTGAGAGCCTCAAAGGCCATACCGGCACTCATGGCGCCATCACCAATCACGGCAACGCTTTTGTTCGGTAGGCCACGCTGACGGAAACCAAGTGCCATCCCCAAAGCCGCACTGATCGACGTGCTTGAGTGACCAACGCCAAAGGTGTCGTATTCACTTTCTGTACGCAGCGGAAACGCAGCCGGGCCCTCGGCAGAACGGATCTTCGGCAACTGTTCGCGCCGACCGGTCAGGATCTTGTGTGGATAGGCCTGATGGCCCACATCCCAGACAATGCGATCGTCTGGGGTATCAAAAACGTGATGCAGAGCTACCGTCAGTTCAACAACGCCCAGACCGGCACCAAAATGGCCGCCCGACTGTCCAACGCTATAAATGAGATATTCACGCAGCTCACGACACAGAGGCTGTAACTGAGCAGGGCTCAGCTCGCGCAGGTCCGCTGGGGATTCAATCTGATCCAGCAGTGGCGTCTCTGGTCTGTGTTTGGGAATCTCTGTAAACATCTGAAGGAACTGCTTCCGGTAGAAAAAGTGCACCGGCAGCGCCGGAAAACTAAAGGGATGCATTCTACCGGCTGAGAGACAAGATGAGTAGTTAAAACTCCCCTGCCCGCCAATACGAACAGGTGAGCTCTGTCGCTGTCACAGAGGTATCAGTGATCGCGCTCGATAATGTAGCGGGCCAGCGACTCGAGTGTAGAGGTATCACCGGGCAAGCCTGCGAGTGCCTGAATCGCTTCATCGACAAGGACTTTCGCACGCGTACGGGCGCCTTCAAGCCCAAGCAGTGACGGATACGTTGGTTTTTTCAACGCCTCATCTGCGCCCTGCTGTTTTCCCAATACCGCGGTATCGCCCTCGATATCGAGGATGTCATCCTGTACCTGAAAGGCCAGGCCAACGGCTTTCGCATATTTATCAAGGGCTTCGGTGATTGAGGTATCGGTATTCTTAGCTGCACAGATGGCGCCCATTTGCACGGCCGCTCTGATCAGCGCTCCGGTTTTATGCAAGTGCATATGTTCGAGCTGTTCAACGGTCATCGACTTGCCGACGTTGTTAATATCAATCGCCTGGCCGCCCACCATACCCGCGCTGCCAGCAGCACGACCGAGCACCTGCACCAGCTGCAGGCGCTGCTTTTCTGACAACTCTTTCGCAGAGGCTAATACTTCGTAGGCGCCATTGAGAAGTGCGTCTCCGGCAAGGATCGCCGTCGCTTCATCAAAGGCTATATGGCAAGTTGGCTTACCGCGACGCAGATCATCATCGTCCATCGCAGGCAGGTCATCATGAACCAGGCTGTAGCTATGAATCATTTCAAGCGCGACGGCGGCGCAATCTGCCGCTGCATGCTCGGCATTAAGAGCATCCATGGTCGCGTACACAAGATAAGGCCGCAGGCGCTTACCACCATTCATCAGGCCATAGTGCATTGCGTCTGCGAGACGCTGATCTGCAATTCCAAGCTCTGCAAGTCTGGCTTCTGCCAGCTCAGCGACTCTGGCCTGCAAAGGTTGCAAATTCATTCGCTGGCGTCTCCGCTCTGAAAGGGCTGAGCGTCACTCTGGCCATTCCGTTCCATCAGTAGCTGCACACGCTGCTCTGCTGCCGCCAGAGCCTGCTGGCACTGACGAGTGAGGCCGATGCCTTTTTCAAATGCTTCCAGGCTGTCTTCAAGGGTCAATTCGCCACTTTCCATGCGGGTGACCAGAGCTTCGAGTTCCGATAAGGCTGACTCGAAACCGAAGGAAGAGGATTTATCAGACATAGTTACTCCTGTCGTAAGGCTCGAACACTAAACCCAAGGCATGAGCGGGTCAACACAGGCTTTTTTTGTCAGATGACAGGAAGAACCGCAGGAAGCGTCTAAACTCTGTTACAGAAGCTACCTCAGTATGGAAAGGAGTGAGTGTGGATCTCGCGTCATTAGTAGGCCTCGTCGGCGCGTTCGGTATCGTAATTTTCGCCATGATTCTCGGTGGCGATATCACCATGTTTGTTAACGTGCCGTCGCTGCTGATTGTTATTGTCGGAAGTCTGTTTGCTGTAATGATGAAATTTGAGCTGGGCCAGTTTCTCGCCGCAGCCAAAGTCGCGGGCAAAGCATTTTCCTTCAAGTTGATCAAACCGGAAGACCTGATCGGCGAAATCGTCGAACTTGCCGGCCTAGCCCGTAAAGGCGGCCTTTTGTCTCTTGAGGGGAAAGAGGTCAGTGATGAGTTCCTGAGTAAAGGTATTCAGCTGCTGGTCGATGGCCACGACCCGGATGTTGTAAAAACCCTTCTCAGCAAAGAAATGAAACTCGCCAGCGCTCGCCACGACACAGGTATCAGCATTTTTAAATCGCTTGGCGACGTTGCTCCCGCGATGGGGATGATCGGTACTCTCATTGGCCTGGTTGCTATGCTGGCCAACATGGACGACCCGAAGGCCATCGGCCCCGCGATGGCGGTTGCACTCCTCACCACGCTTTACGGCGCCATGGTGGCGACCATGTTGTCACTCCCTATGGCCGACAAGCTGACCTTGCGTAAAGACGAAGAAGATCGCCTGAAGTCGATGATCATCGACGCACTGCTGGCAATCCAGAACGGTCAGAACCCCCGTGTTATTGAATCCATGTTGCAAGCCTACATCCAGGAAGGCAAACGCGTAGCGGCGAGCGAGTAGTAAGTCATGGCTGAAGAAGAAGACGAATGTCCACCCTGTCCCGATGGGATACCCGGCTGGGTAATGACCTTTGCCGACCTGATGTCGCTGCTGATGTGCTTTTTCGTACTCCTGCTGTCTTTCTCAGAAATGGACGCACGAAAGTTCAAACGTCTGGCCGGCGAACTCAGAGATGCCTTTGGTGTGCAGACGGTTGTTAATGCCAGCGATCCGCCCAAGGGGACCAGTGTGATTGCCCGGCACTTCAGTCCGTCGATTCCTGAACCGACACCGATTAATGAAGTCCGGCAAAAAACCAGCGACATCACCAAAAGCTCACTGGAGGTTCTGTGTCAGGATGAGGTGACGCAGCAGGAAGAACGTCAGGGCGACCGCGGTATGCAAACGCGTGAAGTCGTCGTGCCACGCGAGGACATCGAAAATAAAAAGAGCGAAGAAATGGCCGTCGAAATGGCTGCTCAGCTTGAAAATGAAATCGCACAGGGTCAGGTCGAGATTGAAACCGTGGGTAAGAAAATCATTATCCGCATTCAGCAGAGAGGCGCTTTCCGCTCGGGTTCAGATTATATCGAGGATCGTTTCTTACCTGTGATCGACAAAATCCGGGAAGTACTCGTTGATATTCCGGGCAAGATATCTGTGGAAGGGCACACCGATGATATTCCGCTCGCGGGCGGCCCATTCCGTTCGAACTGGGGACTATCGACTGCTCGTGCAGTTGCATTTGCACAGGAGCTGTTTATTGCTCCCGAAATGAACTCGGATCGGTTCCAGGTGGTGGGCCACGCAGATAAAAAGCCACTGGTGCCTAATATTGATGACGCATCCCGCGCACGTAACAGACGCGTGGAGATCGTCATTTTGCGTACGCACGAATTTGATGATGACGATCAACCGGAAATCACTCCGACGCAACAGGAGATTGATGACGCGGCGACAGCCCGCCCGGAAGATTTTGAATTAAATCCCAACGAAATATTCTGATCGGGAGAGAGACGATGGAAACTGGAACAATGGAAGAGAGACGCCGTTATTTCCGCCTGGATGATGAGGTCATCCTGGACTTTGAAGCCATCTCACAAGAAGAGGTACAACGCTGGAAGGCCCGCCATCAGGATCATATCAATGAGTTGGCAGAGCTGGAGCGGGACATCGCTGGTGTCCTTCATCAGGTACAGGCACAGAACCCCACTGTTGCTCGCTTGTTTGAGCTGCTGAACCAGAAGGTCAACCTGCTGAACTCCCCAGTGGGGCCGGATGCGAA
This sequence comes from Thalassolituus sp., assembly GCF_984348125.1. Lineage (NCBI taxonomy): Bacteria > Pseudomonadati > Pseudomonadota > Gammaproteobacteria > Oceanospirillales > Oceanospirillaceae > Thalassolituus > Thalassolituus sp. The sequence continues at coordinate 17,446 of NZ_CFHJLR010000020.1, forward strand.
ACCAGAACTCTCGCAGACCGAAGTGCGTACGCGGGTGAATCTGAGCGCCTGCGGCATGGCGTTCCACTCCACAGAACCGCTCAGCGAGAGCGACAATCTGCGGCTGCAGATGCAGCTGAAGCCGTCCAATATTCCCGTGACTCTTATGGGGACGATTGTTGGTGTGGAGCATACAGCAGACCCTGATGCTCCCTATCTTGTGCGCGTTGACTTTGAAGGCCTGAGAGAAGCTGAGCAGGAAATTCTGATTCACCACCTGTTCCAGCTACAGTCGCGTCGTCTGCGCTCCGAGCGCGAGGCTCAGAACGACGCTGCCTGCTGATCCCCCATCCCACAAGGCCTTTTTTACTGCAGTAAAAAAGGCCCACCCTCTGCTATCATGCGCTTTATTTCATTCACTTTTACTCTAATGAGAGCGCATGATGTCTGGCCCTCGCATCTATACTTCCGAGCCACTCGCTGACAATACAACCATCGCACTGGATGATCAGGCAGTGACGCACCTGGTACGTGTTTTACGTATGAAAGATGGTGACGATGTACGACTATTTAATGGCGACGGTTCTGAATATCAGGCAAAGCTCATCATCGAGAGCAAAAAATCGGCATCGGCATCTGTCATTCATGCGACTCGTCAGGATGCACCACTGACACTGCAGATACATCTGGGCCAGGTGATTTCAAAAGGCGACCGGATGGACTTCACTATCCAAAAAGCGACCGAGCTGGGTGTCACCGACATTACTCCCCTGACCAGTGAACGCTGTGATGTACGCCTGAAAGGCGACCGGATGGAGAAAAAGCTGGAGCACTGGCAGAAGGTGGCTATCTCTGCCTGCGAACAGAGTGGGAGAAACACCGTCCCGGTAGTTCATCCGCCAAAGTCGCTTAGTGACTGGAGTTCAGGAATAGAAGCCGACAGAAAATTGCTACTCCACCCTCATAACCAGAAGCCTCTCGTATCCGATCAGTCTCCAGAAAGCATTGCGCTTCTGGTAGGCCCTGAGGGTGGTTTCTCTGACATCGAAGTGACTCAATGCCAGGAGGCAGGGTTTGATGGTCTTTTATTGGGACCTCGTATATTGCGTACTGAGACCGCGGCGCTGACGGCTCTCAGCGTTCTTCAGTATGTGTGGGGTGACTTTCGCTAACGAGACGGATGCCTTTCCAGTCCCAGTATGAGGATAAGAAATAGATCCCGATAAACAGGGTCGCCCACCATTCAATGATGCGCTTACCGTGACTCATCTCGATTCCAACGGTGACTCCGGCAAAGGCGATAAACATAAACCACAAAATCCCCATGACGGCCGTTTTCACCACAAAGCTGGGGACAACCAGTCCCTGCTTTCTTGCTTTAAATGTCAGGACGTAGGCTGTGGTCAGTGCAATCAACATCCCCTGAAAAAACAGATTGGCACCACGTACGTGCACCCCCCAGCGGGTATCTGATTTTTCTGGCAGCAACACCGCGGTACCAGCCAACAGACCAATGGCAGCCAGAACTCCGAAAAACTGCATCGCGTTCAGCGCGATACGCCCGGAATATGGGCTTAACCAGACACGGTATACCTGCCACCAGACAACAAAGAATGCACAGGCCGCAATCATTCCCCCACGAAAAATAAAGCCTGCATCGCCTTTCATCCCTGTATGGGTAATATCAGTACAGCCATCAAAAAATGGATTACATAATTCCGCCGTACCGGCTGACGTCCCAACAATATAAGTGACCGCAATCGTACCCATGGAGAGAACGAAAGATGCTAACGCAATAAACTGACCGAATGACACGAAACCTCCGAACAGCCCGGATTTCATTGGGCCATCAAAAATAAAGCGACATCATATCAATCAACACACCCCGGTAGAACTTTTAACATCTGCAATTAAGCGGTAACGGCGACAGCTTCGAACCTGCAGGCGACATCGACTTGGGCACGCCGTAGATACATCCCTGTAGGCTCGGGCACAGCATCCATGCTGTGCACGCCCCTCGCCGATCATCCCCTGCAGTCCATACATTCGCTAAAACCGCAACACCGTGATATCTAATTCGAGTATGTCGAAGATACACTCAAATACGAGTACACTTTTGACCACTATCCAGTATGAGAAACAGCGAACGCTACATGGCCAAAAAGAAAACCGCCTACGTCTGCAATGAATGCGGCGCAGATCACAGCAAATGGCAAGGCCAGTGTGCCGGTTGCGGGCAGTGGAATACTCTGCAGGAATTTGTCGTATCTTCAGCGAAGGCCGCTGCGCGGGATACCCGATTCAGTGGTTATGCCGGCGATGCCGGTGCCAGTGATGTCATCAAACTCGCTGACGTCGATCTCGCTGAACTACCACGGTTCAGTTCCGGAATGCAGGAATTCGATCGAGTGTTAGGTGGCGGTCTGGTGCCAGGCTCCGCCATTCTTATTGGTGGCCACCCTGGCGCCGGCAAATCCACGCTCTTACTGCAGACCTTGTGTTATCTGGCTACACAGATGCCAGCCATTTATGTGACTGGTGAAGAGAGCCTGCAGCAGGTGGCGCTTCGTGCAAATCGACTTGGTTTGCCGACTGATCAGTTACAGATGCTGAGTGAAACCAACGTCGAGCGACTGACCAATGTGCTGCAGCAGCATAAGCCTCGTATCGTCGTGATCGATTCTATTCAGGTCATGCATGTGGATGGCATAGAGTCTGCGCCGGGCAGTGTTTCTCAGGTCCGTGAAAGCGCAGCGTATCTGACGCGTTTTGCAAAACAGACGGGAACGGTTCTGTTTCTTGTCGGGCATGTGACGAAAGACGGTTCGCTGGCGGGCCCGAAAGTTCTTGAGCATATGATCGACTGCTCGATCATGCTTGAGGGCTCAGGCGATAGTCGCTATCGCGTACTGCGCGGTATCAAAAATCGTTTCGGTGCCATTAACGAGCTGGGCGTCTTCGCTATGCTTGAGCGCGGTCTGAAAGAGGTTAAAAACCCAAGCTCAATTTTTCTCAGTCGTGGCGACGAACCTGCTGCAGGCAGTGTCGTTATGGTGATCTGGGAAGGCACTCGTCCACTGCTTGTCGAAATTCAGGCCTTAGTTGATGACAGTCATTTCGGGCATCCGAAACGGGTCGCCGTCGGCCTTGATCAGAATCGTCTGAACCTGTTGCTTGCAGCATTACATCGCCATGGCGGTATCCACCTTGGCGATCAGGATGTGTATATCAATGTGGTGGGTGGAGTGAAGGTAAACGAAACAGGAGCCGACCTGGCGCTGTTGTTAGCGGCACTGTCCAGCTTCCGCAATCAACCTCTTGAACAAGGCCTGATTGTCTTTGGAGAAGTAGGCTTATCCGGAGAAATCCGACCAGTACCCTCAGGTCAGGAGCGGATAAAAGAAGCGGCGAAGCATGGCTTTACCCGGGCAATTGTTCCCAAAGCGAATGTACCCAAGCAACCCGTTGAGGGTATGGAAGTGATCGGCGTTGATAAACTTCAGGAAGCTATCGAACGCCTGTAAGAAGACCTGTTCAGTCGTCGTCCCGGTCGTTAATGCCTTTTCTTTCAGCAGCGCGCTCTACTTCTTCCGCATTACGAGTGCCCTCAGCCAGAGGACGGCGGCGATGAATCGCAGCTTTGCCCATCATGTATGCTGACACAGGAGCGGTCAGGAAGAGGAAAATACTGATTACCAGCTCATGGATGTGCAGACTCTCTTCCTGCACGCTGAACCAAACAAGTGAACCAAGCAGAGTAGCTCCCATACCAAGCGTCGATGCTTTTGTCGGCGCATGGAGCCGCGTGTAGAAGTCAGGCAACTTTGCCAACCCCCACGAACCCACGAGCATAAATAACGCACCACCGATCAGGAGGGCAGCGACAACATAATCGCTATATACAGCCAGATTATTCAATGATGTCACCCCGCAACAGATATTTGGCGACGGCCGACGTGCTGACAAAACCAAGCATAGCGATCAGAAGAGCTCCTTCGAAATAGAGAGCAGTCCCGTAATACAGGCCCAGCAGAATAATCAAAGCGATACTGTTGATATACAGCGTATCCAAAGCGAGGATACGGTCAGTAATATCTGGCCCCTTTATCAAGCGCCAGAGGCAGAAAAGCATCGCCAGACCAATCATCCCTGTACAGATAATGATGACATTACTCAGCATCCGAATATCTCCTTCAGCGGTTGTTCGTAACGTTTGAAGATAAACGCCTGAAGTTCTTTTTCGTCTTCCAGGTGGAGTACGTGAATATAGAGACACGTGCGGTCTTCTGAAAACTCAACGCTTACCGTCCCTGGTGTCAGCGATACTGAGCTTGCCAGCACAGTCACCGGAAACGGCTCCGTCATAGATAATGGATAAGCCAGCCAGCCGGGCTTCAGGTATCGGTTAGGCATCACCACACGACGCGCCACGTCAACGTTAGCCACCACGATGTCATATAAGAGGCGCAGGGAATACGCCATCATCGCCAGTGGCTTTTTAACCGGCGCATGCCCACGAACATACGGGTACGTAATAATTGGAATCAGCCAGGCCAGAATCACCGCCAGCAGTAACTGGCCGTACGAAAAACCGTTTAATAAAAGCCAGACGGCAATCAGCATCAGTGAGTGCCATGGCATTGGCAGCAATCGTCTCATTAAGGCTGACCTCCATTCAGGTAGTTCAACGTCACTCCAGTGTGGAGATCCTGCGCAGCACGCAGTGACCATTCAGTCAGCGGACCACCACCAATCACAAGCACCAGAGTGGTCGCGACCAACAGCCCTGAAGCCGCAATGTGAACATTGCTCACCTTCTCCTTAGCTTCTGGAACAACAGAACCCTGGGTTCTCCAGAACAATGTAGTTCCGGCACGAGACAAGGCAATGAGCGCAGCCAGACTAGAGATAAGAACGAGCGGCCAAACCCAGATGGCATCGCCACTGTCGACAGCAGCCTGAAGGATAAAGACTTTACCCAGGAAGCCCGAGAACGGAGGTAAACCAATCATCGCCATGGCGGTTACAGCAAACAGCACTCCAGTGAATACCGGGTACAGGAACGGGCGCGAGCGAACGAAGCGGTCTTCCGCCTGGCCACGTTGCATGAGGATCAGGCCAGCCACCAGAAAGAAGGCTCCGCTCATCAGGGTACTGTGCAATGTATAGTAGAGGCCTGCCGCAACAGACTGAGTCGTGCCCATGGCGACTGTCATCAGCAGAGTACCAACGGAAATAACAATCAGGTTAGCAATGAGCCAGCGCAGCGTCTGGCTCGCCAGAGCACCAATCGCCCCGGCAACTACCGTCAGGCCTGACAGCCACGCCAGAGGAACAACCCCAAGATCAGACAGTTCGCCACTGTCGTGACCAAACACAACACTGTGGATACGCCAGAGGCTATACACACCTACCTTAGTCATAACGGCGAACAAGGCTGCTACCGGCACTGAAGTTGTGCTGTAAGTTCTTGGTAACCAGAAATGCAGCGGTAACAGTGCCGCCTTCACGCCGAAAACAACCATCAGCAGTAACCCACCCGCCTGAGCCAACGGAATACTTTCTTCTGGTAAGGTAGTCGCTCGCGACGCCATATCCGGGATATTCAGCGTGCCGAAAGCTCTGTAAAGCAAGGCCAATGCAATAAGGAAGAAGGCAGAACCTATGAGGTTGTAGAGCACATAGTGCTGAGCTGCCCGGGTTCTCTCACGACCGCCGCCATGTATCAATAACGAGTACGAGGCGATGAGAAGAATCTCGAAAAATACGAAGAGGTTAAATGCATCTGCGGTCAGAAAGGCGCCGTTCAGACCCATTAACTGAAACATAAACAGGGGATGGAAAAAACGCCCTGTTTTATCTTCACCACCGCACGCAAAAAGGTGCGTACACAATGCCAGAACAGAAGTAACTACCAGCATAAAGGCAGCTAGCGGGTCCGCGAGCAGGTAAATGCCGAATGGGGCTTCCCAGTCACCCATGGCGTAGCCCATTGGGCCTTCTGCCAGGGTTTTGAACAGTGTCAGCATGGATACCGCTACCAACATCAGCAAGGCGAACTGAGCGACCAGACGCTGAAGGTGCAGGCGCTTATTAAACCACGGATACAGAATCAGAATTGCCGCGAAAAATGGCAGAAGCACAGGAAGTGCCGGCAAATGCATCACCTTGTCTTACCTCCTGAGTTCTTCGCGGTATTGCTTGCGGTACTCTTGACAGTACTTTGACGGACTTTCCCTTGTGGCTCTTTATTCGCCAGAGAGTCGCCCGGCAAAGCGCGTCCATCGACCTGATCATTACCAAGATCTGCACGTGCCCGGATGGCAAGAATCAGAGCAAACGCTGTCATAGCAAAACCGATAACGATCGCAGTAAGCACCAGGGCCTGAGGCAGAGGGTCGGAATATTCTGCGCCGTCGGCCAGAATAGCTGGCTCGTGCAGCGCCAAACCACCACTGGCAAACAGAAACAGGTTTACGGCGTAAGACATCAGGGTAAGGCCAATCACAACCGCAAAGGTGTGGCCCCGCAGCATCAGAAACACCGAACAGGTCACCATCACGCCGACAGTGACTGCAAAAATCAATTCCATCAGGATCTCCTTCCAGGCCGTGTTGGTCGATCTGTCGTCGTCAGCTTGCCAAGGTTGGCAAGAATCGACAGCGTTGCACCGATTACTGTCAGATAGACACCAAGATCAAATGCCATGGCACTGGCCAACTCGAACTTACCGACTAACGGCAGATAGAAATAATCAAACCAGGACGTCAGGAATGGACGCTCGAATAACCAGCTTCCGACACCTGACCCGAAGGCAATAAACAAACCACAGACAATAAACCACTGGAATTTCAGGTCGCCACGATCGCGCATCCAAACAACACCGTTGGCCACGTATTGCTGGATCAGGGCAATCGCCGTAATCAGGCCTGCTATGAAACCGCCACCGGGCAGGTTATGTCCACGGAGGAAAATATAGGCGGATACCAGCAGAGCGAGTGGGAGCAGGCTCTGAGAAATCTGCATCAACATAAGTGGGTGGCTGTCTTTGGACCATGGCCGGCCATCCATATCCGCAGCAGGTACGAACAGGCGTACACCTGCCAACAATTTGTAGATACCAATCGCTGCAATCGCCAGAACGGTAATTTCACCAAAGGTATCGAAGCCACGGAAATCAACCAGAATGACGTTAACGACATTGGTGCCACCACCGCCGGTTTTCGCGTTGGCGGTGAAGAAGCTACTGATACTCTCAAACGGACGTGTCAGCATGGCATAGGTCAGGGTACCCACGATGGCACCCGCGGCCGTGGCTATCCCCATGTCGCGGACGATGCGCCCGGGAGAAAGGTGATTGAGGCTGACTTTCTGGGGAAGAAAGTAAAGTGCCAGCAGGAAAAGAATAATGGTCGCAACCTCAACCGACAGCTGCGTCAGAGCCAGATCCGGGGCTGAGAACCAGGCAAACGCTACCGACACCACAAGACCCACCACGGAAATCGTTACCAGTGCCAGAAGGCGTTGATGACTAAGCATCGCCGTCGCCACAGAAGCAACAATCATGAGGAGAGCACCACCGAAGGCAACCATATCCAGTTCAGTGACTTCGAGGCTTCCACGCGCATGAGGAATGTTCACCATAGGGACACTCATCGCGGCGATCGCCATCAATAATAACCACAGCGCGTAACGCTGGAAGCTGCCGTTATCGAGCCAAAGCTGAACACTGCGGGCACGCTCCACCAGCGTCTGGATCATATGCTCAAACGCCAGTTTAGGATCAACTTCAGTAAAGCGGGCCTGAAAGTTAAACATATGCCGACGCTGGCGATAGAGAGCAACACCGCCCAGTACAGCCAGAAAGCTCATCAATAGCGGGATGTTAAATCCGTGCCAGATAGAAATGCTGAACTCAGGCACCCCGGCAGGCATCAGAGACGCACCCACGGCGACTAAAAGATCGCCAACGATCAGGTCCGGCAAAACACCGACTAACAGACACAGAACCACCAGAATCTCGACCGGCACACGCATGTAGCGCGGCGGTTCGTGAGGTGTTTTCTCAAGCCCGATCGGCTCTCCATTAAAGAAGACGTCGTGAACGAAACGAAGAGAGTAAGCAACGGCCAGAGCTCCGCCCACCGTTACCAGCAAAGGAATCAACCATGACAGAGAACCGAAGGTTTCCTGTTGCAGAGATTCAGCAAACAACATTTCTTTAGAAAGGAAGCCATTCAACAGCGGTACACCCGCCATCGACGACGCTGCCACCATGGCCAGGGTCGCGGTATAGGGCATGTAACGGAACAGGCCGTTGAGTTTTCGCATGTCACGCGAACCGGACTCGTGATCGATAATTCCGGCGGCCATAAACAGCGATGCCTTAAAAACAGCGTGGTTAATCACGTGAAACATGGCAGCGATGGAAGCCAGCTCTGTATCCAGACCAAGTAACAGAGTGATCAGGCCGAGGTGACTAATGGTCGAATACGCAAGCAGACCTTTCAGGTCGTGCTTAAACAAGGCCGTGTAGGCACCCACCAGCAAAGTCGTCAGACCGACAAGACTCACCAAGGCAAACCAGAGTTGGGTATCAGACAGAACCGGATAAAAACGCGCCATCAGGAAGATACCGGCCTTCACCATGGTCGCAGAATGCAGGTATGACGACACCGGTGTAGGGGCGGCCATTGCCTGAGGCAGCCACGAGTGGAATGGGAACTGCGCTGACTTCGTAAACGCGCCGAGAAGCACCAGAACGACAATGACCGGGTAGAGGCTGTGCTCTGCTATTAAACTGCCACTGGCTAATACTGTACGCAAGTCGTAGCTCCCTACGACTTCGCCAATAAGAATCAGGCCCGCCAGCAAAGCCAGGCCACCAGCGCCGGTAATCGTCATCGCCATACGGGCGCCCTTGCGGGCGTCGGAGCGATGCGACCAGTAACTGATCAACATAAACGAACTGACGCTCGTCAGTTCCCAGAAAAACCAGAGCTGGATCAGATTTGCTGAGAGTACAACACCCAGCATCGCTGTCATAAACAGCAACAGACTGGCATAAAAGCGCCCTGCATTATCCGCCTCAGACAGATAATAGCGGGCGTAGAGAATAACCAGCAGGCCAATCCCGAGGATCAACAGGGTGAACATCAAGGCCAACCCGTCGAGCATAAAGCTGATCTGCAGGGATAACGCAGGTACCCAGTCATAGGTAACGACCGGGTTATTGCCCGACATGACCTCTGGTGCGAGAGAGACGACAATACCTAGCGCAATAGCAGGCAGAATGGCTGCACCAAGCGCCATTGTCGATCGAGGGTAGCGCCCGAGTAACAGTGAAACCAGGCAGCCCAGTAGGGGCAGAAGAGGAACCCAGATGAGGTTCATATTCAGAGAGTCTCCACTCACAGTTGTACAATAAGTGTATCAGCTCCGCACTTTTAAGACAGAAGTGCCATTTGCGAAGTATTGTCAGCTCGAGTCACTAACTATAGACGATAAAAAACCCCGAGTGACAGGGCTTTGTATCTTCGCGGTTTCAGCCGTGATACTGAGGACTCAGCTCAACAACAGCTTCAACAAAGGCCTTCGCATGCTCGGGGTCAACGAACTGATGAATCCCATGCCCAAGGTTGAATACGTGCCCAGAACCCTGGCCGTAGCTATCGAGAATACGCTTCACTTCTGCGCGAATAGTCGCTGGCGATGCATAAAGAACCGATGGATCCATATTCCCCTGCAAGGCAACCCGATCACCGACACGACCGCGCGCATTGCCAATGTCCGTCGTCCAGTCGAGTCCCAGAGCATCGGCACCTGTATCCGCCATCAACTCAAGCCACTGACCGCCACCTTTAGTGAACAGGATGACTGGAATCTTCTGACCGTCGTGTTCACGAATGAGGCCATCAACAATCTGCTTCATGTACTTAAGAGAGAACTCGCGGTAAGCAACATCACTCAGGCTGCCACCCCAGGTATCAAAAATCTGAACTGCCTGAGCACCGGCTTTGATCTGACCATTGAGATAGTCAATCACCGACAGCGCCAGCTTATTCAGCAGCTCGTGCATAATCTCTGGCGTGTCATACATCATGGCCTTAACGTGACGGAAGTCCTTAGATGAACCGCCTTCAACCATGTAAGTCGCCAGCGTCCATGGGCTACCCGAGAAGCCGATCAAAGGCACACGGCCATTCAGCTCGCTGCGAATGGTCGAGACCGCCTTCAACACGTAATCCAGATCCGCTTCGGTATTAGCAATCGGAAGGTCAGCAACATCCTGCTCGGTACGAACGACCTTTTTAAAGCGTGGCCCTTCACCGGTCTCGAAGTAGAGACCAAGACCCATAGCATCCGGGATAGTCAGGATATCTGAAAACAGAATCGCGGCATCGAGCGGAAAGCGCTCCAGCGGCTGAATCGTCACTTCACACGCCAGCTCAGCGTTCTTGCACAGAGACATAAAGTCGCCGGCCTGAGCGCGCGTCGCCTTGTATTCTGGTAAATAGCGTCCGGCCTGACGCATCATCCATATAGGAGTGCGATCGACAGGCTCTCGCAGTAAGGCACGCAGGAAACGATCATTCTTCAGCTCAGACATAAAACTTCCGCAGGTAATCAAAATTTCGGTGAGGGATAATAACAAAAAACCCGGCGCGAGGCCGGGTTACATGAGTCTATTCTGCGATCAAGGCACTAGCGTAACCTTTAGAGTGCTGCCGCCTTGAGCGGAAACTATTGTGAATGAAACTTCCTCGGGGGAATCCTCTGGTGTGTAAGTAACCAAATACAACTGACCAAAACTCGATGACAAACCAGTATAAGAAGTAGGCAGCAAACCAACAGAATTACTGACATCGCCACTTGTACCACCCACCTTATAACCAGAGCCAGAAACGGAGAAGGTTGTTCCGGACGCAGGGATTGCTCCGTTTCCATCAGTCACAAGCACCCAAAAAGCGCCGGAATCAAATGTCGTAGGATCGCCATCAAGATCAGCATCAAGATCACCATTAAATGGAGTAAAGGCATCACCTACTCTTGTATAGAGTTCATATGCCACCGTATCTTGCCTCGACTGAGAAAGGACCAGTGAATCTCTGACATGCATCAGGCTAGCACAATGCCCAAGTGCACGAGCTGCATCGCTACAAAGTGCACCCTGGTAGGTTGACGGAGCCGCATCTCGCACACCGTCGAAGTCATAGTCTGCAAAAAATTCAACCGGACCATTGCCATCCTCGTCCATATCCACTGTGTCCCCAGTGAGATAAACATTCAGAAGGTCATCATCCCTCATCGCCTCAGGCCAACTTTCGAAACCCTCTCCGACGTCGAAACGGTTGTTGTTATTACTGTCGGTGTAACCACCTTCCCCCTGGGTGTACGCGGTGATGGTCGTGATACCAAACGCTGAGGTACCCGCACTGACATTGCTCTCGTTGACAAAATTGCGATCATCGAACGCAGCATCCGACTCCATTCCTGGACGGTAGTCACCACCCGATGTCCAGATCACTGAGCAGAAACCACCTTCAGTCAGGCAAAAAGACTCGATATTGCCGCTTTCAGCGTTGAAATTGACGACGGTTCCATCAGCCACCGGGTTCTGAAATTGGTCAGCAACGGAGACGGTCACAACAACCTCTGCTCCGAGAAAGTCGTATGCGCCGGGGTTCAATATATCTGCCGCGATGGAGAAGCTATCCTGATCAGGAATACCTGTGGTCACAGACATTGGCAATGAACTGGTGCTGATTTCAGTGGAACCATCTGTGCCCAAGGTTGTTGCTATTACAGAAAAGATAGTGTGAGTAGTGCCGGCGCGCACCACAACACTGACGTTACCTTGCTCATTAGTCACAGACGAATCGAGAGCGAGGGAAACATCCCCAGTGCTCGGCGCGATACGAAAATCTACTGATTTGTTGGCAATCGGATTACCAGAGGTATCCGACACGTTAAATGTGACCGTTGAAGTTTTAGGGAGCACATTATTGCCGATAGTACTGATGGATACCGCGGGGCTCGAATAATCGACAAAAACCAACTCACCAACTTCTGCAGGTGCCACTGTGATTGTTCCGGACGCCACTGCGAGGCGCTCCGCAGTATTACCTGCCTCGTAAAGACTGAAAGTAACAAAATCTTCGCCTGAGCAACCCGTTGCGGTGTAGGTAACGGTCACTTCGCCACTTGAGGTGGTCGTATCCTCTTTACTGAAACCTGCACGTCCATCTGACGCACAACTGGAGTTAAAGATTACTGTGTATTCCTGTGAGACGATCTTCTTGCCACCGTTACCGGTATCGACAATAGTCGCTGTGATTTGTGTACTCCCTCCGGCAGACAGTGAGGCCGTGTTGATATTCAACACCCCCTCTTCATACGCATTACCAGTTCCACTACCGATCGAAGGGGTATCAATAGACGATGATGTCGTTACATCGTCAGTATCTGTGCTACCAGTGCCTCCGTCGCTGGAGTCGTTACCACCACTAGCAACCGGATCACCACCGCCCCCACATGCTGTAAGCACTGAAGCGAAAAATAAAGTAGCTAAGTAAGCGGGCAAACGCATAGGTGACCCCTCCCTGAATATAATTATTTGTGCCTTTCGCAGGCCCGTTTATCACAATCGTCCAAGAATACCTTGCTTGAAGCCTCAGCTCTAGCGCAAAAAAAGAAAACGCGACCGAAGTCGCGCTTTCTGGCGCAGTCGGTCACGTCCGACGGCAATGTCGTACTCTCACCGAGTCAGACGCTTATCTTAGACATCCAGATAATCCAGAATGCCTTCTGCAGCCTGACGACCTTCATAGATTGCAGTAACAACCAGGTCTGAACCGCGAACCATATCGCCACCGGCGAATACTTTCGGGTTAGATGTCTGGTGTTTGAACTCCTGCTCTTCCGGTGCAACCACACCGTCCCAGCTGTTGAGTTCGATACCAAAATCTTTAAACCACGGCGCAGGGCTTGGACGGAAACCAAAGGCCACCAGTACCGCATCTGCTGGCAGGATCTCTTCAGAACCTTCAACCACTTCAGGACGACGACGACCGTTCTCGTCTGGCTCACCCATCTTGGTGGTTACAACCTTCACGCCTTCAACCTTATCTTCACCAACGATGGCAACAGGCTGACGGTTGAACAGGAAGTTAACGCCTTCTTCGCGCGCGTTTACCACTTCGCGCTTAGAACCCGGCATGTTTTCTTCGTCACGACGATAAGCACAGGTCACAGTATCTGCACCCTGACGGATAGAAGTACGGTTACAGTCCATCGCGGTGTCACCACCACCCAGAACAACCACTTTCTTACCCTTCATGCTGACGAAGTCTGCAGCATCTTTTTCGAAGCCGAGGTTACGGTTCACGTTAGAGATCAGGAAGTCCAGTGCGTCATGAACGCCCGGCAGATCTTCACCCGGGAAGCCACCCTTCATGTAGTTGTAGGTACCCATGCCCAGGAATACGGCGTCGAACTCATCAACAATCGCCTGAAACTCAATGTCTTTACCGACTTCTGTGCTCAGGCGGAACTCAACGCCCATGCCTTCGAATACTTCGCGACGGTTCGACATCACGCTCTTCTCGAGTTTGAACTCTGGAATACCGAAGGTCAGCAGACCACCGATTTCCGGGTACTTATCGAAGACAACCGGAGTAACACCGTTGCGCACCAGAATGTCAGCAGCACCCAGACCCGCAGGGCCTGCACCGATAATCGCAACGCGCTTACCCGTTGGCTTCACATCCGACATATCCGGGCGCCAGCCCATCGCGAAGGCGGTATCTGTGATGTATTTCTCAACATTACCGATGGTCACCGCACCAAAGCCGTCGTTCAGAGTACATGAACCTTCGCACAGACGATCCTGTGGGCATACACGGCCACATACCTCTGGCAGCGTATTGGTCGCATGGCTCAGCTCAACGGCTTCCATGATGTTGCCTTCACTGGCCAGTTTCAGCCAGTTAGGGATGTAGTTGTGCACCGGGCACTTCCACTCACAGTAAGGGTTACCACAGGCCAGACAACGGTGTGCCTGGTCGGTCACCTCTTCCTGCTGGAAGGGCTCGTAAATTTCAACGAACTGCGCCTTACGAACGTCGATCGCTTTTTTGGATGGGTCCTGACGGCCCACATCCACAAACTGGAAATTATTGTTCAGACGTTGTGTCATCTCGAACCTCTCTCTCTCGTCCCGGACCAATTACTCAGGACGAGCACGGGTACTGTTCAGCAGTTGTTGTAAGTCAGCCGCTTTCGGCTTAACCAGCCAGAATTTACCGATGAAGCCATCGAAGTCATTCAGAATCTGCTGACCCCATTCGCTTCCGGTTTCTTCCACGAATTCACGAATAACACTACGCAGGTGGTTGCGGTGTGCTTCGGTCTCTTCATTGCTGATACGGTGGATATCCACCAGCTCGTGGTTGTACTTATCAACAAAGGTGTTGTCACGGTCGAGTACGTAAGCGAAGCCGCCTGTCATACCCGCGCCGAAGTTATAGCCAGTTTCGCCCAGTACGCAGATCATACCGCCGGTCATGTATTCACAGCAGTGGTCACCTGCACCTTCAACTACAGCGTGAACACCGGAGTTACGCACACCGAAACGCTCACCCGCGCGGCCTGCCGCCAGCAGCTTACCGCCGGTCGCACCGTACAGACAGGTGTTACCTACGATCGAGGTTTCGTTGGTCTTGAAGGTAGAACCTTGAGGCGGACGGATCACCAGCTTACCGCCAGTCATGCCCTTACCGACGTAGTCGTTAGCATCACCTTCCAGCACCATTTCCAGACCGCCGGCGTTCCAGACACCGAACGACTGGCCGGCAATACCGGTCAGGTTCAGGCGGATTGGCGCGTCAGCCATGCCCTGGTTACCGTGACGCTTGGCGATCTCACCGGACAGGCGAGCACCGACAGAACGGTCACAGTTGGTGATGTGGAAGCTGAATTCACCGCCAGCTTTGTTCTCAATCGCAGACAGGGTCTCTTCAACCATACGCTCAGCCAACAGACCTTCGTCATAAGGCTTGTTGCGCTCAACTTTCACCGTGTGTGGCTTATCAGCCGGAATCAGATCACTACCAAACAGCGGTGACAGGTCAAGGTGACGTTGCTTTTCGGTGTTACCTTCCAGAACTTCCAACAGGTCCGTACGACCTACCAGCTCTTCCATCGTGCGAACACCGACTTTCGCCATCCAGCCACGAACCTCTTCAGCCACGAAGCGGAAGTAGTTCACGACCATGTCTTTGGTACCGATGTAGTGCTTCTCACGCAGATCATCGTTCTGCGTCGCAACACCAGTCGCACAGTTGTTCAGGTGACAGATACGCAGGTATTTACAACCCACAGCAACCATTGGCAGCGTACCGAAACCGAAGGATTCGGCCCCCAGAATCGCCGCTTTCACCACGTCGAGACCCGACTTCAGACCACCGTCGGTCTGAACGCGTACGTTACCACGCAGGTCATTGCCACGCAGCGCCTGATGCGCTTCGGACAAGCCCAGTTCCCATGGAGAGCCCGCGTATTTAATGGACGTCAGCGGAGACGCTGCGGTACCACCGTCGTAACCAGAGATGGTGATCAGGTCAGCGTAGGCCTTAGCCACACCCGCCGCGATCGTGCCGACACCCGGTTCTGATACCAGTTTCACCGATACCAGTGCGGTTGGGTTCACCTGTTTCAGGTCGTAGATCAGCTGCGCCAGATCTTCGATCGAATAAATATCGTGATGCGGCGGTGGAGAAATCAGAGTCACGCCTGGTACTGAGTAACGCAAAGTCGCGATCAGCTGGTTAACTTTACCACCTGGCAGCTGGCCACCTTCGCCCGGCTTAGCACCCTGAGCTACCTTAATCTGCAGCACTTCAGCGCTGGACAGGTAGTGCGGGGTGACACCGAAACGACCGGAAGCGATCTGCTTAATTTTAGAGTTACGCGTAGTGCCGTAACGCAGAGGGTCTTCGCCGCCTTCACCCGAGTTAGAGCGACCACCCAGCTCGTTCATTGCCATCGCCAGAGCTTCATGCGCTTCTGGTGACAGAGCACCCAGAGACATAGCCGCCGTATCAAAGCGAGGGAAGATCTTCTCAGCCGGCTCAACTTCTGAGATATCAATCGACTTGATATCTTTGCGGAAGGTCAGCATGTCGCGAATGGTAGCCATCGGGCGCGTGTTCACCAGCTCGGCGAAACGATCATAGGCCGCCTGAGAGTTGGTCTGAACGGCTTCCTGAATGTTCTTCACTACGTCTGGGTTGTAGGCGTGATATTCGCCACCGTGAACGTACTTCAGCAGGCCACCCTGTTCGATCTGCTTACGCGGCTTCCAGGCAACGTTGTTGATGACCATCAGGTCTTCTTCAAAGTCAGTGAAGCTCGCGCCTTCGATACGACTGGTTACGCCACAGAAGCACAGATCAACAATATCTCTGCTCAGGCCGATCGCTTCAAACAGCTGCGACCCACGGTATGAGGTGATGGTGGAGATACCCATCTTCGACATGACTTTCAGAAGGCCCTTGCGGATCGCCTTGCGGTAGTTCGCCTGAGATTTCAGTGGGTCGCCCAGTACTTCACCGCTGCGGTGCAGGTCGGTGAGAATGTCGTACGCCAGCCATGGGTAAACAGCGGTCGCACCAAAGCCCAGCAGCACAGCAAAGTGATGCGGGTCACGGGCAGAACCGGTTTCAACCACGATGTTACCGTTGGTACGCAGGCCTTTCTGGCTCAGGCGGTGGTGAACGGCACCGGTTGCCATTGGCGCGGGGATCAGAGATTGACCTTCAGCCACTTCACGGTCGCTCAGGATCAGGATCACGTCACCGTTACGGATCGCCGCTTCAGCTTTGTCTGCCAGCGCAACAATCGCGTCTTTCAGAGACAGCGCTGAGTCGTAAGCCATCGACAGAGTCACGTGACGGAATTCATCACGACCGGTATCTTTCAGACCAACAAATTTCAGTGGTGACAGTACTGGAGAAGTCAGGATTACGCGGTTAGCGTGGTCTGGCGTCTCTTCGAATACGTTTTTCTCTGCACCGATACAGGTTTCCAGCGACATCACGATAGACTCACGCAGCGGGTCGATCGGTGGATTGGTTACCTGAGCAAACATCTGACGGAAGTAATCAGCCACGTGACGAACACGCTGAGACAGCACCGCCATTGGGGTATCGTCACCCATTGAACCAGTTGCTTCCTGACCGTCTTCGGCCATAGGGCGCAGAACCTGATCACGCTCTTCACGCGTTACAAGGTGCAGTTTCTGATGAGTGTTCAATGCATCGCCTGACAGAGCTTCCTGACCGTCGACTTTCTCGAGATGCAGGCGGCTTTCGATGCGCAGCGCATTTTCTTTCAGCCACTGCTTGTATGGCTGAGAGGTTTTCATCATGGTATCGATATCGTCGGTACGCAGCAGCTTACCTTCTTTGGTATCGATCGCCAGAATGTCACCTGGGCCTACGCGGCCTTTCGCTACAACATCTTCAGGCTTGTAGTTGTATACGCCCACTTCTGACGCAACAGTAATAAAGTTATCTTTGGTGATTACCCAACGGGATGGACGCAGACCATTACGGTCCAGACCACATACCGCGTAGCGGCCGTCTGTAATTACCAGACCTGCAGGACCGTCCCACGGCTCCATGTGCATGGAGTTGTACTCGTAGAAGGCACGCAGATCAGGATCCATAGTTTCAACATTCTGCCATGCTGGCGGAATCATCATACGGATCGCACGGAATACATTCATACCGCCAGTCGCCAGCAGTTCCAGCATGTTATCCATGGAGGAAGAGTCTGAACCGGTGGTATTCACGACTGGAGAGATGTCTTCGAGGTTTGGCAGCAGCTCACTGGCGAACTTGCTCGCACGGGCATTCGCCCAGTTGCGGTTACCACGAATGGTGTTGATCTCACCGTTGTGCGCCAACATGCGGAATGGCTGAGCCAGAGGCCAGCGCGGCATGGTGTTGGTCGAGAAGCGCTGATGGAAAACACAGATAGCGGTTTCCAGACGCTCGTCGCCGAGGTCCAGATAGAAGTTCGGCAGATCGACCGGCATCATCAGACCTTTGTACGACAGTACGCGATCAGAGAAGCTGGCGATATAGAAATCAGGGTACTGCTCCAGCGCTTTTTCAGCAAAGCGACGGGCATAAAACAGTTTTACCGACAGGTCGGTATCGTCCAGCGTTTCGGCTGGCGCAATGAAGATCTGCTCAAAGCGTGGCAGGCAGTCAATGGCCATAGGACCGAGGCAGTCATTGCTGGTTGGCACTGTGCGCCAGCCCAGAACCTTAAGGCCCTGGCCTGAAACAGCCGCTTCAACAGCCGCTTTCTGTTCTTCGTAAACAGCATCGTCCAGATCCATAAACAGCATGCCCACAGCATACTGCTCAGGCAGCTCAATGCCTTGTTCCTGAGCGACGGCACGCAGGAATGAGTCTGGTTTCTGAATCAGCAGACCGCAGCCATCGCCGGTTTTACCGTCCGCAGCGATACCGCCACGGTGTGTCATGCAGGTCAGGGACTCAATAGATGTCTGCAGCAGTTTGTGGCTTGGCTCACCTTCAAGATGGGCAAGCAGACCGAAGCCGCAGTTATCCTTAAATTCGCCTGGAGTATACAGACCAGTTCTCATAGAACAGCTCTCACCAATAAATCGTTTAAATATCAAGGGCTTACAATCGAAAAGCGATCAAGAAATAAGCAGCCTTGAGACAAAAGGACGCTCATTCTACACATCTGAGGCGGTTGCCACAAATGAACAGAGGAAAGGCCCGGATTGACACCCCCGGGATAAACAGGCTCAGGACTTACCGGATAACCTTCTGTACATCTCCCACAGGACGAACCCAAGGTGACTGTTTACGCAGCGAGGATGGCATTGCATTTACCGCTGCTCTCGCTTCCGCACGGCTGGAGTAGACACCCGACACCACCACAAACCAGTCCTTACCTTTGTAGGTTGTCTGGTATCGATACAAAGTCCCGGTGACCTGACTCTGCCACTGATCGCGAAAGGTTTCAGCACCCGTGGAGCTGTGCGACCCCAGTAGTTGCACGATATACCCTGACTCAGGGGCCAACAAGGCTTGTTCGTCAGGAGTGTAAGACGGAGTCTTTGGTTGAGCAGTTATGGCTTCTACTTGTGCCGCCTGAGGCTGAGCTGCTTCAGCTCTCACAGCCGGAGTGCCTGAGCCAGCGCCTTCAGTCATCGAGACTGCATCTATTTCAGAAGAACTTTCTGTATTTGCTTTGACGATTTCGCTACCTGAGTCGGCGCTCGGCGTCTCTTCATTTACAGCACCTGCCTCCTCTCCATCCGTGGCTTCCACGACGACTCTGTCGGCAAGCGTTACCCCTTCGCTGTTCCCTGCCTCAGCCTGATGACCAACGTCAGAGCCGGGGTAATTAAAGTCCTTAACGGAATCCAACTGAGCCTGAATCTCGGGCGACAGTTCATCATCCTGCGAGGAAGCTCCCCACTGATAAATGAATACCATTGCGATAGCAGTAACTACACCAGCAATAGCAAGGATATTGCGGAGGGGAAAGCCAGCCGCTGATGCCGTCGCCGCTGGGCGCGTCGAGGAAGAAAGTATCCGTTCACCCTGACGTAGTGCAGGACCAGGCAAGCACCCGGAGTCCATCATAATGTCTGCCAATTCCTTATCACCGAACGGACAGACCTCACCATCACCGAAAACACTGGCCATCAAAGCGGCGATTTCAGAATCGGTTAAAGGTTCGACCGCCAATACATGGACAGGAGCCTGAGCCGGCGAATTTCTGAAGTGAGTTTCATAGCCTGGTGCACCGAACAGAATCACAGATATCGCCTGAGGCGCTAACAACGCAAAATGAGCGATATCATTCAGCGTCTCAGCATCTAACTGATCCGCCTGATCAATAATCAGTAACAGGTTGCCACCGGCTTGGCTTCTGTCTATTGCCTCGTTACGGATGGCCTCACGTGCTTGAGCACCATCTTCATGAATAGCCGGCATATCCCAATGAGCAGCGATTGAAGAAAGTATCCCAGGCATCCCCAACATGACGCTTGCTGTTAATAACAAGGTTTCATCAGGAGCCTCTCTTTGCGCTGCCAGGTTATTGGCAATAAAGGACTTTCCAGCCCCCTCGAAGCCGGTGACCGCAACCAGCAGCTCGCTGTAGGACGCCAGGTGGGATAGGAGCTCGACATGACGTTTCTGAGAATCAAGAAGGCTGTGCATAGAAAATGCCTCGTTACCGGCGGAACTGGGCGCCACATTCACACCTGAAAGGTCCAGATCAAAATCCGTTTCCATAACTCCCCCAGTTGTTATATTCAGCGAGTTGCGCCATAAGCCATCAGAGTCTCTTCAAGCAGGTCTCGTGGAACGTCTGAGGTAATATAGGCCTGTCCAATCCCCTTAAGCAAGACCAGCCTCAGCGCGCCATCAAGAACTTTTTTATCCACCGCCATACGACTGATGTAGTCATCACAAGACATGTCCTTTGGCCCTTTCACTGGCAGGTGCGCCGCCTGCAGCAAACGTAAAAGATCGTGTTCGTCCTTTTCAGTCAGGTAACCCAGTCTTTTGCTCAGATCAGCTGCCATCATCATACCCGCACCGACCGCCTCACCATGCAACCACTTTCCGTAGCCCTGATGCGCTTCTATGGCATGGCCAAACGTGTGCCCCAGATTCAGTGTCGCGCGAATTCCGCCCTCGCGCTCATCCTGAGCAACGACATCCGCTTTGTTTTCACAGGAACGATATATAGCTTCAGCAAGTGATTCATCATCCCCCGACATCAGGCCTGCTACATTGTCCTGTAGCCAGAGATAAAACTCAGAGTCAGAGATCAAGCCATATTTGATCACCTCTGCCATCCCTGCTGCCATTTCACGAAGCGGCAGAGTTTCCAACGTGCCGGTATCGGCAATCACAGCCTGCGGCTGATGGAAAGCACCGATCATATTCTTGCCCAAAGGGTGATTGACCGCTGTCTTACCGCCTACTGACGAATCAACCTGTGAAAGCAGCGTCGTGGGTACCTGAATAAAATTAACACCGCGTTGATAAGTGGCCGCAGCGAAACCCGTCATATCGCCGATAACGCCTCCACCCAACGCAACAAGAGTAGTCGTTCTGTTATGGCGTCTGTCGAGGAGCTCATCAAAGATCATATTCAAGGTATCGAGATCTTTGTATTTTTCACCGTCCGGCAGAATGACGGTGTCGACCTGATAATCGGTCAGCGCCGACTTCACATCATCGAGATAGATTGGAGCGACCGTTTCATTGGTGACAATAAGCACCTGCCGCCCTTTAATGTGGGGAGAGTACAGCTCTTTGTTCCGCAGAAGGCCAGGGCCGATGTAAATTGGATAACTACGATCGCCAAGATCTACGGTAAGGGTCTGCATTATTCACCTTTTAAACGTTTTTTGAGTTCCTGAATTACCCATCTTGGATTGCGCTGATCCGTTTCAATAATGATATCGGCGACAGAGCGATACAACGGATCGCGCTCCGCAAAAAGCTTGCGCAATACTGCCTCAGGGTCGGCCGTCTGGAGTAACGGGCGGTTACGGTCTCGAGCCGTTCTGGCCAGCTGCTGATCCACAGAAGTACACAGATAGATGACCGTTCCTCTCGAGGCGAGGTGCTGGCGATTCTCACTTCGTAACACAGCGCCACCACCCGTAGATAGTACGATCCCCTTCTGCTGAGTCAGTTCATCTATGACAGACTCTTCACGTTCGCGAAAGCCCGCCTCACCTTCTTTATCAAAGATCCAGGGGATATCGGCGCCGCAACGTTCCTCTATTACTTTATCTGAGTCAAAGAACTCGTATTTAAGTTCCTGAGAAAGCAGACGGCCGATGGTGCTTTTTCCAGCACCCATCGGCCCAATAAGAAATACAGACTGTGTCATCTTCAACGTGCTGAGAGCGTTTCCTTAACCAGTCGAGGAGTGATAAATACGAGAAGCTCACTCTTCTCTTCCTGCTCACTAGTACGACGGAACAGAGCTCCGATTAATGGCAGATCACCAAAGAATGGCGTTTTAGATACCTGGCGAATTTCCTCTGAGCGGAAAATACCGCCAAGCACAATGGTCTCACCGTTTTCAACCAGCACCTGAGTCTCAACTGCATTGGTATCAATAGCAGGACCAGCGGTAGTCAACTCTCCAACGGAATCCTGATTAATCACCAGATCCATGATAATACGATCATCCGGCGTAATCTGAGGAGTAACCTCAAGACGCAGTACCGCTGACTTAAACGCTACGTTCGCAGCACCACTTGAGCTTGCCTGCAGATAAGGAATCTCAGTACCCGACTCAATGGATGCAGTCTGGCCATCAGCAGTGATTACGCGAGGCTGAGAGACAATTTCTGCGCGCCCTTCAGTTTCAATAGCAGATAGCTCCAGATCCAATAGGAAATCAGCGGTCTGGTAACCAATAGCAAAGGTCGATGCTGCAGCATCCTCAACACCGAAATCGACAACATCCGAAGCCTCAAGATCAATGGTTTGAGTTGATGAACCGGTAGTCGCCCGGTCAAACAAAATCTGATTGCCTTCACGCAGAGTAGTCTTGCTGCCCCCGAAGGTAGTCCAGTTATCGCCATTATTCTGGAAACCAGCGCCACCCCACTGCACACCTAATTCCTCACCGACACTTGTACTGGCAACCACGATGCGGGCTTCAATTAACACCTGCCGCACTGGCACATCGAGCATTTGAAGAGCTTCACGAACTTTCTCAAGATTCTTAGCGGTATCTTTCATCAACAGCGTGTTGGTACGACCGTCAACCACCGCAGTGCCACGCTCAGACAGCAAGCCCTGCTCAGATGTCAGGAGCTCAGCAAGATCTGATGCTTTCGCATATTTGAGCTGCATATACTCTGTAACTAGAGGGGCAAGCTCTTCAACCTGGCGCACAGCTTCGAGTTCAACTTTTTCACGGGCTGCGATCTCTTCAGCAGGCGCGATGAGCAATACCGACCCCATCTGACGCTGGCCAAGCCCCTTGGTTTTCAACACAAGGTCCAGCGCTTGGTCCCAAGGCACATTCTGCAGGCGCAGTGTAATGTTGCCGCCGACTGAATCTGAAGCGACGAGGTTGAGGCCGGTGAAGTCTGCAATCAACTGAAGCACCGCACGCACTTCAATATCCTGGAAGTTCAGGGACAGTTTCTCACCAGTGAAAGGAAATTGCTTCTCAGCCACCGCCTCTTCATCAGCCGGTGGCTCAGAAACATTAATTGAGAGTAACTTATCAGTTTGATACGCCAGGTACTCAAACTCAGAAGAAACAGGCTCGATAACGATTCGCGCGCGACCAGCGGTAGCCGTCGTGTCTACATATTTCACAGGCGTAGCGAAGTCGGTGACATCAAGGCGACGACTTAAGGCGTCTGGCAGTGATGCTCCCTCGATATCAGCGATGATTTTTGCACCCTCTCGGCGGATATTTGCCGAGGCGCTATCATCACTCAAAGTAATCTGAACCTGACCTTCGCCCTGATTACCACGGCGAAAATCAACGTTTACAACCTTAACTTCGGAACCAGGCTGAACAACCTCTCCTGTTAGAGTCGTTTGCTGATTACCTGCGAACTCTTCATTCACATCAGCCTCACCGATACGGACAAAGAGACGATTACCTTGCACTGTGGTGGTATAGCCAACCAGCTGATTCAGGTTGATCACTAGCCGGGAACGGTCTTTTGCCTCTACTACAGTAGCGCTTCGCGCATTACCGTTACCAATATTGTGTCGCTTAGTAGTAAGCGCGCTATCAACACCTGGTAAATCCAAAGCAATCCGCGCTGGTTTTTCAATGGTGTAGCCGCTGACTTCTGGTGGTGCAGAGTCAAATACCAGCTCCAACTGAGTAACATCACCCGGGGCAGTGGAAAAATTAAGGTCGGTCAGAGTGGCCGAAACAGCCTCAACCGACCAGATTGCAGTCACACACACAAAAGCGCGGGCAAGGGTGCTAATGTTGTTCATGATTTTCATAGTTATTCTCCTGGCGCCCCATTCAGAGCCAACGTTCTGGGCCGCTCAAGCCACCCACCCTGTCCATCAGGTACGATTTCAATTAGATTCATTCTGTCGCTCTGAATCGACACGATACGTCCGTGATTTCGACCCATATACTCACCTTCCCGCACCCGGACAACTCCACCGTAGCCGTCTTTAATCAGTGCAAAGAGATCTCCTTTCGGCTTCTGAAGCGTACCCACCATGCCCAGCTGATCAATATCAAACTGTTCCAGATATTCTTTCGAGCGGTCGTTATCTGGGCGGACATCCATACCGTTAGAGTTCAGTCTTTCCGACTCTTCTGGCACTGCTGGCAGGCTGAATGGCGACCTCAACGCAGACGCGCGATAGGTAAACGCCTCGTATGGTTTAAACTCAGGAATGGGCTCTACCCGCCCTCTCGGCTTCGAGCCCACATCATCAACGTAAACCTGCAGATCAGCAACATCACCTGATGATGAACAAGCTACAGTGGCCAAAGATGCAGCAACCAGAAACAGCAATCGTATTGTCTTCATATCACTGTCCCTTACTATCTGCGTCGTATTGATAGGTTTTAGCCTGGATCTCCATTGAAAGGCGATCCTGCCCCTGAGTTTTCACGATATTAAAATCGTGCAACGTTACAATTCGCGGCAGAGAAGCGACCCCAGAAACAAAGGCCCCCATCTCATGGTAGCCCCCTGTCACTTCGATATTTATCGGTAGTTCTTTATAGAACTCCTCTTTCTTCATATCTGCAGGGTCAATCCGTTTCAGGTCAAGACCAGAATTCAGCGCAGTTGCACTGATATCATCGATAAGCCCCGGGACTTCAGTGTCTTTGGGTAACTGTTTGAGTAGCGAGCCAAAACTGGCCTCCATCTCAACCATCTGCGCCTTATATTCATCCAGATTCGCGACGCGAAATGCTTTAGTTTCAAAATCCCGCTTGAGCTGCTGCTCTTGCCTCTCAAGAGAATCCAGCGACGCCTGCTGCCCCTGAACAAGCCCTATGTAAGCAAGCACACCCGAGGCCACGACCACGGTTATACAAAAAGACACCTTACCGACAAGAGGCCAGGATCCCATATTTTGCCAATCGATATCATTAATATCGAAGCTTTGCAGCTGCTCCAGAACAGAGCCTGATGGCTTATTTGACTCCGCCATTGTCATCCTCCTCTGCTCTCGGATTAATCCTCGTCATCACAATTTCGAATTCGTTCACACCCGGAGATTTAGATTCCACCTTGATCAACGACGGATCTCTGAACCACTCTGACTGATCGAAATTACGCATTAAGGCTGAAACACGGTTATTTGTCGATGCAATGCCAGAAATCCGGACTTTATTGCCTTCGACCTCAAGCTCCCGGAAATAAAGGTCCTCGGGAACCGAGCGCACGATCTCATCAAATACACGAACAATAACCGGGCGATCCCCTTGCAAACGCTGAATCAGCTCCATTCGCTCTACCAGCTCTGCCCGGGTCTCTTTCAGTTCCTGAATCTCGACAATCTTCTGATCCATTGCTGTTATCTGATTTCTCAGGAAAGCATTACGCGAGTTCTGAGTCGCTGCCGCTGCATCATAGTAGCGATATACGCCGAACACACATGCAGCCGCTACTGCAACAACAACCCCGATAACAACGTAGAAATTTTTATTACGTTCTTCTCGTAGCTCTTCACGCCAAGGTAATAAGTTAATATTCGCCATCAGTCGAAGCTCCTCATTGCCAGGCCAGCTGCAATTAAGAGCGAAGGCGCATCATTCGCAAGCCAGGTAGCATTCACTCGCTGCGAGAGCGTCATGCTGATAAATGGATTGGCGACGACTGTCGGCGTGCCCAGCGCAGACTGAACCTGTTCTTCCAGCCCCGGAATGGAGGAGGTACCCCCGGCGAGAACAATATAGTCAACGTCGTTAAACTGACTGGAGGAATAGAAAAACTGCAGCGAGCGACTCACTTGCTGAACAACCGCCTCGCGGAAGGGACCCAACACTTCAGACTCATAATCGTCAGGCACGCCACCCTCAAGCTTGGCTCGATTAGCATCCTCTTCACTCAAACCATAGCGACGCATAATATCTTCTGTCAGCTGACTGCCACCAAACAGCTGCTCACGGGTATATATCGACCTACCTTCGTGCATAACACTCAGGGTTGTCATCGTGGCGCCGATATCAATTACTGCCACCGTCTCTATTTCTTCGCCTTCCAGCTGTGCATCGAGCAAGGAGAAAGCGCGTTCGGTACAGAAAGCTTCAACATCTACTTTGCTGACTTCAAAACCCGCGATTTCTACGGAATCTTTTCTGCGTTCAACAGTCTCAGAACGACAAGCAGCCAGCAGAACGCTGACCATATCTGGAGATTTATCGCTCGGACCGGTCACTTCCCAGTCAAGAGCAACCTCTTCCAGGGGGTAAGGAATATATTGATCGGCTTCAGTTCGGATCTGAAAATCCATATCGTCGTCGCTAAGACCAGCGCTCATATCAATGGTTTTCGTAATAACTGCCGAGCCCGCGACAGCAAGAGCAACGTTTTTAGCATTAGAACGCGAGCGAACTACCGCCTGACGAATTGCATCACCGACGGCTTCTTCGTTGTTGATACCCTGTTCCACAACGGCATTAGGAGGCAAGGCTACCGTTGCGTAGGCTTCTACCTGATAGCGTTCCCCCTGGCGACTCAACTCCAGCACTTTGACGGACGTTGAACTTATGTCCACCCCGAGAAGCGCCTTATTTTTCTTCTTAAACAGGCTGCCCAGCACGACAAAATCCCCTTCTGTTTCGCGAACTTGCGCGCGCAAGCTCACACAGATCCTATATAATTCCGGCCATTATAAGCACAATCCTGCGAAAAGAACAAAAAACCCTTATAATGCCGCATCCCGCATGATAGCTGGCTTTTTCAGGAATTTAACGATCTTTTTATATGAATATGGCAACTCCGCTCCTTAAGTTCACAATCTGGCTGTTTTTGTCTATCGGAGCCGGAACGACCATGGCCATAACCGGTGTTTATCTTTACTTAGCGCCTACGCTCCCCGATGCAGAAACCCTAAAAGATGTAGATCTTCAAACCCCTCTGCGCGTTTACACGGCAGACGGACTTCTGATAACGGAGTATGGCGAGAAGCGCCGAACCCCTATTACATATCAGGAAATCCCCCCTCAATTCATTGACGCACTTCTCGCTTCTGAAGATGACGGCTTTTTTGAGCACTCAGGAATAGACCTGAAAGGCCTCGCGAGGGCGGTATTTGATCTGGTGACCACCGGCCGGAAGAAATCAGGGGGCAGCACGATCACCATGCAGGTAGCCAAAAACTACTACCTGAGCAGCGAAAAGACCTTTACCCGGAAGTTCACCGAGATCCTGCTGGCACTCAAAATTGAGAAGGCACTGACCAAAGAAGAAATCCTTGAGCTCTATGTAAACAAAATCTATCTGGGTAAGCGCGCATACGGGATCGAGGCCGCCTCTCAGGTCTACTATGGTAAGTCAATCACCGAGCTGAACCTGGCAGAGCTGGCGATGATTGCCGGCTTGCCGCAGGCGCCTTCGGCAGCAAACCCGATACGCAGCCCGGAGCGGGCTGTTTCTCGTCGTAACTACGTGCTTGCTCGCATGCATAACCTCGGAAAAATCTCCGAAGCCGAGTTCCAACAGAGTATCCGTCAGCCCGCAACAGCTCGATATCACGGTGCAACCTCCGAGATCAGTGCTCCTTATGTTGCCGAGATGATTCGTCAGGAAATGATCAGACGTTACGGCAACAAGGCCTACACCTCTGGGTACAGCGTCTACACCACCATTAATTCAGCGCGACAGCGTGCTGCCAACGCAGCCTTACAGAAAGGCCTGCTGAAGTACGACCGGGACCATGGTTACCGCGGTGCTCAGACCTCCTATCCTGTTATCCCCCTGAGCGTTCCGGAGGCGCCGGAGCTCGAAGAGTGGATAGCACAGGCCGACCCAGCAAAGGATGTAGACTGGCCGCAGACCCTTGAAGCATGGGAAGAGAAGCTTCGTGACTTGGGCGACTTCGGTATTATCGAACCAGGCGTCGTCATGAATGCTACTGAAGAGGGTGCCTGGGTATACGGTATCGGTAAAATACGCTGGCTACCTTTTGCAGGAATGACTTGGGCAGCGCCGTACCTGAGCGTTAATTCGGTTGGAAATGCTCCCGAGAATGCCCTCGATGTTATCCGTAACGGTGACCTGATCTGGCTCGAATCAACTTCATCAGGGTTGAAACTTGCCCAGGTCCCGCAAGCAGAAGGCGCTCTGGTGTCTATGAACCCTCACAACGGAGCGATCGAAGCCCTGGTCGGCGGCTTTTCAAACTCAGATAACCAATTTAACCGTGCGACTCAGGCGGAGCGCCAGCCGGGCTCTGCTTTTAAACCCTTCATCTACAGCGCGGCCCTGGACAATGGCTTCACCACAGCCAGCCTGATTAACGATGCACCTGTCGTATTCAAAGATGCCAGCCTCGAAAGCACCTGGCGCCCCGAAAATTACAGCGGCAAGTTTTACGGTCCGACCCGCCTGCGGCAGGCTCTTTATCGCTCACAGAACCTGGTGTCGATCCGCATTCTGAAACAGATGGGGCCGGCCACAGCCGTTCGCTACATTCAGGATTTTGGTTTTAACCCAGCACGTCTGAACAAAGATCTCTCACTGGCACTGGGCGCATCAGCTGTTACCCCTCTCGACATGGCGACGGGCTATAGTGCCTTCGCCAATGGTGGCTACAAGGTCAGCCCCTTCGTTATGCAGAGTATTATCTCCGACACGGGCGAAGTGCTTTACGAGGCCAACCCAACACTCGCAATGGCACCACCAGAAGAGGGTGCAACCGGCAACTTAATCCGCGAAGGGCTTAACGATAACGATTCGCCGACTGAGGGTGAGTCCGAGCAAGTAGAGAGCATTGAAGTACCTACACTTTACGCAGAGCGCATAATGTCTCCAGAGAACCATTATCTGACAGTAAGCATGATGCGGGATGTTGTGCGCAGAGGCACAGGTAGAAAAGCGCTAGCGCTGGGTAGAAATGATCTCGCCGGAAAAACAGGTACAACCAATGATCAGAAGGATGCCTGGTTTTCCGGCTTCAATCCCGACCTCGTAGCCACTGTCTGGATCGGTTTCGACCAACCAACCACATTGGGACGCTGGGCATCTGGTGGCGGTACCGCGCTTCCGGTGTGGGTCGATTATATGAGAGAAGCTCTTGATGGCGCGCCGGAAGAGCATTTCGAACAGCCTGAAGGGATTGTCACTGTTCGAATTGATCCAGACAGTGGGCTACTGGCTTCACCGGGCCAGAAAGATGCCATATTTGAATACTTCAAGGCTGGGTCCGCTCCAACGGAATATGCCAGAACGAAAGACATCATCCCCTATCAGGAAGACGAAGGTGGTTCAGGGGGAGGCAGCGTCATCCCAGAGCAGCTTTTCTGACCCTGCATCCGTCACTATGAAATAAAAAAGCCCGGCAGTTGCCGGGCTTTTTACCGTCTGAGTGTCTATTCAGTCGTCTACTCAGGCGTCGATCAACTTACCTGGGTTCATGATGTTATTCGGGTCGAACACCTTTTTAACTGCACGCATATAAGCGATTTCTGCCGCAGAGCGCGTGTATTCCAGATACGGTTTTTTAGTCATACCTACGCCGTGTTCCGCAGACACAGAGCCCTGATATTTTTCCACGATCTCGAATACCCAGGTCGATACCTTGGCGCAACGCTCGAAGAATTCTTCTTTTGCCAGATCATCAGGCTTCAGAATATTCAGGTGAAGATTGCCGTCACCGATGTGACCAAACCAGATGATCTCAAAGTCTGGGTATTCACGGGTTACGATCTCATCAATGTCGCGCAGGAACGGCGGTACTTTAGAGACCACAACCGAGATGTCGTTCTTGTACGGTGTCCACTCAGAGATAGTTTCTGAAATGTCTTCACGCAGACGCCACAGGTTCGCCGCCTGAGTTTCGCTCTGGCTAATAACACCATCGACGACCCAGCCTTCTTCCATACATTTCTCGAACTGCACCATCGCTTGATCCATGTCGGCATCCGTCACAGCTTCAAATTCGATCAGAGCGTAGAAATCCGTGCTGGTTTCAAACGGAGCAGGCACATCGCCTCGTGCCAGTACTTTCTGCATCGCTTTATCAGAGAAGAACTCAAATGCGGTCAGGTCCATAGTCGACTGGAACTGGCTCAGTACTTTCATTACGTCGTCGAGTTCTGGGATACCAAGCACCAGCACGGTCAGGTTTTTCGGTGTGCGAGTCAGGCGCATGGTCGCTTCAGTCACAAAGCCGAGCGTACCTTCACCACCGATGAAAAGCTGGCGCATATCGTAACCGGTGTTGTTTTTCATCAGGTCTTTATTCAGTTCGAGGATCTCGCCCTCCCCCGTCACGACCGTCATACCAGCAACCCAGTCCCGGGTCATACCCCAGCGGATCACTTTAATACCGCCGGCATTCGTTGAGATGTTTCCACCAATCTGACTGGAGCCCGCAGAGGCAAAATCAACCGGATAGAACAAATCATTATCTTCAGCGAAGGTCTGCAGCTGCTCTGTAATGACACCCGCACCACACTTAACCGTACGGTCAGTCGCATTGAAATCAGAAATCTGATTCATGTAATCAAAGGCAACCACAACCTCGCCGTTAGCAGCAACAGCACCAGCACTCAGACCTGTACGTCCACCCGATGGTACCAGGGCAACGTTCTGAGCGTTTGCAAATTTTACAATGTCAGCGACTTGCTGCGTTGTCTTCGGGAAAACAATTGCAGATGGCTTCGGTGGATAGATCTTGGTCCAGTCCTTACCAAAGGTCTCAAGAGAATCGGCATCAGTGCGCACTTTGTCTGCGCCAACGATGGCTGAAAGCTGCTCAACCAGAGCGTCTTGTGTCAACGTGGTCATGGAGTTACCCGATGTTTGAATCATATTCACCTCGAATTGAGCAATATTCGTGTTGAATTCATGCTCTGAGGCTCACTTTAATAAAGGTATATGCTAGCATACGCGCCTTATTTTTCGGAGCGGTTTTAAGCCGCCCAGCCCCGCTCGCTGCAAGGCGGAGGGGACCTGACAGCTATTACTTACTGACTATAGGTACCACCATG
Source organism: Thalassolituus sp. (assembly GCF_984348125.1). Classification (NCBI taxonomy): domain Bacteria; kingdom Pseudomonadati; phylum Pseudomonadota; class Gammaproteobacteria; order Oceanospirillales; family Oceanospirillaceae; genus Thalassolituus; species Thalassolituus sp. The sequence continues at coordinate 48,682 of NZ_CFHJLR010000020.1, forward strand.
GCACAAACGTCCCTGGATAAAAGCAAGATCAAGTTCCTCTTGTTGGAAGGCGTACACCAGTCTGCTCTCGATACACTGCAGGCTGCTGGCTACACCAACATCGAGTATCTAAAGACTTCGCTGCCGGATGACGAGCTGAAAGCCGCCATCAAAGACGCTCATTTTGTGGGCATTCGTTCACGCACTCAGCTCACCGAAGAGATCTTCGACGCTGCTGAGAAGCTGATTGCCGTCGGTTGCTTCTGTATTGGCACCAACCAGGTTGACCTGAAAGCGGCAACGAAGCGTGGTATCGCCGTATTCAACGCTCCCTACTCCAACACCCGCTCTGTAGCAGAACTGTCACTGGCAGAAATCATCATGCTGATGCGCGGTGTCCCTGCGAAAAACGCCGAATGTCATCGCGGCGGCTGGAGCAAGTCTGCGGTTAACTCTTACGAGATCCGTGGCAAGAAGCTGGGTATCGTGGGTTACGGTTCGATCGGTACTCAGCTGTCGGTCATGGCCGAAAGCATGGGTATGGAAGTACTCTTCTACGACGTCGTAACGAAACTGCCAATCGGTAATGCTAAGCAGGTCGGGACTCTGAACGAACTGCTGAACATTGCTGACGTTGTATCTCTGCACGTTCCGGAAACACCTTCCACTAAATGGATGATGGGCCCAGAGCAGTTTGAGCAAATGAAACAGGGTTCTATCCTGTTGAACGCGTCACGCGGCACTGTGGTTGATATCGATGCGTTGGCAGATACCGTACGCAGCGGCAAACTCCTGGGTGCGGCCATCGACGTATTCCCGGTTGAACCACGCTCTAACAGCGAAGAGTTTGTCTCACCACTGCGCGAATTCGACAACGTGATCCTGACCCCGCACGTCGGTGGTTCTACCATGGAAGCTCAGGAAAACATCGGTAAAGAAGTAGGTGAGAAGCTGGCTCAGTACAGCGACAACGGCACCACCACTTCTTCAGTGAACTTCCCTGAGGTGGCTCTGCCATCCAACCCGAACGTTCACCGTATTCTGCACATCCACAAAAACGTACCTGGCGTTATGAATGCCATAAACAGCATTCTCGCCGACAACAACATCAACATCTGTGGTCAGTACCTGCAGACCGTTGAAGAAGTTGGCTACGTTGTGATCGATGTTGCGGCTGATGCGTCAGATCTGGCGCTGGAGAAAATCAAAGAGGTTGAGGGCACCATTCGCGCCCGCGTCCTTTACTGATAGAAGCTATTGCGCTCGGCCATGCGTTGTTGGAAGTGGCTTCGGAATGCTCATTTACCCCATGTAAACTGCGCGTCCTCAGCCACTTCCGCCTAGCCTGACCTTCGCTCATAACGCTTCCGCGACGCACGAAAACAAAAAGCACCCTCGGGTGCTTTTTTATTGGCTGAGATTTATCACGATGAGTTGCCGATGCTGAGAAGGAAGGTATTTGTGACCCATTCCCTGTAGAGATAGATGTCACAACTGAGCATACAGGGATGTACTCGCTGCGTCCTTCCGCTCAGTATCGACAAACCAACGGCTCAAATCTCGTACCTGTAGGTGTTTTCGGCACCCAACCGTAAGTGATGACTTACCCCCGCCGGAATCTCGTCCGCGTGGTGGGTCACATACAGAAGCGTAATGGTTTTCTGTTCTGATAAACGACGGATAAACGCCAGCACCATTTCGCGGCTTGGGTCATCCAATCCCTGGCAAGGCTCATCCAGAATCAGCAGCGGCGGCTGCTTGATCAGAGCACGAGCGATAAGCACCACACGCTGCTCTCCGTACGACAGGTGATGCAGGCTCTGATTGGCTTTATGGCGCAAGCCGATAATCTCCAGCCACTGCTCCGCGAGACGCCGGTCGTCATCCCCCGCCGCCTGATACAAACCAATGCTGTCGTATAAACCAGAAATCACCGTCGTCAGCACGTTCGTGGTTGCCCGGTATTCCCACTGCAGCGACGACGACACCAGACCTATATGCTTTTTGATGTCCCAGATGGTTTCGCCGCTGCCACGCTTCATACCAAACAGATACAGCTCGTTGCGGTAGCACTGTGGGTTATCGCCTGTGATCATCTGCAACAGACTGGTCTTACCGCAACCGTTCGGGCCTGTAATCGCCCAGTGCGCTCCCGGATCGACCTGCCAGTTGAGCTCAGAAAACAAAGTGCGCTCGCCATAGACGATCGAGCCATTCACCAGACGCACCAGCGGCTCACCAGAGTTCAGTCCATATTTCACCGGCGCTTCCGGGAATTCCGACAAAGGCTTATCAAAATGCAGTAAAGAATGGACTTCAGGCGAGGTAAGTACCGACTCACGTTCGCCCTGAACTAATAAGCGGGCATCGTGAACAAACGCCAGATGCGTCAGCCAGTCTGGCAGTTCATCCAAACGGTTCGCTACCCACAGCAGACGCTGGCCACTTTCATGAAGCTTAAACAGCGCCTCTGCAAGCGCCTCGCGACTGTTTGCATCCAGACCTTCGAGCGGTTCATCCAGGATCAACAGGTCAGGCTTCTGCCGTACCGCATTCACCAGCATCACCTTACGACTCTCACCGGTAGATAACGAGCGGAAACCCTGCGACAGAATATGCTCCATCCCCAGTAACTGAATCCACTCGGCGACTTCCTCGACCGGTGCCAGCAATTCACTGACCAGCGTTCCGATATCCTTCTGATCCATAAGATCAGATTCATCTTCCCGACGCTCCTGTTCAATCAGCGCCGCCTGCGCTTCCAGCGACACGAACGCGACGCGCTCTGGCAGACCTGAGACCTCACCGTGACTCAGGCGAACATCACCGGCAAACAAGCGCGACAGCACTGTCTTACCGCTGCCATTCGTCCCGATAATGCCCCAGGTCTGATCCGCCGACACCGACCAGTCATCAACAACAAGATTTCGCCCGTCATGCAGACGCGCACGGAGTTCTTTAAATTCAGTTTTCATAGCGAAACTTAAGGAGCTTAAATTAACGAAGGGGTTTTTTGAAAAAGCGTCAGCGAGGAAGGTGTGGCAAGGCAAAAGTTCGCGAGAAGGCGGAGCCTACAAATCGTAAGTGAGGCAGATTTTTGCTCCTGCAAAATCTGCATTCCTGCCGTCCATGGCAGTCATATCAATCGCGAATTTTCACACCGCCACAGCGACGCAGGTAGCTTTATTATCAGCCCGGAGGCCAAGACAGATCACGGCCGCCTATGACATGCATATGCAAATGGAATACGGATTGCCCCGCACCTTCACCATTATTAATCACCAAACGGAATTTATCCCCAAGACCTTCCTGCTCGGCAACTTTATTGGCAACCAGCATCATGTGCCCCAGAAGCGCTGCGTCCGTTTCTTCGGCGTCACATAAACGCGGGATCGGCTTACGCGGGATCACCAGAATATGCATCGGCGCCGCAGGAAACATATCGCGGAACGCCAGACACTGATCGTCCTCATAAACGATCTTAGCATCCGCTTCACCGCGGGCGATTTTCCCGAAAATAGTATCTTCTGACATAACAGAGTCTCGTTAATGAACGTTAGCCTGAGAGTAACCGAATGCCCCAGTGATCACCACTGTCCGGTTCAACAGTACCGATGCATCCGCCATTCTTCCGAAACTATCTGGAAGCTGTCACACGCAGAAGGCACAATACCTATCATTATTAGACATTCTGTAAGGAAACTCTCTGCATGAGTCACCATGAAAGAGCCGGCCAGAAAGCACTCGCTTCTGATCTTGCCAATATTCCACGCCTTGTCGCCGACTATTATGTCCGCCAGCCATCCGCCGACACACTGGTGAGCTTCGGCACCTCCGGCCACCGCGGCAGTTCCGCAAACGGCTCCTTTAACGAAACGCATATTGCCGCTATCTGTCAGGCGTTAGTTGAATACCGCCAACAGAATGATATTACCGGCCCGCTCTACATCGGTATGGATACCCACGCCCTGTCCGAGTGTGCATTTATCACCGCAGTGGAAGTGCTGGTCGCTAACGGTATCTGCGTTCGCGTTCAGCAAGGCCGAGGCTATACACCAACGCCAGTAATCTCTCATGCGATCCTGACGTACAACCAAGGTAAAACCTCAGAGCTGGCCGATGGCGTCGTGATTACCCCATCGCACAACCCTCCTCAGGACGGTGGCTTTAAATATAATCCACCGAATGGTGGCCCTGCCGATACGGACGTAACCTCTCAGATCCAGGACCGCGCCAACGACATAATTAACAGCGGCAGTAACGACGTTGTGCGCATGGACTTTGCCAAGGCCTGGGCATCGGATCTGGTAACTAAATACGACTACATCACACCGTACGTAAATGATCTTGCCAGTGTGATCGATATGGATGCCATCGCCAAAGCAGGCGTTAAGATTGGTGTGGACCCACTCGGTGGTTCCGGTATCGCATACTGGGATGTCATTGCTGAGACCTACGGTCTGGATATTACAGTCGTTAACGAAAACATTGACCCGACCTTCTCGTTTATGACGTTAGACAAAGACGGCAACATCCGTATGGACTGCTCCAGCCCATACGCCATGGCGGGCCTCATCGACTTAAAAGACGATTTCGACATCGCACTGGGCAACGACCCGGATTACGACCGCCACGGCATTGTCACGCCATCTGTTGGTTTGATGAATCCTAATCACTATCTCGCCGTAGCGATTAACTACCTGTATACCCATCGCCCACAATGGTCACAGGATCTCGCCATTGGTAAAACACTGGTGTCGTCCAGCATGATCGACCGCGTAGCAGCTGATCTGGGCCGCACACTCTCAGAAGTCCCTGTGGGCTTTAAATGGTTTGTTGATGGTCTGTACACAGGTAAGTTCGGTTTTGGCGGTGAAGAGAGCGCAGGCGCTTCCTTCCTGCGGAAAGACGGCACGGTATGGTCGACCGACAAAGACGGCATCATCCTCGCACTCTTAGCCGCTGAAATTAAAGCCGTGACCGGCAAAGATCCGGGTGAACACTACATCGCCCTGACCGAAAAATTCTCAGCACCCGTCTATAAGCGTATTGATGCTGCAGCGACTGGCCCACAGAAATCCGTACTGAAAAAGTTGAGTGCCGGTGACGTGACCGCCGAAAAACTTGCCGGTGAAGAGATCAAAGAAAAACTGACCCATGCCTCAGGCAACGGTGCGGCGATTGGCGGTCTGAAAGTCACCACAGAGAACGGCTGGTTCGCTGCACGCCCATCCGGCACAGAAGAGATCTATAAGATCTACGCAGAAAGCTTTAAAGGTGAGGAGCATCTCGCTCAGATCATTGAAGAAGCTCAGGCGATAGTCAGTGCTACTTTTGATTCAGCTGGAGTCTGATACCTAATCTGCAGAGAGGGTCGGGTCATGAACCACAACCAGGTTCCGGCCACCCTCTTTCGCAGCGTACAGAGCTTCATCCGCATCCAGCAGTAATTGATGCAACATGCTCTTATTGGAAGGTGAAAAAGGCGCTACGCCCGTGCTTACCGTCACCCTGATGTAATCATCATCGGGCAGAATAAATAACTGATCAGCCACATAAGATCTGAACTGATCTAACAGTCCATAGGCTTTATCAGTATCCAGACCTGGCAGAATAAGCGCAAACTCTTCGCCACCATATCGAGCCATATGGAACCTGAAGAAAGTCTGCTGTAGATATCCGGCCAACTGCTTCAGGACGGCATCCCCGGCATCGTGACCGTACTCATCATTAATCCCCTTAAAGCTGTCGATATCCATTAGTGCCACAGTAAAGGGCTTGCCCTCTGCCTGAAGCCTTTTAACCAGCGCATCCCCTTCTTCGATAAAGTAACGACGATTTCTGAGGCCTGTCAGATAATCCAGAGTGGCCTGCTCCTGAACGGCAACGAATTGCTCAAGCGCCTCGATATTGTTCGTCACCCTACAGCTGAATTCTTCCTGCTGAAAAGGCTTCTGGAGGAAGTCGTTCGCGCCCTTTTTAATAAACTGCACAGAGATATCCGCGTCTTCCTGACTCGACAGGCCAATGATGGCCAGTGGCCGCTTATCGTAGCGATGTCTCACCTGCTGGAGAAAAGCAAAGCCATTCATCTCAGGCATATGATAATCAGTAATGATGAGCTTGATAGAGATGTCTGACTCTAACTTCTCAAGTCCCTCAGCCCCATTATGAGCCTCAACAACCTGAAAATTCTGGAGTCTGAGGTAAGACGTTACAGCCTGTCGCATCGTGGAAGAGTCATCCACCACAAGCGCTGTAATTGAGCGATTACGCTCAAGTCGGTTAAGCATTCGCGCTGCATACTGATAGGAGAAGCGGTTCTCTTTAATAACGTAATCAACGACCCCGCTCTTGAGGAGCTCTTTACGCTGATTCAGATCGTCACTACCCGTAAGAACAACAACCGGTAAACGCTGATCAAGCAGGTAACTGACCATTTCACCATCAGGCGCATCAGGAAGGTTCAGATCAACCAGTGCGGCGACCACGCTGTCTTTGTGTTCGTTATACAGCTCAATTCCTTCGGCTTTGGTAGAAGCAAACACCACCGGCTCAATGCCCTGCTGTCGCAACGTGTGCTGCAAAATCTTCTGAACGATCGGACTGTCTTCGATAATAAGAAACACATACACCTCCTGAAGCTCTATTGAGTGTAGGCATAATCCAGAGTAGTGCGCTGGGGAATACAGATATGACAGGAGAATTGTTCAGGGTTGGACAGGGATGTGAGCAAATGAAAAAACCCCTGACTGCGTAGGCAATCAGGGGTTTCGAATAAGAGCTTGACGATGACCTACTCTCACATGGGGAGA
>NZ_CFHJLR010000021.1:0-54713 GCF_984348125.1 Thalassolituus sp.
CGGTCTGTCTCACTCTCATGCAAAGGTAAGATCAACCATTTAATCCGCTTACCCGCTTTATTCAGTTCACATTATTCAGCCCACATTCTCATCAGGTTGCTTCTGGCTTTTAAAATATGCAGCCGCGCCTGTCTATTTTCTTCCGTGTCTGCCATCTGTTGCAGCGCCAGGTACAGATCAAACAGCGTGCCGCGATGCTCTTCAGAGCGAACCTGGCTCTGAATCCAACCAACGGCTGCGTATCGGACGCCGCGGGTGACGGGGGCGACATAGTGCAGTTCGCGAGTCGGATAAATGTAAACCGACCCTTGGGGCAATTTAATCACGTCGTCCCCATCGTGCTTCTGCAGGATCAGTTCGCCGCCATCGTAGGTATCAGGGTCGGACAGAAACAAGGTGAACGACAAATCCGTTCTGGTTGCGTGAATAAACGCGTTGTCGACATGAGAACCGTAAGTCATGCCCTCATCATAGCGACTGATAATGATGTTGCTGAGTTTATCTGGAAACGCCGAGTTGGTGACCATCGGATGCTTACGCAGCGCTTGTTCAACGAGCTTTGTTGCCGCAATGATTTTGGGCGACTTAGGGTCGGCCTGAAGGTTCTTTTTTACGGCGCGGGCAGTCTTGCCTGCTGTTTTTTTACCATCCACAAACAGGTCGTCGCTGAGGCTGTTCAGAACCGCAGTTACAGAGTGGACATCCAACAGATTATCTACGAGAATTGTCATGGTATCGAAAATGAGAACTGATCGTATATGCTATTGATAGTAGCATAAAGATGTATCCGCAAAACGAATTTTCAGGAGACCTGAGTAATGGGTAAGCGCAACAAACTGTGGAAAAGCATCAGTGTGATCGGCCTGGCCGGCGCAGCAGGCATGAGCTTGAGTGCTTGTACCGAAGAAGAAAACGAAGGCGAAGCGGCGGTTGCGCCGATTGAGACCTCCGTTGATGCCGTTGCACTTGCTGGTGAAGGCGAGGGTGAAGGCGAAGTGATCTCTGCCGGTGAAGGTGAGGGCGAAGGCGCAGCAGCAACAGAGCTGACGTCTGATGATCTTGCTTATCTGACTCACCTCAGCCTGATTAAGGGTCACCTGTATGTCGGCGCCGAGCTCTACAAGGCTGGCCATATCGAGCACGCTAAAACACACATGAAGCACCCAGAAAGCGAGTTGTACGCTGATCTGGTTCCTGCTTTAGAAGCACGTGGTACCGCTGGCTTCGCGAAAGAGCTGACTGCCGTATCCGATGCGGTTAATGAGGAAAAAGGTGTAGAAGCTGTACAGACTGCGCTGGATACCCTGCTTGCCGCTATCGACACCAACGCTATGGCCGTTTCTGAAACCAGTGCGACACCGGCAGAGAAACTGAAGCTGGTTGTACAGCTTCTGCGTACTGCGGCGGATGAGTACGCTATCGCAGTGGTGGACGGCAAAATGGAAAATGCACACGAATATCAGGACGCATTTGGTTTCACTACGATTGCCACCGACTTGGTTGAAGGCATTGAGTCCGATGAGTCAGCGGTAACCGACGCGAAAGCAGCTACTCTTGCCATTCTCGCCGATGTTAAGCCGCACTGGCCTGGTCTGATTCCACCAGAGACCCTGAAAACAGAAGCGGGTGCTCTGTACGGTGCTGCGGCGCAGATTGAACTGCTGGCACTCGGCCTGTAACAGACTGATCCTGCCGTTTTAAAAAGAAGGTGGAGCATGGCTCCACCTTTTTTTTGCTTGTTTGATACCATGACAGCATGAGTGGCATTTCTATAATTAGATTGGTGTGTTCCGCCGTGGCAGGTGTGCTATTAGTCAGCACGCCCTCTCATGCTGCCGACTATTCAGGCAATGGGTCCTGGCATCTTGGGGCTGCCTATGAAACGGCGACAATTGATCAGAATCTTCTTGATACCGGTGCGTGGTCGTCCACTTATCCGAGGTTAACGGTCGGTGGTACCGGGCCTATGAATGCGCGATTTGAAATCAGTTGGACGCGCATGAGAGCCGATCGGGAAGGTGCGAATATTGTCGGCCTCGATGGCGATGTCTGGTTACCCTATGCTCTGGATGGAGCCCCCGCCTCACGATTGCGGCCCTATTTAATCCTTGGGGTCGGCTATCACAGATACTATGGTGAGACGTCGGTACTGGACGAGGAAGGTGCTGACAATGGCGCGCGCAGTCTGAACGCTGGTCTTGCGGTGGTGGGTAACCTGACTCAGACGACAGAACTCGTCGCTACATTCCGTTATCGCTATCTGACATGGGACGCACCCGATGATGATCTGGGTGAATCGGTCAGTGCTGCCAATGCCACTATCACCAGTGTATCCTTCGGTATACAGCAGCTTTTTTAAACAGAGTAGTTACATGCATAACCCATTTGAACCTTTAGCCTTCCGGGCCATGGTAACTCCTGATTATCCGGCGTTTTATGATGGTCAGTCGACACTGAATTATGCACAACTGCATAAAACCGTTGTGCAGGTATCAGAAAAGTTGGCGGAGGCCGGAATTGGCTCTGGTCATCGCGTGTATCTGCTGCTCCCCGAGAATCTGGCGTTTATTGCGACTATGGCGCTGTTTCATCGCGCCGCAGTCAGCTGTCTCGGAATCGCTGGGACTGATATCCCAGAGCAGCCAGAGTTCGATTTTGTTGTCTCGCTGAAAGCCGATAAAGATGTCAGTGGCATTCGTAACATTGGCCTCAGTCAGGACTGGTTTAATGAAGCTCGTAACATGCCGGGGCTGGAGCCGATGCAGGACTATTCTTCTGCGGAGGATATCTGTCGCATTATTCTGACCAGTGGCACCACCGGAAAGCCGAAAGCAGTAGGGCTGACGCCGGCAATGATAGAGCAGCGTCTCTATCGTAATCATCTGGTCTGGGGAAGTGCGACGGGGCATGATCTCAATCTGATGGGGCACTCCAGCATTGGTGGCTTCATGGGGTCATTGCAGACAATACAGGCGGGCAAGGTAGTGCTCCTGCCTGCGAGCGCCGAAGCGTTTGCCAAAGCGATCCGTACTTTTTATGTCACCTCTATATTAAGTTCCTCTACGGCACTTTTCCGCCTTGTGAACTCAAATGCGCTGTCAGCCGCTGACCTGAATGGTGTCCGCGAGATTCGTCTGGCGGGTAGTGCTTTGTCACCGGGGATGATCCACCGAATTAAACAGGTATGTCCTCAGGCGCGTATCTTCAATGTTTATGGCTCTACCGAAGTCGGTGCGGTTGGCATGGTTCAGGTGACCAGGCCGGAACTGGTCTGGAAAACAGCGATTGTTCAGCCGGGCGCGTCAGCGGAAGTCATTGACGATCAGGGCAGCCCGGTACCTGATGGAACCGAAGGTATTGTTCGGATACGCAGTTCGGGGATGGTCAGTGGTTACATGAAAGGTAGCCCGGATAACAATGAGTTCCGTGATGGGTGGTTCTATCCGGGGGACCGGGGTGTATTCCGGGACGGTGTTCTGTGTTTAACCGGACGGGAGTCTGAAGTAGTAAATCTTGGTGGGGTGAAGGTCAATCCTGCTGATATTGAAGCCGTGGCTGAGCAGATGCCGACTCTGACTGATGTTGCTGCCTGTCAGGTTGAGCGGGCAGATAACTCGGAGAAGCTTGCACTGGCTTATACCGCTGATAGCACCATTCCGGTATCAGAGATTGCGGAGTTTCTGAAGGCGCGGCTTGATGCGACGCTCGTCCCGACGGAGTATTTCCAGCTCAAAGAAATCCCGCGTAATGCGATGGGCAAAGTTAAACGACAGGAACTGAGTCGCGACCTGAGCGCTGTACTGCGCGGCTCAGGCAGCTAGCAAGGGGGCTTACCAGCTCTTGTATGGCAGGAATTTGCCATTCAGCGTGAGAAGAACACGGTCGCCTTTTGGGTCTTCGATTTTGTCGACTTCCATGGAGAAGTCGATGGCGCTCATGATGCCGTCGCCAAACTTCTCCTGGATAACTTCTTTCAGCGTGTCACCGTAGACGCCCACAATTTCGTAGAGTCGATAGATTAATGGATCAGTAGGGACAGCCTGATCCCATATTTTGGTTGGGTATGCTTCCAGCGCGGTGGCCATGCTTTGGTCAAATCCCAAATACTCTGCAATGGCCGCGGCCTTTTCGGCAGGGGCGCTGTTCATGCCCAGGCAGGCAGACGTCAGCCAGACAGGAGACATTCCAAGATCCGCCCCCATTTGTTCCCACGTCAGTTCTTTCTCAATTTTGCGGGCGATAATCGCCTCAGTCATCGTTGCTTTATCCATCGTTATCCCCTGTCAGTCCAGAAAGCACGACGGCTCATCGTGAGCCGTTTCGGTGCAATATCATTGGTAAAGGTCCCGTTTAAGGGAGCTAAAGGGATAACAGCAACTCTGGTGCCAGCTTTCAGATCGGGCGTTTGTGTATGTAGCTGACGAACATATCTTCGCGCAGTGGTCGACTGAACAGGTAGCCTTGATAATTACGGCAACCATGATCTTTCAGGTAGATCTGTTGTTGATCTGTCTCGACGCCCTCGGCAATGATATCCATATCAAGATTCTGACCAAGCTGGATGATGGCATCAACGATACTTGCTGGCCGGTTATCAGGGTTGATGTCCATCACGAACGCCCGGTCAATTTTCAACTTATCTATCGGCAGTTTCTGTAAATAGCTCAGAGACGAATAGCCTGTGCCAAAGTCATCCAGTGCAAAAGTGTATCCCTTGTTGCTGAGACGCTGCATTTTTTCCCTGATCAGATCTTTATCGCCCATAAACAGGCTTTCGGTAAGCTCCAGCTCCAGCACGCTGCTATCGATATCACAACTTTTCATGGTCTTATCGAGCTTGGCTTCGAATTCCGGGTCCATGAATTGGGCTGGGCTGATATTCACCGCCAGGCGCTTGAAGCTTGGCGGTAAGGATTTGTTTCTGATCCACTGGCGCAGTGTCTGGCAGGCATGGGTAAGCACCCAATCCCCCAGCGGCAGAATCAGGTTAGTTTCCTCAGCCGCGGCGATGAATACGTCAGGGTAAACGGATTGCCCGTTGTTGACCCAGCGACACAGCGCTTCGGCCCCGGTGACTTCACCCTCTGCATTGTGCTGAGGCTGATATACGAGCGTGAAACCGTTATCCCGAATAGCCTGATAAAGATCATTAAACAGGTGCAGGCGTTCGCGTGTTTCTTCCTGCATCCGATGGTTGTACAAGCACAATTGTGAGCGGCCCTGATGTTTTGCCCAATACATTGCTGTGTCCGCTTGTCTTATCAGGTCGTTTGCCCCGCAGTCGGTCGAGGGGAAAATCGAAATACCGATACTGGCAGTCATATGGAATTTATTGATATCGATACAGAAAGGCTTGCGAATAGCTTGAAGCACGGCGGTACCCAGCTCAACCGCTCTCTCTTCGGCAAGTTCATGCGCGCTGAAAACTTCATCAGGAATAATCAGAAACTCATCGCCCCCAAGACGGGCGATCAGGTCTTTCTCCCCGACGGTGGCTTTCAGCCGATGTGAGGCCTCAATAAGCAGGCGATCACCGATCGGGTGCCCTAATGAGTCGTTGATATTTTTGAAGTGATCAAGATCGATGAAGAGTACGCTACCGCAGGTCTTATCGTCTTCTGACCAGGCGATTTTCTTCTCCAGCTCCTGCAGTGCCATTCTGCGGTTAGCCAGCTCGGTAAGCGGATCGTAGTTAGCCTGGTACTCAATGAGCTCCTGCTTGCGTTTCACTTCTGAAATATCACGAATCAGCCAGATCAGAGCGTCCTGCATGTTTGCGTGCTCCTCTAGCGGGATCATCCGCGATTCGAGATAGAGGTCATCATGATTGAACTCAGTAATCACAAGTTCTTTCTTTTCCAGCGCCTGATTGCGGGCTTCCTCTATTTTTCGGGTCGCCGACAGGTTCAGCCAGGCCGTGAAGGGTGTTCCTGTCAGGTCTTCGTTAAGGCGCTGAACGCGCCCGTTGGGGTTACCGAAACGCCCGTTGATCACTCCTGTTGCGGTGACGAGCAGACCTATGTCAGGGAAACCCGCGGTAAAGGCATCGTTCAGTGCCTGCTGGTGGGCAATCCGTGTGGTGGTTTCATCGAGGTGTTCGCTGAGGTCGTTAAACGCTTCTTCCAGCTGTGCAATCTCAGTGGCACTGCGACTTTCAGGAATACTGGCGTATTTGCCTTGCTTTATCGAACTGGTCAGCTGTACCAGGTGCTTGACCGGGATAAGAATATATTTACGGAGAATCTGGCTCTGAACGACCAGGAAAATAATGACCAGCAGGGCGACAAGTATTGTTTTTCGGGCGAGAGAACGCAGCATAGAGTCGTAATCACTATGTGCATCATAATGCGCAAATAGCCACGCGCGGGTGTCCCTTTTTATGCTCTGATCCGTATTGCCGGTGTGTGGTGACACCGGGTATTTAAGGTTCACTGGGAATAAAGCATAGAACTCCGATTTGTAGCGCTCGATCTGGGGCTCCTGCACGCCAGTATTCAGGGAGTGACTGCTTAGCCGGTACTTGGTGTTGTGCAGCCGGTCGCTGGCGTTGCTTGAAAAAATAACGCGGTCCCCTGCTTCAGACAAAACAGCGAGATAACGCAGAGACGGGTCGTCAATACTCTCCCGGATCTGGTTCTCGACAACATGACTACTGCTTTGGCTGACGTGGTACTCCACGTTTTTGGCAATACTTTCCAGCTCGAAGCTTATACGCCGCTCCCAGTTACTCGAAAACTGTTCCAGTTGGAGCTGCAGTAACAGATAGCCAAGCCCACAGGTAATCAGCCCCAGCATCAGCAGGGACCAGTTCAGTAACAGTTGGGCGAGCGACCTCCGAGGCGTCACACTGACCCCCTGCTGGGCTTTTGGGGGTTCTGTGCCCCAAAATTGAACACTGCAGTCTGTTGCTTATGTGGTTGTCGCAGAATACTCACTGCATGGTGCACGATCGCGCGTGCCTCCCTGATAGCGGTTTGTTAATACTGACATTCAGTGTAGCAGTGCTGTAGCGGGTTGCCCGGGGTACGCATGGAGTGGCCTCTATTAGCCTCTATTAGCCTGATGGTGCCAATGTGGACAATGTGTTGGCCGGCCGGTTCGTCTATTGCTGTAGAGGTGATGAAGTGCCTGAATAGGTGCATAAAACTCGAGAATCACCGTGGAACGGTTCTGCATGTCGATAAATTGGAAGCACTACGAATTACAGGAGGGTTTCTACGATGAGCTGATCAGCTCGCCCGGAAACCCTAGAGTCCCCGCCCGGCAACTCGCCAACTATCTGAATAGCCTGACAGAAGAAGAAATACAGTCACGTAAGCTGGCCGCTGAGTCCACTATCAAAGATATGGGGGTTTCTTTCACCGTTTACAGTGAAGGTGAGAACATCGACCGCGCCTGGCCATTTGATATCGTGCCCCGGATCATATCGGCCCAGCAGTGGGAGAAAACAGCGGCGGGTCTGCGTCAGCGTCTGAAGGCGCTGAATATGTTTATTGATGATCTGTACCATGAACAGAAGATCATTAAAGACGGCGTCATTCCTGAGTTTGTACTGAAACAGTCGAAGAACTATCGACCTGAGTGTGAGGGCGTTAATCCGCGCTTTGGTGTCTGGGCGCACATCTGTGGGACCGATCTTGTCCGCGATGGTGACGGCCAGTTTTATGTACTTGAGGACAACCTGCGGGTGCCTTCCGGCGTTTCTTACATGCTCGAGAACCGTTCCATTATGAAGCGGGTTCTGCCTGAGGTGTTTGAAAAAGTCAGTATCGCGCCGGTTGGTGATTATCCAGAAGCTCTCTTTAATATGCTGGCTTCTTTGTCGCCACGTCAGAGCTCCAGCCCGGTGGTCGTGGTTCTGACTCCAGGCATTTTTAATTCGGCGTACTTTGAACATGCCTTCCTGGCTCAACGCATGGGGGCTGAGTTGGTCGAAGGCAGCGACCTCGTCGTCGGTAAAGATGACTGCGTCTATATGAAGACAATCTCTGGTCTGGAGCGGGTTGATGTTATTTATCGCCGTATTGACGACATGTTCCTCGACCCTGAAGTGTTTCATCCTGAATCAGTACTGGGAGTCCCTGGACTGATGCGTGCATGGCGCAAGGGCAAAGTTGCTCTGGCAAATGCGCCGGGTGCAGGCGTCGCCGATGATAAAGTCGTGTATGCGTACGTACCCGATATCATTCGTTATTATCTGAGCGAAGAGCCTTTGATTCCGAATGTCGAAACTTACCTCTGCTACGACGACAAGCAGCGTGAATACGTGCTGGATAACCTCGATAAACTGGTCGTAAAACCAGCTAACGAGTCTGGCGGTTACGGCATGCTGGTGGGCCCGCACAGTACTAAAAAAGAACGAGAACAATTTGCTGAGCTGATTCAAGCCAATCCGCGAAATTATATTGCTCAGCCTACGTTGGCGTTATCAACAGCGCCAACACTTGTCGGGCGCAGTAAAGTCGAGCCCCGTCACCTCGACCTGAGACCCTTCATCCTTCAGGGCGAATCAAGTTACGTAACGACTGGCGGACTGACGCGGGTAGCGATGAAAAAAGGCTCTCTGGTAGTTAATTCATCGCAAGGTGGTGGTAGTAAAGATACCTGGATTGTTGATACGTCTGCGGGGAAAGCCTGATGTTATCGAAAGTTGCTGAACGGGTTTACTGGGCCGCCCGCTATCTTGAACGGGTAGAAAGCACAGCCCGTATGTTGAGTATTTACGACACCCTGCTTTTCGACCTGCCGCGTCAGGTTAATCTGGGTTGGTATAACCTGATTGTAATTAACAGTCTTGAACAGGATTTCAACGAGCGTTATTCGGTGCAGGATGAGCGTAACGTGGTGAAGTTTCTGGTCGGCGACGACACGAACCCCAGTTCTATAGTGACCTCGCTCAAAGCCATTCGTGAAAATATCCGTACCACGCGCGATGTTATCCCGGCGGATACCTGGGAGCTGGTGAATGAACTGAGCCAGTATGTTCAGGATCATCTGCAGCAGGGCATTAATCGTCGCGACCGACATGAATTTCTGGGCAATGTTATCAGTGCCTGTCAGCAGATTATTGGTCTGTGGCAGGTCAATATGCCGCGCGATAGCGCCTGGGAAATGCTCAAGCTTGGTCAGAATCTTGAACGTGCCGATATGACCACCCGGAATCTGGATGCCGCGACAGCGGCCATCATGCAGATCGAGGACGATGATTTTGCTGTAAATAGCCAGCAGATTATCTGGGGAAATGTGCTGCGTTCTTTGAGTGCCGATCAGCCGTATCGTCGGGCGATGCGCAGTTCTGTTAAAGCGCCTCTGGTGTGCAGCTTTCTGCTGACAGACCCGCGTTTCCCGCGTTCTGTCGAGTATTGTCTCAACGACATGATTCAGGGTGTGAAGGCGTTGCCGCGTGCCGAAAAAATTATCGCGGATATCCGTAAGCTTCATAAGACTGTCACAGACCGTGCTGAGGATAGCGCTCCCGGCCCTGAAATGCGGGAAGCCCTGAACGATCTGCAGATTTCACTGCAGTATCTTCATTTTTCTATCAGTCGTACCTGGTTCCTGAATGATCAGGAACAACTGGCGGTGGCCCAATGACAATTACAGTCGCACTTAATCATAAAACCCGGTATGACTTTGATCGCCCGGTGTCATTATCTCCGCACGTGGTGCGTTTGCGTCCGGCACCTCACTGCCGCACACCTATCCGCTCATACAGTCTGAAAATAGAGCCGGAAGAGCACTTTATTAACTGGCAGCAAGACCCGTACGGTAACTTTCAGGCGCGACTCGTTTTTCCTGAAAAAAGTCGCTGCTTATCGGTAGAGGTTGAAGTAATCGCCGATATGACGGTGATCAACCCGTTCGACTTTTTTATTGAAGAGTACGCTGAGGAATTTCCGTTCAAATACGGAAAGAGCCTGAAGAAAGAGCTGGAACCCTACCTGCATTGCACCACCGAAGGTGAAATGTTCACCACGCTGCTGGAAAGTATTCCGCGTGAGAAAAAGCGTACCATCGATTTTCTTGTCGATATCAATATGCGATTGCAGCAGGACATCGATTATCTGGTGCGCATGGAACCGGGCGTTCAGACGCCGGAAGAAACACTGGAAAAAGGCAAAGGTTCTTGTCGGGATTCTGCCTGGTTGATGGTGCAGTTACTGCGTCACCTGGGGCTGGCCGCCCGTTTTGCGTCTGGCTATCTGGTTCAGCTCAAATCCGATGAGAAATCTCTCGACGGTCCTTCTGGCCCTGAAGCTGACTTCACCGACCTGCATGCCTGGTGCGAAGTCTATCTGCCGGGTGCTGGATGGGTGGGGCTCGACCCGACCTCTGGGCTATTTGCATCCGAGGGGCATATCCCACTTGCCTGCACGCCAGAGCCGAGCTCTGCAGCGCCAATTTCTGGCTTCACTGATGAGTGTGAAGTCGAGTTTACTTTCTCAAACGAAGTCACTCGTTTCCATGAAGACCCACGGGTGACCAAGCCGTATACCGAGTCAGAATGGGAAGACGCGCTGGCATTGGGCGAGAAAGTCGATCGTATTCTGAAAGATGAAGACGTCCGTCTGACAATGGGCGGCGAGCCAACGTTTGTATCTGTCGATGACATGGAATCCGCGCAGTGGAATACCGAAGCGCTGGGCAAAGACAAACTGGCATTAGCGAAAACCCTGTTGCTCCGTCTGCGAGACCACTTTGCACCGAAAGGCCTGCTGCATTATGGCCAGGGCAAGTGGTATCCGGGAGAAGAAGTACCGCGCTGGGCGTTAGGTTTATTCTGGCGTACCGATGGCGAACCTTTATGGCAGGACAAAGACCTGCTTGCCCGCGTAGATAAACATTACGGACACACCGAGGAAGACGCACGGGCATTTGCCCGACGGCTTGCAGAGTTACTGAACGTTCCGCAGCGTTGTGCTCAACCTGCGTATGAAGATGGACTGCATTATCTGCTGCAGGAGCAGAATTTACCGGAAAATATTGATAGCCGGATTGCCAGCAGCAAAGACAGCCTTGAGCGCCGTCGACTGGCACGGGTGTTAGAGCAGGGGCTGGACACCCCGACCGGGTACGTACTGCCGCTTGAGTGGAATTTCTACGGACATTGCTGGCAGTCCAGCGAGTGGCAGTTCCGCCGCGGGCGTCTGACTCTGATCCCGGGCGATTCGCCGATGGGGCTTCGTCTGCCGCTGGAGAGTCTGCCACCTGCGGAAGAAGATCCTCTGATTCAGGAGACTGACCCGCACCGCGAAGCCGGACCTCTGGAAACCGCCGATGCCGCAGTAAAAGAGGCTCTGGCACGTAACAGTCGCCCGGTAGCTCAGTCGCAACCGCTTACACCGACATCATCGACGCCTCCGGTGCAGAAACAGAGCGCTCAGAAGAAGGTCGAGGGCAACGAGAAGACTGAGTCTGCGGCGAAGAAAGACGATTATCGCTGGAAAAATCTGGTGCGTACGGCACTGGGCATTGAAGCCCGCGACGGTAAGTTACACTTGTTTCTTCCGCCGCTGCCTTACCTCGAAAGCTACGTGAATCTGCTGGCGCTGATAGAGCGGACAGCAATGGAGCTGGATCTACCTGTCATTATTGAGGGCTATGAGCCGCCGAAAGACCATCGCATGCAAAAGCTGTTGGTGACTCCTGATCCGGGCGTGATCGAGGTGAATATTCACCCGTCAGACAACTGGTCCGACATGGTCAGCAACATGACTGAGTTATATCAGGCTGCCAAAGAAAGCCGCCTGAGTACTGAGAAATTCATGTTGGATGGTCGTCACACGGGAACCGGAGGTGGCAATCACATTACCTTGGGTGGTGCGACGCCTTCGGACAGCCCATTTTTGCGACGGCCTGATCTCTTGCGTAGCTTCGTTACCTTCTGGCAGAACCATCCGTCGTTGTCGTATTTGTTTTCTGGCGCCTTTATTGGCCCGACCAGTCAGGCACCCCGAGTCGATGAGGGCCGCGATGAAGCTCTGTATGAATTGGAAATTGCTTTTCAGCAGATGCCTGACGGGGACGTCGCACAGCCCTGGTTGGTTGATCGCCTGTTACGTAATCTACTGATTGATATGACGGGTAACACGCACCGAGCAGAATTCTGTATTGATAAACTGTTCGCACCGGGCAGTCCGTCCGGGCGACTGGGCATTCTCGAATTCCGTGGATTTGAAATGCCGCCGCATAGCCGTATGGCACTGGTTCAGGCGCTTCTGCTTCGTGCTCTGGTCGTACGGTTCTGGCGGAAGCCCTACAAGCAGAAGCTTGAGCGCTGGGGTACTCGTCTGCACGATCAGTTTATGCTGCCGCACTATATCTGGCAGGACATTAAAGATGTGGCGGCCGATCTGCAGGAGCATGGTCTGGATTTCCGTGCTGAATGGTTACTGCCTTTCCGTGAATTCCGCTTCCCTCACTATGGCACGGTGAATCTCGGGGATATGTCACTTGAATTGAGCTGGGCTATTGAGCCATGGAATGTACTTGGTGAAGAAGTCTCCAGCTTTGGTACCGCGCGCTACGTCGATTCTTCTGTAGAGCGTTTGCAGGTTCGCGTTACCGGCATGACTGGCAGCCGCTATATTCTGGCTTGTAACGGACGTAAGGTGCCGCTGCGGGCCACCGGTAAACATGGTGAGTTTGTAGCAGGTGTGCGTTACAAAGCCTGGGCGCCACCTTCGGCACTGCATCCGACCATTGATGTTCATGTTCCCCTGCATTTCGATCTGATCGACACCTGGAACGGGCGCTCGGTGGGTGGAGCGACCTATCATGTGTCTCATCCGGGTGGGCGCAGCTATGACGTATTCCCAGTGAATGCTGCTGAAGCCGAGTCCCGCCGTGGCAATCGTTTCACCACGACAGATCACACACAGGGGCCTTATACGCCTCGCCCTGAGATTGATGCCATGCGCGAATTTACTGCGCATACAGATGTCAGGCCGATGAGTGCCCCGGCGGAAGAGTCGTATGATGAGTATCCTCTGACGCTGGATCTCAGAACTCAGCCTAAACGCTGAGAATCTGCCATAATTGCGGCCAGATAACCTGAGATAGCCAATATGACTGATGAGTCAGCCATCACGCCGACTGCCGAAGACCTGTATCCACCGCTGCAACGCAGCGGTGATGCTGTTTACGATGCCGCCGGTACCATGCATCCGCACTGGAATTATGTCATGGAGAGCCTGGCAGGAATGCCGGGCAGCGTCCTGCATGACCGTCAGGCTAAGGCCCGTCGCTTGTTGCGTGACGACGGCGCGACGTACAACATCTACAGTGACAATTTCCGCGATAAGCAGAACGACTCCCGTACCTGGGGGCTAGATCTTATTCCTAATGTCATCAGCAGTGATGACTGGGCAGCCATTGAAAGTGGGCTGGTTGAGCGTGCGGAGCTGCTGAATCTATTATTGCGGGACATTTACGGCCCACGCCAACTGATACGCACTGGCGTTATCCCTCCTGAAATCATTTACGCGAATCGCGGTTTTCTGCGCGCCTGTCAGGGGCTGCGTATGCCCGGCGAGCATGATCTCATTATTCACGCTGCTGATATGGCCCGTGGCCCAGACGGTAAAATGATGGTGCTTGCGGACAGAACTCAGAGCCCGAGTGGCGCAGGTTACGCGCTCGAAAATCGTACGGTGATGTCGCGTGTCTTGCCGAGCTTATTCCGCGATAGTCACGTTCATCGCCTGGCCGGCTACTTCCGCCAGTTGCGTAGCAAAATGCAGAGCCTGTGCCCTCACAGACCCTCGCCTCGTATCGCGGTGTTGACCCCTGGCCCTCGTAATGAAACCTATTTTGAACACGCCTATCTGGCGAATTACCTTGGGTTTTATCTGGTTCAGAGTGATGACCTGGTCGTTCGTGGTGGATTTCTCTGGATGAAATCGCTGGATGGTCTCAGCCGGGTCGATGTACTTATGCGTCGCGTTGATGACTGGTTCTGTGATCCGGTAGAACTGCGCGGTGATTCCCGCCTCGGTGTGCCCGGTCTGCTGCAGGTGGTCAGGGCTGGCAACCTGGTGGTGGCCAACTCTCTGGGCTCGGGCATTCTTGAAAGTCCAGCGCTGCTGAAATATCTCCCGGACATCGGTCGCGCGCTACTTGGGCGTGAGCCTCGCCTCAACAGCGTGCAGACATGGTGGTGTGGTGATCCTACTGACATGACCTATGTTCTGGATAACCTGGCGAAGCTGGTGGTGAAACCTACGTATCGTAAACCCGGCGAACTCAGCTTCTTTGGGCCTAAAGCCAGCGCTGAAGAGCTGGCTAATATGGCCGCCCGGATTAAAAGTGATCCCCAGCGCTATGTTGGCCAACCTGTACTGGAGTCCAGCTTCTTACCGACTCTGCAGAATAATGTGTTGGCACCGCGGCCAGCGATACTCCGGGCCTTCACGGTTGCGGGTACCGGGTCATACAGTGTTATGCCGGGCGGTCTTACCCGGGTTGGGCTCAAAGAAGATGCGCTGCTGATCTCTGGTCAGGCGGGTGCGACCAGCAAAGATACCTGGGTGGTAGCTTCCGAGCCCGAGCGCATCGTTACCAATCAGCACGAAGATGTTGCGCCTGCGCGGGAAAGTGAAGCGACCAACCTACCTAGCCGCGTGCTTGAGAACCTGTTCTGGATGGGGCGCTACGCTGAGCGTGCAGAAGCCTGTCTGCGTCTGTTGCGAACTGCGTACTCCATGCTTAACGGTGAAGATCCTCTGTCGTCAGATCTGCGCCTGACGTTACTGAAGGCCGTGACTGAGTTGGCGACTATTGCGCCTATGAAAACGCCGGAGAGCGATGAGGCAATGATTGAAGCTCTGCGCCGCGGAGAAGCGCCGCAGTCGATTGCGAATACCCTCAACAGCATGCTTTTCTGTGCCGATGAAGCCAAAGAGCTGCTGTCCTCTGATACCTACCGGGTAATCAATGACATACGCGATGCGATTCCGCTGCTGGATGGCGATGAGCAGGATGCCTACCTTAGCCCTGATGAAGTACTCGACCCTCTGGTCACAGCATTAATGGCCTTGGCGGGCCTGACTCACGAGAGCATGACCCGCGGTTACGGTTGGCGCTTTATGGAATTGGGCCGTCGAATTGAACGAGCCATGCAGACTGGGCGGCTCGCAGGCACCTTGCTTGGTCCTGAGATGATGGAACCAGAGCAGTCGCGCATAGCCGAAGCTTTATTGCTCACACTCGAAGGCCTGATTACTTATCGTCGCCGCTATGGTGCTCGTCCTGATCTGCGTAGCGGCCTTGATCTGGTTCTGCTGGATACAGATAACCCACGTTCGGTGATGTATCAGCTCGGCAATATATTGCGCCAGTTGCGTAAGCTTCCAAGTCATGCGGGGTATCTGCATGAGCTGCCGCCTGCTGAGAAAGCACTGATCGAATGCAGTACGCGCGTACGCTTGTTTACGCTCTCTGAATTGTCTGCAAGTACGGAAGGTGAGCGTAAAGTGCTGATTGAAGAGATGCAGACTCTGGATAACGCCCTGATGGACATCAGCGATATGATCGGCGATCGCTACTTTGATCACAGAGAAGACTCGCAACAGCTGGTCGATGCTCGCTGGGAGGGACTGTAATGAAGTACCTGATTAAACATATTACCGCCTACAAATACGCCAGCCGGGTCTCTCATTGCTATAACCTGGCACAGATGATCCCGCGCACGACTCAGCGTCAGACCTGCATCAACAGCAAGATAGAAGTCACCCCGGAACTGGCCATGGAGCAGCGCCGGGAAGATTATTTCGGCAATCAGGTGTTTCAGTTTGAAATTCAGCGGCCCCACAAAGCCCTGACGATTACTGCTACCAGTCAGGTAGAAACCCGCCCTCAGATCGCAGACACTAATCTCGATCTCGGCAGTACCTGTGCAGAAGTTCTGAGCAAAATGCAGCAGTCGAAATCAGAGGATGTACTGCTCGCTCGCGAATACCAGTTGGACTCATCCATGATTGCGGCGGCACCCGAGTTCCGCGATTACGCGGCGGACCTGTTTACCGCTGATCGTTCTCTGTTATCGGCGTGCTTTGCTCTGACTGCTCGAATCTACGAAGAGTTCAGCTATTCGCCGCTGGCGACAACCATTGCGACACCTCTGTCCGAAGTTATGCAGAACAAAAAAGGGGTGTGTCAGGATTTTGCTCACCTGCAGATCGCCTGTCTGCGCTCTCTGGGGTTTGCTGCCAAGTACGTTTCCGGGTACCTCGAAACATTGCCACCACCGGGTCAGGAAAAGTTAGTGGGTGCCGATGCAACGCATGCGTGGTTATCGGTATTCTCGCCGGGTGAGGGCTGGGTAGAATTTGATCCGACGAACAATTGCCTTGCTGGAGAGCAACATATCATCACTGCCTGGGGCCGTGACTTTAACGATGTAACACCGCTGAAAGGTGTGATCTTTGGTGGGGGCTCAGCGCCTGAAATGACAGTCTCTGTGGATGTGAGTCGGGTCTGAATAGTCGGCACAGGCTTATTCGACTTTCCTCTAATAGGCAGAGACTGGTCGTGGTGACAAGCTGGGCTTCTGATGGAGGTACTGTATGACGACGCAGAAACAGGATATGAGTAAACAGGATCTGCCTACGACGCGATTTGAGCGTGTTTTTTTTCGCTATATCGCGTGGTTTCCGATTCTGACTCTACCCATGCTGGTCTGGGAGCTGATGGAAACCGGACAAATGGGCATGGGGCTGATCATTGGTCTGGTGCACGCGGTGTTGGTGTTCCGCTTCGTGTCGGTCAATAACGTGCCGGGTTGGTTCAAAAAAAAGGGCAGCTGATCCGCTGCCCTTTTCATTTCAGCTGAGCCTCACGCTTAGCCGCGAGCCGACAGTTTCTGGCGTGCTCTGCCAGCCGCTGCACACACCTGATCAGGCGCGGTTCCACCAATATGATCGCGAGCCGCGACAGATCCTTCCAGTGTCAGAACATCGAATACATCTTCAGAAATCTGATCCGAAAACTGCTTCAGTTCTTCGAGCGTCATTTCGCTCAGATCTTTGCCTGTTTCCAGACCGTAAGCGACCGCTTTACCGACAATTTCGTGTGCATCACGGAATGGAATGCCTTTACGAACTACATAGTCAGCAAGGTCCGTTGCGGTAGAGAAACCGCGCATGGCCGCCTCACGCATAAACTCTTTCTTCGCCTGCAGGTGTGGAACCATATCAGCGAAGGCGCGCAGTGAGTCACGCAGAGTGTCTGCCGTATCAAACAGTGGCTCTTTGTCTTCCTGATTGTCTTTGTTGTAGGCCAGTGGCTGTGACTTCATCAGGGTCAGCAAGCTGATCATATGACCATACACACGACCGGTTTTTCCGCGCACCAGTTCAGGAACGTCCGGATTTTTCTTCTGCGGCATGATGGATGAGCCGGTGCAGAAGCGGTCAGGCAGATCGACAAACTGGAACTGAGCAGACGCCCACAGCACCAGTTCTTCAGAGAAGCGCGACATGTGCATCATGATCAGAGACGCTGCGCTGGTAAATTCGATGGCGAAGTCACGGTCAGAGACGGAATCGAGACTGTTCTCGGTCGGTGCTTCAAAGCCCAGTAGCTCGGCAGTGTAATGACGATCGATGGGATACGTCGTACCAGCGAGTGCAGCAGCGCCCAGTGGCATCTGGTTTACGCGCTTGCGGCAGTCCTGAAGGCGGGCGTAATCACGCTCAAGCATTTCGTTCCAGGCCAGCAGGTGATGACCAAAGGTCACTGGCTGTGCGGTCTGTAGATGGGTAAAGCCCGGCATGATGGTGTCGGCTTCACGTTCAGCCAGCTCAACCAGACCTTGTTGCAGGCGCGTCAGTTCGGCAGAGATAACGTCGATCTCATCACGCATGTACAGACGGATGTCCGTCGCTACCTGGTCGTTACGGGAGCGGCCAGTGTGTAGCTTCTTGCCCGTAATACCAATCTTGGCCGTCAGGGCAGCTTCAATGTTCATGTGCACGTCTTCAAGCTCGATGGACCACTCGAATTTGCCATTCTCAATGTCGCTCTGAATTTCGTTCAGGCCATTGATGATGTCGTCGCGCTCCTGCTCAGTCAGAACACCTACTTTGCACAGCATGGTTGCATGCGCGATGGAGCCCTGAATGTCCTGGCGGTACATGCGCTGATCAAACTCCACAGAGGCGGTATAGCGGGCGACAAAGGCGTCGGTCGCTTCAGAAAAGCGGCCTCCCCAGGAAGCGTTTGTGGATTGGTCGGTCATCAGGCACCTCTGATCGGACATTCGTTGAATTGAAGAAAGGCGGGATTATAGCCTTTGCGGCTTTACGTTCATACCGGAGTAATCTGCCCTTTACGGCAGGGCAGATTATAGTGAGACTCTGATGAAGCGTTTGCTGCTACTGAAACAGGACATGGTGTGAAGAACAAACAGACCCAGACCCGGGACGAGCTTCTGGACGGCTTCTTTTTGCCGGACCTGTGTAATGCCCGTGCCGTACTCATACTGCTGATTGTCAGTGAAGCGCTGGTTCTGGCTCTGACATTGATCGAAAGCGGTATCGACGGGTTTTCAGGAATTCGCTTTGGGCTGGTTTCACTGTTTGTTCAATGGGTAGCGTTAGTATCCGTGGCGGTGTTGTGTCAGGCCCGTAGCCAGCTGGCGAGGCTGCCGGTGTGGGCGGCATCAACTGTGGCTCTGCTCATTATCCAGCTGGTGACCTTGTGTATCAGCCTGTTGGGTGAAACCTTCTTACCTGCAATTCAGCCCTCGCTGGATTGGTACTGGGTTGCCCGCAACCAACTGGTCAGCGCAATTTTTTCGGCGATGGCGATGCGCTATTTTTACGTGCAGAGCCAGTGGCGCTTGCAGACTCAGGCTGAACTCCGGGCTCGTCTTGCGGCCTTGCAGGCAAATATCCGTCCGCATTTCTTTTTTAATACCCTCAACACCGTTGCTTCTCTAATCGTCATAGACCCTGAAAAAGCGGAGCAGATGCTGCTTGAGCTGGCTCAGCTTTTCCGCGCGGTTTTACGTGGAACCGAAGAAACGACTTCTTTGGCAGAAGAGATCAAACTTGGGCAGGGGTATCTTGATATTGAACAGACCCGTTTAGGCGACCGGATGCTGGTGGAATGGGAACTTCCTCACGTTCTGCCAGATATACGGGTGCCACAATTAATTTTGCAGCCTTTGCTTGAGAATGCTGTTTATCACGGTATCCAGCCTGTTGTGGCGCAGGGAGACATCAGGGTGTCGCTGGCGCAGATGGATAAAGGTTGGTTGCTGCAGATCAGTAACAGCAAAAGCAGTGAGTCCGTCGAGTCCAGTGGCAACCGCATAGCCCATCAGAATATCCGCGCACGTCTGGAGGCGCTTTTCGGTGAAGGTGCCACACTTAATGTAGAGGATGAGGGACATCGCTACGAAGCACGGATCCTGATACCAGAGAATGGGGATAGAGTATGAGTTACCGCGTTCTGGTGGTCGATGATGAGCCCCTCGCACGGCAGCGTCTGAAACGCCTGCTTGAGGAGCACAAAGACTTTACGTGTGTCGCTGAAGCCGGAGATGGGCAGGCGGCAGTGGATTGGTTGTCGCAGTTCAGAGCGGATCTTGTTCTGCTCGATATCCAGATGCCCGGCCTGGATGGTTTGCAGGCCGCAGAGAAAATCAGAACGCTGCCAAGTGCCCCTGTCATCGTCTTCTGTACCGCCTTTGACGATCACGCTCTGGCGGCTTTCGATGTGGATGCTGCAGATTACCTGCTGAAACCGATCCGCAAAGAAGATCTCACCCGGGCGTTGAGCCGGGCGGCAGAACGTCTGAGTCGGCAGGTGTCCGGTCCGGCTGCGCGTACACACATCAGTGCGCGAACGTCGCAAGGCTTAGTGCTGACCCCGGTAGATGATGTGCTGTTTTTCAGCGCAGACCAGAAATACGTCAGTATGCACCATGCTGACGGAGAGACCCTGATAGACGATTCGCTGAAGCAATTGGAAGAAGAATTTCCGCAACGCTTTATGCGGATTCACCGCAGCTACCTTGTTGCGTCCGACCGGGTTCAGCGCCTCGAAAACACCGATGACGGTGTTGTTTTGTGGCTGCGGGATTGTGATCAACCTCTGCCAGTGAGCCGGCGCCACGCGCCCGGTGTGAAGAAGCATCTGCGCGGCGGCTGAGGCCGCGCAGCAATCGCCCCCCAATCCTGTTATCATCCGCGCTTGATAAATGCACAGTTTCAGGTTCGAGGACATCATGCCGACACCATCCCTACTCCGCATTGCGACCCGCAAAAGCCCACTGGCCATGTGGCAGGCCGAACACATTAAGGCCCGCCTGGAAGCGTTGCATCCGGGGCTTGAGGTTGAGCTGGTTACATTTACCACTCAGGGAGACAAAATTCTGGATGTGCCTCTGGCGAAAATCGGTGGCAAAGGGTTGTTTGTCAAAGAGCTGGAAAGCGCCATGCTCGACGGGCGGGCGGATATCGCTGTGCATTCAATGAAAGACGTGCCGATGGAGTTTCCGGAAGGGCTTGAGCTCGGTGTGATCTGCGATCGCGAAAACCCTCTGGATGCGTTCGTCTCGAACAAATACAAGGCTCTGGCCGAGATGCCAGAGGGCTCAGTGCTCGGTACATCCAGTCTGCGCCGTGGCTGTCAGGCCAAAGAGCGACGCCCTGATCTTGAAGTGAAGAGTCTGCGCGGCAACGTACAAACGCGTCTGGGTAAGATGGACGCTGGCGAATACGATGCCATCATTCTTGCCTCTGCAGGTCTGCTGCGTATGGAAATGGATGAGCGCATTGCCGCATTCATGCCGGCAGAAGAATCACTGCCAGCGGGTGGGCAGGGTGCCCTTGGGATTGAGTGGCGCAGTGCTGATAAAGACATTCATGCCTTGCTCGCGCCGCTGCACCACGAAGTAACCGCACAATGTGTATTGGCAGAACGTGCCATGAACCGCCGCCTGCAAGGGGGCTGTCAGGTCCCCATCGCTTGTTACGCCATCATTGATGGTGATGAATTGTGGCTCCGTGGTCTGGTGGGTAGCGAAGACGGCCAGCAAATGCTGCGTACCGAATACCGGGGCTCGCCAGAAGACGCCGAAGCGCTGGGTATAAAGGCAGCAGAAGACCTGTTGGCGCAGGGAGCGGGTGATATCCTGCGTGCCGTGTATGGTCATGACGTTCACTGAAGCGTTACCGCCGGTTGTAGTAACGCGACCTGCGGACAAAGCCAGTGAATTAATCAGCTCAGTGGCGGAGCTTGGCTTTGAGGTTCGCCATCATCCCTTGATTGAGATTCGCCGATTTGAAGATGATGACAGCGCGGTCTCACGTGCCTGTCGTCAGAAAATCCTCGATATAGACCATTATGACGCTGTCATCGCAATCAGCCAGAATGCCGCTGAGGCGGGTTTCGGATGGATGGACGATTACTGGCCGCAGATGCCAGTGGGCCTGCGTTGGTACGCTGTCGGCCCGACAACGGCAGCGGTTTATCGCGAGTACGATATCGACGCAGAAATGCCGGTTGACCGATACGACAGTGAGGGAGTACTCGCGCTGCCATCGTTACAGCAGGTCGAGGGTGAGAAAATACTCATCTGGCGCGGAGTCGGCGGTCGGGAAACCCTGGCATCGGTTCTGCGTGAGCGTGGTGCCCGTGTCGACTACGCCGAGCTCTATGAGCGCCGGCAGATTGAATGGGCGGAAGCCGACTGGGAAAAAACTTTGCAGGGCGCGCCAGTATTGCTGCTAAGCAGTGGGCAGGCGCTCGATATTGCACAACAACAAATACCTGATATCGCGACCCGGGTAAGTACCATCATAGTGCCAAGTGAGCGAGTGGCTACTTACGCCAGGCAGCAAGGCTGTACTGACGTGGTGGTTGCGGCCAGTGCCCGTAATGAAGATACTTTGCACAGCCTGCGCGCGCGGTTTGCCGCAGGCCGTTAAGATTTCGCCGTTAAGGCCAATTTCAGAAGGAAATTCACCGTGAGCAACGAACAACAGACTAACGCCCCGGCTGATAAGGGACAGAAAGAAAAGCGCAGTTCCAATGTGCTTTCCTGGTTTAACCTGCTCCTGATCATCATCCTGTTTGCTCTGGCGGGCGCGGCAGGCTTTTTCGGCTGGCAGCAGCAACAGGCTGCAACCGCTGAAACTGCGGTCCTGACTGATCGCCTCAATACTGCACTGCAGAAAATTGAAGCGAGCAACGCGCGTGAAACAACATTGATGCAGCGCGCAGAAGCACTGAATACAGCGTCTCAGAACCTTGCCGCTCAGGTGGCTCACAACACAGAGCGTCTGGGTAAGCTGCCGGGTGCAGAGCGTCAGGATTGGCTACTGGCTGAAGCAGAATACCTGCTGCGCCTTGCCAGTCAGCGCCTTGAGCTTGAGCGTGACTGGGAAGGTGCGATCAGCATGCTGACCGCAGCAGACAACGTCATCATTGAAACGCGTAACCCCCGTTTTGATAAAGTCCGTGCTCAGATTGCCCGTGAGCTGATGGCTCTGCGTGCCGTGCCTGCCGTTGATCGTGTGGGTGCCATCTTCCGCCTGCAGGCTCTGCAGGAGCAGGTAACAGCGCTGCCATGGATGCCAGAAAAACTGATTGCAGAACCTGTTGCTGAAGAAGAACCTCTCACGCTGGAAGAGCAGACCTGGTACTGGAACCTCTGGTACACCGTCAGAGATAACGTGATTCGTATGGTGCGTATCCGTGAGCGTGACGAGCCAATCGCGGCGCCACTGACGCCCGATCAGCAGTATTACCTGCAGCAGAACATGCACCTGATGCTGGAACAGGCTCAGATTGCACTCCTGCGCGAACAGACCGAACTGTATGAGCACAGCCTTCAGCGCGTCTCAGAGTGGTTAGATGCCTATCTGGTTATTGAAGATGCACGCACTCGTGCGGCCCGCGCTGCCTTGTCTGAACTGCAGGCCTGGGAAGTGGCTCCGGAGCGCCCTGACATTACTGCGTCACTCCTGATGTTGCAGAAACTGGTTGAAGAGCAGCGCCGCAATGGCACTGTACAGCCAACAGAAGCAAATGCGGATGAGGCTGAAGAGGCCGGTACGGAGGACGACGCATGAGACTGATCGTTCTTTTTCTGATCCTGATTGCTGCGGGAGCGCTGGCCGTTGGCGCATTCGTTTATATCGATGCTGGCTATGTCATGCTCAGCTGGGAAAACTACACGGTAGAGACCAGCCTCTGGATGTTTCTGGTATTGGGCGCCATCGCCCTGCTGGCTGTGTATATAGCATTGCGTGCGTTGCTGGTGTTGTTTGGTAGCGACCGCCGCTTCAATGAGTGGCGTCAGCGTCGTCGCAGCTTACGTGCCCGTCGTCAGACCACGCGAGGCCTGCTTGCTTTGGCGCAGGGTCAGTGGCGCCGTGCCGAACGCAACTTGACAAGCAGCGCTAAAGATTCTGATCAGCCTTTGATCAACTACCTGGCGGCTGCCCGTGCTGCTTACGAGCAGGATAAGTCAGAAGCAACGGACGAATGGCTCAAGCAGGCAAGCCTGAGCACCAAAGGCTCAGACCTGGCGGTGGGTATTACTCAGGTACAGCTGCTGCAATCGCGTCACCAGAACGAGCAGGCGCTGGCCGTGCTGATCAGCCTGCGTGAAAAGCATCCCCGTCATGCCTATCTGCTGAAACTGCTGGTAAAAACGCTGCAGGATCTCGAAGACTGGGTAGCGTTGAATGAGCTTCTGCCAACCCTGCGCAAAGCGACCAAAATCCCGGATGAAGAGTTGCGTAAGCTGGAGCGCAACGTTGCTCTGCAACTGCTCGACCGCGCCCGTCATGCAAATGGTGGACAGGGCCTGACAGCAACGTTTGATGGTCTCGGCCGCGACGTGCGTTACACCAGCGATGTGATGAAGTCATACGTTGACCTGCTGCTCGAAACTGAGCAGGAAGAGAAAGCAGAAGAAGCGCTGCGTGAAGGCCTTAAGCATGTATGGCACGACGAGCTGGTAGAAATCTACGGTCGTCTGAAAGGTAAAGATGCCAACAAGCAGCTGCTGTTTGCTGAGCAGCAGCTGAAAGAGCGTCCTAATGACCCGCTCCTGCTGCTCACTCTGGGTCGTCTGGCGCTGCGTGTGAATGATCTGGAAAAAGCCCGCGAATATCTGCAGACCGGCTTGAGTATCAGAGGCCTGGCCGAACTGCACGCTGAAATGGGTAAGGTCATGCTGGCCGAAGGCGATGAGACGCTGGCCTGTGAACACTTCCAGCTGGCTCTGGGTCACTGATCCCACGCAAGCTGCGCGACACCAGTACATAAAATAATAACAACCGGCGGCCTTGAGCCGCCGGATTGGTATCAGGGGGATGTTATGAATGATATGCCACATCGCTCGGCGCTTGCCGACTACCTCACCATACTGACGGGTCTGTTTACCATCCTGAGTGGAGCCTACTCACTCTACGCCGGTGGTGATGTCTCTGCGGCGGCGGATACCGAAACCTATTGGGATGGTCCTCTGCGACATGCTATTGCGATTACGCTGACTGTGATGGGGCTGTACTTCTTTATGGATCTCTCTGTGAAAATCGCAGGTAAGATCGTCAGAACCGGCACCAGCGGCCTGCCCGGTTGGTTGGTTTTTGGCCTTTTCTATTTTGGTGGTATGGCGTTATACGGGGTCTTTCAGATCGTGCTCCAGTCGAATCTGTTTGCTGAATTACAGATCTCATATTTTATCACTTCGCTTGTCATCTGGCTGGCATTGACCATTCCTCTGGCCATCATGTCGGCTTTCAAACCAAAGCCCCGCCGTTAAGGCTCTCCATCACTACCTGCTCCACCTTACTACTTCAGTAGTCTTTACTCTTCTGAGGGATCTCTGCGCAGAAGAGTATTGCCTTTCTTTATAATATAACGATAATTATTCGCATTAATATTTATTCAGAGGCGAGTCAGCTATGAGTTCAGCATTGAGTCAGGCATCTGTCGGGATCATCTTCGGAACGGATACCGGGAACACCGAGGATGTTGCGGAGAAGATATCTGAGCAGCTACAGGGGGCTGGTATTGTTGCGGAACTGGTTAACATCACAGATGCCGAGCCGGAGCAAATCCAGGGTTATGACCTGGCCATTATGGGCATACCAACGTGGGACTTTGGAGGCATTCAGGTTGACTGGGAAGACGTGGAGGAAATGATTCAGGCCCTGGATATGTCCGGGAAAACGGTTGCCCTCTATGGCCTGGGAGATCAGTTTGGCTACGGTGACTTTTTTGTCGATGCCATGGGCTGGTTACAGGAACATCTGCAAAAAGCTGGTGCGCGTTTTATCGGTTACTGGCCAACGGAAGGGTATGAGTTCGAAGCTTCGCGTGCCGTAAATGACGATAAGACACTGTTTTGTGGTCTGGCCATCGATGAGGATCAGCAGTTTGAACTGACTGATGCTCGTGTTGAGCAGTGGGTATCTCAGATCATCAGTGAATACAATTCGCTGGCGGCGGCCTGATATGAGATACATGTGTAACGGCCATCGTCAGTGGCTGATCGATAATCCTTCT
This sequence comes from Thalassolituus sp., assembly GCF_984348125.1. Taxonomy (NCBI): domain Bacteria; kingdom Pseudomonadati; phylum Pseudomonadota; class Gammaproteobacteria; order Oceanospirillales; family Oceanospirillaceae; genus Thalassolituus; species Thalassolituus sp. Next base: position 25,534 of record NZ_CFHJLR010000021.1, read on the forward strand.
GAGCTGACACCGAGCTGGCAGCGGGCAACGTCCATGGGCTGTGAGGCGATGCTCGGCGAGCACTGGCAGAGAGCAGCTATATGTTTCGGTAATGCCGTTGAAGTGGCGGAGCTGGAGCTGGCAAGAAACCCTGATCGTGCGGCACAACAGCGCTATCTTGAAGCAGCAGCTCAGATGATGGCTGCCTTTCGTCGTCTCGGCGACCAGCGAAGCTGCCGCTTTTTGTTCAGCAGAGTGCTGGAGTTGTTAGAGCAACTATCTATGCGGGATTTTTGCGAGGAGAGCCTGGGAATTCTCAAAGAATTCACATTCGGAGACAGCAGGGATGCAGAGAAATCAATGTGGCAGAAGTTAGCTTCAACGAAAGAGCGACGTGCAAGCCTCCACTGAGTGATCTGAACGGGACGGCGAGGAGAAGTACCGTCGATTTACGCAAAGGCTTTGTTGCCGCTTGTAATTTCCTGTTATGAGTCTTTGTTTGCAGTTGCTTACAGAGAACCGGTGACTACATTGAAATTTATATCAATTTAATCCCGGGGCTTTTCTGGCTCCAGTCTCTTGTGGAGCCTGCATGATCGGTATTATTCAGAAAGTACTGCTTGATCTGCTGGAAGAAACCGGCGGAAAGCCATTACTGGGCGCAGTCCTGAAACGAGCTGAAGTCCCTGAGAATGTTACCTTCCGGATAGATCAGAATTATTCAGATGACGAGTTTCACCGGCTATTGCAAGCGAGTAGCGACGAAACCGGATTGTCAGAAGATGAGCTGAGTGCTTTGTATGCCAAAGCGTTTCTGAAGCGTGCCCGCGACCTGTTCCCTCGCTTTTTTGATATGTCGTCATCCTCGGAAGAGTTTCTGCTGCGACAGGCGACCATTCATGCCGTTATGGCTTCCGGTCTGAAGACTCAGGAAGATCGCAAAGCGGTCACGGATAAATTTTTTGCCGAGCAGGTACGGCCCGGGTTTGTCAGGGTCAACTATCGCTCCCCTAACAAGCTGTGCGCACTCTACAAAGCACTCGCTCATGAAGTCGCGGCTTTATACGGTGAGAAACTTCAGGTCAGCTGTGAACGCTGCATGAAGCGTGGTGATGCTGAATGTTGTTTTGCTATTAACTGGCAGACGCCCCGCCCTGTCAGCCTCAGTGATACTGCGGTGACCACGGCATGAGTTATTCCGGTAAAGACAGCGAGCTTCAATCTGTTATCGCCAGTATCGCCGACCAGCTTTGCGATACCGTCGACAATAAATTCGATATGCACGTATCCATCGACAGCGATGATGTTCAAGGCCAGAAGTTATCGCTACTGGTGAATTTTCTGCTGGAAAATGTACGCAGAAACATGAGCCAGCTTGAGCAATTAAATAATCGTCTCGAGCACAAAGTAAAAGAACGAACGGAATTGCTCGATCTGGTAATTTCTGGTTCTGACGACGGTGTCTGGATCTGGTTCTTTAATGAAGATCGGGTGGAGTTTTCAGCCAAGTGGCATGCAATGGTTGGCGAGCCAGTGACTGATGAATTTCAGGATCTGAATCACTGGCTGCAACGGGTTCATCCTCGTGATCGTGCCGATCTTCAGGGGGCGATTAAGGCCTTGCTTGAAGGTCGGGAGAATAATCTTACCGCAGAGTATCGTATACGCCATGCTTCGGGCGGCTACCGCTGGATGCTGTGTCGCGGAGCCTGTCAGCGCGAGAAAACGGAGAGCCTACCCTGTTGGCAGGCACTCAGACCGACATTACCAGTATGCGTCTTGTAGATCAGCGCACGGGGCTTCCTAATGAGCATTTCCTGCGTGAGCGTATGGAAGATGTGATGGATAAAGGCGCCAGTTTTTATCTGATTCTGATTGCTTTTCACCAGTTAGATTCACTCAGCGAGTCGCTGGATCATTCTGGCTTGAGTACATTGCAGGACGACGTGTCCCGTCGGCTTATAGGTACGGTCGATGTCCGCTCTGTGGTGGCTAAGATTTCCGGTAATACGTTCGCTGTTTTTGGCCAGGTACGTGGCAATGACGACCCTACCCAGCTAATGGAAGCCGAGTGCGACGCCATAGCCACGAGTTTTTCTGAGCCTTTCCGGATCCAGTCATATGGGGATCACGTGATTAACACTGCGATTGGCGCGTTGGAAAGCACTGAGCTGGCCAACACCAGTGCTGAAGAAATGATCAATGCAGCGTGGTCGGCGTTGCGCTACTCGAAGAAGCGAGGCGAAATCTGCTTTTATGATCAGCAGCACCGGGATGTCAGTGCTCGTCGTGTGTTGATTGAGCAGAAAATCCGCAGCGGTATTCGCGACGGAGGCATTGCGCCCTGGTTTCAACCAATATTTGCGGGGCGCACTAAAGCACTGGTGGGCTTTGAAGCTCTGGCACGTATGGATTGTCCCGGTGTTGGGACTGTATCCCCAGCCGAGTTCATTCCCGCAGCAGAGCAGAGTGGTCTGATGGGAGAGTTGGGTGAATGTATTCTGTCGCAGAGTATTGCTATGGCGAAGTCACTGACCGCCGGTGTGCTGCGCGGCGAGCCCTTTTATATCGGCGTGAACGTGTCAGCGATGCAGTTACTGTCGGAAGGTTTTGCATCGACGGTCTTCAGACTTCTTAACGAGCATCAGCTCAGCCCCGAGTTCCTGCGTCTTGAAGTCACCGAGTCGGTATTTGTTGGCAACATAGATATCGCCAAAACTGAGCTAAGTAAATTACGTAACGCCGGTATCAAGATCGCATTAGATGATTTTGGAACCGGATACTCATCGCTAAGCTATCTGCGCCATTTACCGATTGATGTGTTAAAAATTGACCGCAGTTTTATTACAGACCTTGAGCAGCAGGATAGCAAAGCTGCAATTGTTGAAACCATTGTCAGCCTGGCAAGATTGCTGGAGCTGGATGTGGTGGCAGAGGGGGTTGAAACCGAAGCCGAGCTGGCGGCTCTCAACGCCATCAGTGCGATGTCAATTCAAGGATTCTATTTCAGCCGGGCTCTGCCTGAGTACGAGCTGGGACCATTGATCGAACACAATCTGAACAGCCGCAGAGTTGTGAACCTTCCTGCCCGCGTTTAGGTGCGGCCATAAAAAAACCGGCGCATTCGCCGGTCTTCTTTAGTGTGATAATAAATCAGTCGTCTTTTTCCATATGCACAGATACCTGTGGGAATGGAATTTCAATGCCTTCTTCATCGAAACGAAGTTTCACTTTTTCCATCATGTCCCAGTGTACTGGCCACAAGTCCGCAGCGTTTACCCATGGGCGGCAGATAATATTCACAGACGAATCAGCCAGTTCATGGACGGCAATTTTAGGTGCTGGGTCGGCCAGAATACGCTCGTCCGCGTTCACCATTTCTTCCAGGATTTTCTTCGCTTTAAGAAGATCCGAACCGTAGCCAATACCAAACACCATGTCGACGCGGCGGGTCGGCTGCTCTGAGAAGTTGGTCATGGTGCCAGAGAACACGTTGCCATTCGGAATTGTGATGACCTTGTTATCAGGTGTCTTCAGGCGGGTATGCAGGATGGTGATCTGCTCAACTGTGCCCATCTCGCCGTCGAGCTCACAGAAGTCACCCACTTTGAATGGACGGAACAGGATCAACATAACACCCGCAGCGAAGTGGGACAGCGAGTCTTTCAAGGCCAGACCAACAGCCAGACCGGCGGCACCAAGCAGAGCGACCAGAGAGGTGGTATCAACGCCTAACTGCGATAGCGAGAAGACAATAACAAGCAGGAGCAGGACGCTACCAATAATATTGGCCAGGAAGTTCACCAGCATAGGCTCAAGGCTGGCTTTCTCCATAACCTTACGCGTTCCGTTAGTTACGGTACGGGCGATGATGCGGCCGATAAAGAACACCAGAATAGCCAGTACGATCTGGGTGCCCCAAGGAAGGATGTAATCAGCCCACAGTAGCTGTGGATCAAGGTTCAGTTGTTCCCAATTGATATTCACAAATAAATCCTTACTCCGGAGGAGGTATTGAGTATGAAAGTCTTTTTGTTCGCCAGATCATTGCGCCAAAATCATTCTGGTGCAAGCGAACCCTGACATTTTGGGGCTCAAATCAGACAGATTTATTGCGGCTTAGCTGTTCGCTGAAAAATCCGCCCGGTTGGCGTAGGCAAACACGTCGGAATGCATATTGGACTCTTTCAGGCCTAAAGGTTCCAATTGGTCGAGGGTACCGAACACCATGTTAGGTGAGCCGCAGGCGAACATATCAACGTTTGTCAGGTTGTCAAAATCTTCGTGGATAACTTCGTAAATCCAGCCGGCGCGGCCGTTCCAGTCATCGGCGTGCTGCTGAATAATAGGATGGTAATGAAAATTGGAAAAATCGTTCTGCCAGCTTTGTGGCAACTCTGGCAGGTAGAAGCCGACTGCTGCACGGTTCGACCAATAAAGGTGAATCTCGCGCTCAGGGTCGAGCGCGAGGGTCGCTTCTATCAAAGCTTTGATTTGTGAGAACCCGGAACCAGCAGCCACCATAAGTAACGGTTGCCCTTTGCGTTGATCAAGAAAATGCCGGTTTATGTAGCAGTCGCCGGCAGGAACGGTGACACGTGCGATGACGGCTTGCTGCAGGAAGTTCACTACCTCATTTGCCTTGTCGCTGTTGGCGGCAATATGGAGCTCAATTTCCCGGGGCTCTTTGCCTGTGAGGGCGCCGGGAGCAGAAGCGATGGAGTACGGTAGCTGTTCCTCGTTTGCGTCGTTTCCGATGTGCAGCATCAGATACTGCCCGGCCCAGAAGTCCGGAGCCTTGCCGGCAGGTGCGAGAAGGATTACCCGGTAAACGTCATCCGCCAGCAGCTCGACCGACTGTACCTGACAGGCAAGTGTGGCGGGCTGTTTGTGGTCCGGAGCGAATACATCGGTCATAACAATCTCAACGTCAGATTTGGGAAAAGCTACGCAGCATAATACCTGATTATCCTGCTCAAGTATTGGGTTGCCCAGCTCATTACGAAAGCCTAGTTCACCGGACAGTCGTTCGCCCATGCACACATGACAAATACCGTTCTCGCAACTTACGGGCAGAATGACACGTTGTTCGAGGGCCGCATCGGCAATGGTCTGATCAGAGCGGCAGCGAATCGTGACACCGTTCGGCTGAAAAGTGATCCGGTGCGTTCTGCCACCCTTCGGGTTGGCCGGATCACTCATTTCAGACCAATGTCTTTACCGATTTTCCTGACCAGTTGGTCGACGCTGTCTTTGACGTCGTCGTCCATCACAATCGGTACACCCCATTCACGGTTGGTTTCCCCCGGCATTTTATTGGTCGCGTCTAAACCCATTTTCGAGCCGAGCCCGGACACCGGCGACGCAAAGTCGAGGTAATCGATGGGCGTATTTTCAATCATGGTGGTGTCGCGTGCGGGGTCCATGCGGGTGGTAATGGCCCAGATCACGTCTTCCCAGTTGCGGGTGTCGACGTCATCGTCGACCACGATCACAAACTTGGTGTACATAAACTGTCGCAGGAATGACCAGACCCCCATCATTACGCGCTTGGCGTGGCCGGGGTACTGTTTCTTCATGCTGACCACCGCCATGCGATAGGAACAACCTTCTGGCGGCAGATAGAAGTCGACGATTTCCGGAAACTGCTTTTGCAGAATCGGCACGAAGACTTCGTTCAGAGCAACACCCAGAATCGCGGGTTCGTCTGGTGGACGGCCGGTGTAGGTACTGTGATAGATCGGGTCTTTGCGGTGAGTAATACGCTCAACCGTAAAGACCGGGAAGTGATCCACTTCGTTGTAATACCCTGTGTGGTCACCAAACGGACCTTCAGGGGCCATGTCGTCTGGGTGGATCACACCCTCCAGCACGATTTCAGCCGACGCCGGAACCATCAGGTTGTTGCCGATACTCTTCACCAGTTCCGTGCGTGAATCACGCAGCAGGCCAGCAAAGGCGTATTCGCTCAGGGTATCGGGCACTGGAGTGACCGCGCCCAGAATCGTCGCTGGATCTGCCCCCAGAGCCACGGTTACCGGGAAGGGTTTACCCGGGTGCTCCTGCTGCCATTCACGGAAATCAAGCGCGCCACCACGATGGCTCAACCAGCGCATGATCACGCGATTTTTACCGATGACCTGTTGGCGGTAGATACCTAGATTATGGCGCTCTTTGTGCGGGCCTTTGGTAATCACTAACGGCCAGGTAATTAGCGGGCCTGCGTCGCCAGGCCAGCAGTGCTGAACCGGAATCTTTGAAAGATCGACGTCGTCGCCTTCAATCACAATTTCCTGACATGCCGCTTTTTTCACTTCTTTCGGGCCCATGGCCAGCACTTTCTTGAAAATCGGCAGCTTCGACCAGGCATCTTTCAGGCCTTTGGGTGGCTCGGGTTCTTTCAGGAAAGCGAGCAGCTTGCCGATTTCGCGCAGCGCCTCAACGGAATCTTCACCCATGCCCATCGCCACACGTTCGGGTGTGCCAAACAGGTTGGCCAGTACCGGCATGTCATAACCTTTGGGGTTTTCAAACAGCAGGGCGGGGCCTTTAGCGCGGAGTACGCGGTCGGCCAGTTCGGTCATTTCGAGGTGTGGGTCAACAGGCTCTTTGATACGAACCAGTTCACCGCGTTTTTCCAGTTTCTTGATGAAGTCGCGCAGGTCTGCGTATTTCACGAGAAGCTCCCACTGTTTGAATCAGGGGGAGCATTCTAACAGCTTCGTTTGAGGGAAGTAGAGGTGGGGAGCAGCGACGTGCGGGATTGCTCGTCGCTGCTTTGATTTTTAATTAAAGAAATCAAACGCCCAGAAGTGGTCGAAATCCGGGAAAATGCCGCTGTTCTTCTGCGATTCTTCGCGCCAGAAAGCACCATCAGCGCGCTCAACCTGTACCGGCTCAGCGTCCGGGTCAGGAGACTGAACTGACGTTGTCCGACAGGTGGTTTACGACCCAGGCTTCGTTGTCGTTGCGCAGAGCGATTGCAACTGGTTCAAGGCCGACCGGCACGCTGTGCAGCAGCTCAGGTGTTTCGCCACTGACATCAAAGACTTCCAGTTTGCCGTCGGGTGTATTCAGCGCATACAGGCGAGTGTTGTCCGAGTTCAGAACCAGTGGACGAACCTGTCCGGATTCAAAGTTGGTGTAAGAACCCTGCACCTTAATATCGATGGTACCGTTGGTGTCACCATCGAGGTTGTCACTGACGTTAAATACAATGCGGTCGTAGCCCGTGTACTCGGCATCCGGGATGTAACGCACGTTAGGTGGCGTGCCTTCGAGACGGCCATGAAGTGGTGCCTCTACGATGCTCCAGCTGAGATTATTGTCTGGCTCGCCTTCTGGCGTCAGATGCTTTGCCCGAAAGTCGATGGTGATACTCTGATTGCGGAAAGTCGTCATGGAGTACGACTTTGCCTGGGGAATCAGAAATGGTTCTACATTGCCACGGTTGCCAATGAAATCGGCAACGAACTGAAGCTTCAGTACCTGTTCAAGGCTACCCTGTCAGGCATCGCCGTTCTTGGTTGCGTAACCTTCTACGCTGGCAGATACACCTGTAGCGGTCGTTATTAACCCCGCGCCACAGGTCAGGGCCATCGCCAGCCTGCGAGCTTTTGTTGTTATCGTCATTTGGTCTACCCGATGAGTCGTTTTTTTATTGTTATGACTGCGATTGAAACGCAGTGTGAGAAGGACGATAGAGGCTGTGTCCGGGGGTGAACAGAGATCCGTAACACACTGGCCGACAGGGGTACATGATCAAGGTCTTGCGCGGACATAGTGCGCCGCGGTGTAAAAACCTGTCCGATGGTGGTCAATACTGTGACCTGAGTCTCTGTCTGCTTTATAATCGAGCTTTTTTCCGGGGAGAGACAATGCGAGCCAGAGCCTGCTTGAATACAGCCGCCGTGGCTGGATTTACTGGGGTTGCATTCGGTGCGTTTGGCGCTCATGGACTCAAGGGAGTCATTGAGCCAGAGTTGATGGCAGCGTATGAAACCGGGGTGTTGTACCACCTGATGCATGCGGTTGTCCTGCTGGCAATGTCGGCATGGTTGTACGTGCGTCCGGCGTCCTGGATTCGTCGTAGCGCGATTATGATGACTCTGGGGTTGATTCTGTTTAGCGGTAGTCTTTATGCCATGGCCATGACAGGACAGCGTTTTCTGGGTGTTATTACACCGTTCGGAGGCGTTAGCTGGTTGATTGCCTGGGCATTTCTGATTCTGGCGGCATTCCGTCTTCCCCAATCCCCTTCTGACAGCGAGTAAAGCGAGTGTCTGACACTAATCAGGTTGGCGATGCCGACAAGCCACAATATCGCCGTGGCATAAAAAGTTTTGTTATCCGGGCTGGCCGTCTTACCAAAGGTCAGCAGGGTGGCCTGGATCGCCAGTGGCCGATCATGGGGCTGGAGCTTGAGCAGGGCGAAATTGACCCGCCTGCGGTCTTTGGTCGTGATGCGCATGTTGTGCTCGAGATTGGTTACGGTATGGGTCAGTCTCTCGTACAGATGGCCGCTGCGGCGCCAGAAAAAGACTTTATCGGTGTTGAAGTACACTTGCCCGGGGTCGGCTCACTGTTGAACCTGGCGGAAGAAGCCGGTGTCACAAACCTGCGAACATACAAAGACGATGCGATTGAAGTGCTGAAGCTGATCCCTGATAACAGCATTGATACGGTTCAGTTGTTTTTTCCGGACCCATGGCACAAGAAAAAGCACCATAAGCGCCGTATCGTACAGCCAGAATTCGCGCAGACGTTGCGACGTATCCTGAAGCCAGGTGGCGTGTTCCATATGGCGACTGACTGGGAGAACTACGCAGAGCACATGATGGAAGTCATGGAAGCGCAGGAAGGCTACGAAAACGTTGCCGGTAAAAATGAATATGTACCGCGCCCGGAACATCGCCCGTACACCAAGTTTGAAAAACGTGGCGAGAACAAAGGGCACGGTGTCTGGGATCTGATGTTCCGGAAAGTTTGAGATTATGTGCAGATAGTCTGATGGGTTTCTCTGGCTCGCCGTAAACCCATCCATGGGGGCTCCGCTGTGCCATCCATGGCACAGAGGCAGGCTATCTACACGAAATGTATTTAGGAGAGAGAAAATGCAGAAGAAAGATAAAGAAAAAGTATTTGGTGGTGAATGGTCGGAAGCGCAACTGCGTGAATTTCTGGTTGCCGAAAGCTACGACGGTTCAGATGCAGATTATGTTGCAGTTATTCGCGCATACCGCCATATGGTTCCAGGTACTTTTGCAGATTTTATTAAACTGTTTGCAGCCGAAGGTCACAACCTGGATGCAAAAAATACTGACGGTGTAACTTTGCTTGAGACCATCGACTCTCATGCTCAGGGCAAAGAGTACGCAGAAATTATCCGTGCTGCAGCCTGATTTCAGGTTTTAAAAATATCGATTAAGCCGGAGGGCTTATGAAAAAAATAAAAATATTACCACTTTCAGTTATCACTCTGGCCATGGTCGGCTGCGGTGGTGGTGGTTCTGGCTCAAGCAGTTCAGATGAGGATAACTTTCCGACAGATCTGACCTATTTTACTCTGGACGATTATCGCTCGACAGCAGAGTTGCTGCAGTTCAGAGGCGATAATGAAATTACAGGTACCTGGGTTGGTGTACGTAATAATACCTACACGGACGCTAATACCAGCGGTCCTGACTTCAAGCGTTATGAGAGTCGTCTTGAATTTCTCGTTATTCGGGAGAGTGCAGAGTATGAGAGTGGCTTTGAATTTGCCTCCTGCAATGCTGGTGGCTTCGTTGAAATTCGCAGCGTGACATCGACGGCCGTGGCTACGGTGGGCGCTGGAACGTACAGTCGTTCGGCGAATAACGTACTGACTTTGGAAGTCGAAGCTGCCGTCGCGCCGGGTGTCAGCCTGTATTCCAGCAGTGAATTTATCCGCCTGAAAGAGAGCACCGGTCGGGTAGGCTCAATGGGCTGGAATTGGGGCCCTGACCAGATTGTCACCGGCGAAGATGTTTTCTGTGCCGGATTGCACAACCTCGAAGACTCAGAAACCAAGTTGTCTGTAGCGACTACCAACGAAGACGATGGGGATTCTATTCTCGATCTGAGTACAGAGACCTACTCTTTTACTGAACGGGATATTTATTTCTTCGATGCAGTAAATAACCTTTCACATGAATCTGCCGATTCGTCTGATGATATTGGTATTACTATTACAGGACAGGATGTGTACGGCTACGATGCTGCATTCAATATCCAGCGCAGTGATTCGAATAACGATACTGTGGTTGGTAACGTCTCTGTTGAAGTTACTTTTTAAACATTAATGTTTAAAAATAAAAAACCCGCCCTTTACGCTTCTGGGCGGCTTCGCGATCGAAACCATTGCCCTCTGCGGGTACCATCACGCCAGAATTCGGTGCTTCGACACCGCCGGCATCTGTGGTTGGCCCGGGTTTGCCATTGATCGTACTGGTGCGACCGAACAGGCGATAGTTATGCGCTGGGATGGTGGTCAGCAGGCAGTCCCCCGAGTGTGGCTGACACACTGAACCTCAGCGCCACTGGTGGCAATGGCGCACCGGAAACTTGGCGTACGCTCGCACATCCGTGCCGTAAAGATTGGGCAGGGCTTACTTTATGGCTGCAAAAGCCTAGTCTGGCGCAAAATGGTGTTGGTGGCGCGGAGGTCTTACTGGAACAGTTCGTCGCGCTGGCGCCTCTGGTTCTGTGGCCTGAACTGTCTTACGCTTCTCGTTTTTATCATCACACGAGCGAATACTATGACTATATGGTTCTCTACCCCAGATATCCCGGCGGCTAACAAAGCGATGGAAAATACTGCCTGCTCCAATCTGGGGATTGAGATTACTGAAGTTGGCGATGATTGGGTGAAGGGCACAATGCCGGCTGACCCCCGAACGTTTCAACCGATTGGGTTAGTGCACGGTGGCGCCAATGTTCTGTTCGCTGAAACGCTGGGAAGTATGGCAGCGAATATGTGCCTCGATAACAGCAAAGAATATGCGGTGGGTCAGGAGATTAATGCCAACCACCTACGTGGCGTTCGCTCCGGCACTCTCACTGGAGTCGCAAAAATTGTCCATCGTGGCCGTACCTCTCAGGTCTGGGAAATCCGGATTTATAACGACGAAGAAAAGCTCAGCTGCATTTCGCGTCTGACGATGGCGGTGATTCCGGCGCAATAATCAGGGGGCACTTTAATCTACTTCTTCTTTATCTTGCTGATATTTTCCTGCTGAACCGTAGCCTTCTTTTGCGGTACATTTATCCCATACTTTAGTGTGGGGGTCGCTGGCTGACAGTCCTGTCAATGCAGGACGGTGTTCCCCCGGATGTCACAGGAGAATGGATGCACTACCTCATCGTTGATGATCATTTACTCTTTGCCGGAGGCCTGGCGGGACTGTTGGAGCAGTCTTTAGCGCCGTGCGAAACAACACAGGTCCGTACCGCAGAAGAGGCAGAGCAAGTACTGAATGAGATGGATGATCAACCCGATCTCATACTGATGGATCTGAATCTGCCGGGTATCAGCGGCCTGACGCTTATCCGGCGCCTGCAACAAATGTCAGTTTTTTCACCTGTCATGATGATCTCTGCGTCTGAATCATTAGCGGACGCTGGCAAAGCGTTGGAGCATGGGGCACTGGGGTATTTACCCAAGTCGTCACCGCCAGAGGTGTTGATCAAAGCCATTCAGGAAGTCCTGAATGGCGGCACATACTTACCAGAAGGCTGGCAGGAGCTGATTGAGAGCCAGAAGCAGGCGCTGCCGGATATACGCCTGACGCCACGACAACAGGAAATTCTTCACCTGCTGGCTCAGGGAATGTCGAACAAAGTGATCGCCAGTGAACTGGATATCTCAGAGAACACGATCAAAGGTCACCTGCGTGATGTCTTCCGGCTGTTCCGCGTGACAAACCGGACGGCGTGTCTGAATGCCGTGCGCAGGTTGGGACTACTGCCTGAATGACCAGCCCGATAGACGATATTCAGCTCAGCGATGATGAAATAAATGCGTTTCGCCGTCGCCGGGCAACGGATGATCTTTACGACCGCATCAGCACCATCACGATTGGCACTCTGATATTAACAACGGTGTTGATTGTTAATCAGAGCCCACCGGCCGGTGCTGTTTATGGATACCTATGGTATGCCGCCTGTGTCGGACTTGAAGTGTTCGGTACGGGGCTGCTGTGGTGCTACCGGAATTACTATGAGCGCCGTTCTCTTTCGTTCTGGCGCGGCATGTATATGTCAGGCGTCCTCGTGCTGGCATCTCTGTGGGGAAGTGCCGGTGTTCTGTTTTTTAATCCCGCGGAATTTTCTGAGCAGACGCTGTTATTTGTTCTGATCATCGGGGTTACCGTTTCCTCGGTCAGTACCAATGCTATCTGGTTACTGAGTCATACGGCTTATCTCATTATCAGCACCATGCCGATGATTATTATGTGTCTGATTCAACCTGACCCTCAGTACAAAGGGATGGGTATGGCATTCCTTGCCTACATTGGTGTCGCTTATTCAGTCGCTCGTTCGGGCAGTATTACTTACAAAGACATGATGGCACTGACGTTAAAAAATATGCGCCTGGCCGAGACTTTGCGCGAGCAGTATGAGATTACCGACGCTGCCAGCCGGGCGAAAACTCAGTTTCTGGCATCCGCAAGTCATGACCTCCGCCAGCCTGTGCATTCACTGTCGTTGCTCTCTGAAGGGCTTCGGCAGGAAGTCTCCAGCGATCGCGGTCAACAGCTTGCGACTCATATCCGCTCTGCGGTCACCTCGATAGACGACCTCTTAGGGAAATTACTTGATATATCGCGCCTGGATGCGGGCGACGTACATGCCGAAGTCACTGACTTCCCTCTCGATGCACTGCTCAATAGCCTGATTATTGAAGCCAGACCCGTGGCAGAGGCAAAGGGACTGAAACTGAGTATCAAACCTTGCCGATATGCTGTTCGCAGCGACCCTGTTCTGCTGGGGAATATCCTGAGAAACCTGATCACCAATGCCATTAAGTATACTGAGTCGGGTGAGGTCGTCATCTCGACCGAAGTCGCTCAGCCAGCTCGTTTACTTGTCCGGGTATCTGATACCGGAATGGGAATCCCGAAGGATCAGCAGGAAAAAATATTTCAGGAATTTGTACAGCTGAACAATCCTGAGCGTGACCGGCAGAAAGGGCTCGGCCTTGGCTTGTCCGTATGCCGGCGACTTGCCAACCTGCTCGGGCATGAGTTGCAGGTGAGATCAGAACCCGGCAAAGGATCTGAATTCACCCTTACTGTAGCAATCGCGCATGAGGTATCAGCCGATACACCTGCTGACATGGTAAGTGACACCTCCGATGTTTATTCTGGCGCTCCCTCTGGCTTAAAACCGCAAGTATCTGCAGATGCGATATTTGCCGGCGTGAACGTATTACTCGTCGAAGATGATGCCATGGTGCGAGAGAGTACCGAGCAACTGCTTGCGGGTTGGGGGTGTGAAGTGAGAGCTTATGCTGATGCCCAGGCGGGCCTGGCTATGTTTGAAGCCGAGCCACACTGGGCAGACATTCTGATCAGTGATTATCGTCTGCCAGGAGCCATGGATGGCCAGGATTTGATCCGGCACATACAAACACAGCTCTCCTCCAATTTGCCCGCTCTTATGATTACCGGTGATACCGCGCCTGAGCGTATTAAAACTCTGGCGGATGACGGTATTGTGGTATTACATAAACCAGTGAAGCCCGGCTTTCTGCGCAATGCCATGCGTCAGGCGTTAATCGCTGTCTGAGTGTCCGTGGAGTGTTTTATTCCGCTGCTTCCAATTGCTCGGTTAAATCCATCCACTCCATCTCAATCTCTTCAAGCTCGGTTTTTAACTTCGCCTGCTGCTGAATTAATGTGTTTAATTCATCTTTGCGGCTGGCGTCATACAGACCGCTGTCGCCCATTGTTTCTTCAATGTTCGCCAGCTCAGACTGGAGCTTTTCCATCTTTTTCTCGGCCGCCTGTTGCTGCTTGCGTATCGGTGCCAGACGTTGGCGTTTTTCGGCTTCGATGCGTTTCTGTTCTTTCCGGTCTACAGCGGGTTGCTTCACCTCGGTTGTGGCAGGAGCAGTGCCTTCTGCGGTAGGCGTGTTTGCTTCACGCTTATTAAGGTAATCGTGATAGTCATCAAGGTCGCCATCGAAACTCTGCACTTTTCCATGATCTACCAGCCAGTATTCGTCAACGGTAGATTTCAGTAAGTGGCGGTCGTGGCTGACGATTAAAATCGCGCCTTCGAAATTCTGTAAAGCGAGTGCCAGCGCCTCACGCATTTCAATATCCAGATGGTTGGTCGGCTCATCGAGAATTAACAGGTTGGGTTTCATCCAGGCAACACAGGCCAATGCCATACGGGCTTTTTCGCCACCAGAAAATGGCTCAATAACTTCTAAAGCTTTATCACCATGGAAACCAAATCCGCCGAGAAAATTACGGATTTCCTGTTCGCTGGCTGTCGGGCGCAGGCGTTGCAGAATAAGAGCGCCTGTTGCCTTCACATCAAGAGACTCAAGCTGGTGCTGTGCAAAATAACCAATATGACAGTGTTCGCCAGTACTGCGCTCGCCTGCGAGCAAAGGGACTTCTTCGCAAAGCGTTTTTAGCAGCGTCGATTTACCCGCACCATTGGGGCCGAGTAAACCAATACGGTGCCCAGGTACGATGGATATTTTTACCTGCGGCAGGATAGTTTTGTCGGCATAGCCCAGATCGGCGTTGTCGATAGCCAATAACGGCGTCGACATTTTTTCGTGACAGGGAAATTCAAAGCGGAACGGTGAATCCACATGCGCCGGAGCAATCAGCTCCATGCGCTGCAGTTCTTTTAAGCGGCTTTGTGCCTGTTTAGCTTTACTGGCTTTGGCGCGGAAGCGTGCGACAAATTTTTCGATTTCAGCAACACGTTCCTGTTGTTTCTCATATACAGTTTGTTGCTGGGCCAGCTTTTCCGCACGGATGCGTTCGTAGGCGCTGTAGTTCCCCGGATACACCACCAGTTCACGGTTATGCAGGTGAACAATATGGTCTACCACCGAATCAATAAAATCCCGGTCGTGCGAGATAAACAGCAGGGTTCCGGGATACTTTTTCAGCCAGCCTTCGAGCCACAGAGTGGCTTCAAGGTCTAAGTGGTTAGTTGGTTCATCGAGGAGCAGAAGATCCGACGGCATCATCAGTGCCTGAGCCAGATTCAGGCGGATACGCCAGCCACCGGAGAAGTCTTTTACTGAGCGCTTCAGGTCGGTCTGTGAAAAACCGAGACCATGAAGCAACTGTTCTGCTTTCACCGGAATCTGATAGCCCTGGTGTTCGTCCATGGCATCCATCCAGCGGGTCAGCTCATTATCGTCACTGGCATTGGCCATACCGGCTTCAATTTCACGGTAGCGTGCGTCACCATCAATGGCATAATCCAGCGCACAGCGTTCACTGGCTTCGACTTCCTGCTTCATATGAGCGATACGCCACTTCGCAGGCATGTTCAGGTCGCCACCGTCGACGGTCAGCTCTCCGTTGAGAAGAGCAAACAGGCTCGACTTACCGGCACCATTCGGGCCGATAAGAGCCAGTTTCTGGCCGTCGTGAATGCGCAGGCTGGCTTTCTCTAACAGAAAGTTAGTACCACGCTGCAACGAAACCTGATTAAACTCGATCATAGAAAACACACAGAAAAGGGGCTGGTAATGGCGGCGCAGTTTGCCACAGAAGCGGGAGCGAACCAATCAGGTGTAACTCAGCCCGAGGGAATTGGTATGACTATTCTGCAACTTACACGGACATGTAAGCAGGCGAGACTAAGTCTGTGGAAAAAGTAATACCCTTAAGGTCTCCTGCTTCTACCTTACTTTTCAACAGATCGTTGCCGAATGTCTGACGATAGCCGTCAGAATCTGATTTAAATAGAGTCGCTTGAGTGCTTTCATTCAGGCGATCTGGAAATTTAAGATTGCCTGCATCTATTATTTCCCCGCTGTTGACAATATTTTCACTAAGATTCTCGTCTGCAGTGATGACTGAACGACTGTAAGCGACCCAATACTCCCCATCTTTGGTATCGACTGGGAGCCACTGACATTCGGTAAGGACTCCTTCAAGCAGTTGTTTCGCATGAGGTGACAATATCATTGTCCCTGGGAGCCAGGTTGTTATATCGGGTAAGGCAGGGCGGGAAGTGACGCTATCAATACCTACAAAGCTCGCCTGCACAGCAGGCCAGCCATCCGAAAGGCTAAGGTTGTGTTTATAAAAGTGCAGTATCTGCTTAGGAGGAAACTTACCTTTTAAAGCATGTAATAGATCGCGGACGGGCAAATTGAATGTCAGGTAATGTTCAACGTTTGCGTGAAGGGAATAGATGCCCATTAGTAGCCTGCCCAGCTAGTATCTTTTTTCATTGTTACCTGCGGTGGTTGTTGACCATCTCTAAGCAAACTTCTGATTCTATTCAGTGCAGACCTGATAGTCACCTCACTATCGAGAGGCCCTAATAAATAGTTAACCCATGTTTCGTAATTAAAGGTATGTATTTCAGAATGAGCTGGAGCAGAGGGCATGGCCCAGTGACCTTTGTCTGATTTTCCGATAGGTAGCCATACGCCATTATCGGGGTCGTTTATGCGAATACCTGCGAAGTGAATAACCAGGCGAATATCGGCAGTTCTTGGGTGGATTCCCTTGCCAGCAACAATGTGATGGGCAGAGTGTCGGCTTGAAGGCCTGGGATTAGCATCGGCTGTCATGTTGCGTGCCAGAACTTTGGTTGGATGGTGCTTCTCCTCCAGCAGGGCCTCGGGATCTATCTCGGCTATCTCATTGCCTGATGCCTGATATTCAGCAAGTTTAAGCTGGATGCTTGCGAGGTTGCGAATATGGCGACGCTGCTGCAGCAGAAATTGCTGGGCTTTTGCCAAACTGGCCTCGGCGCGTTTCTTCTCTTTACCTGATGCTTTGAGCATGTTTAAGCGCTCGGTATAGTGCTTGTTCGCCAGCTCTTCATATTGTTGAATCGCAGCCTCGAGCGGAGTCATCTCGAACAAGTGCTGTGTGGTTCTGTGGCCGTGATCGTATTGCATCCATTTTCTGCCTTAATTTCCTTGTGAGAAGAGTATCACAGATTATTTTCGTGATGTTCAGGCCAAGAGTGCCGCGTCAATTTCGCGTGCGGATAATTGAGATCCTAGATTCTGGAGTTGTAGTTCCCTCTCTCACCCCGGAAAACTACAATGGCCCCATGATGCCATCGGCAGATTCATTCGTTGTAGTTCCCTCTCTCACCCCGGAAAACTACAATTCACAAGAGCGTGCCATGTGGTCGTTGATGGTTGTAGTTCCCTCTCTCACCCCGGAAAACTACAATTATCCCGACAGATGCTATTCGATATGACCAGTTGTAGTTCCCTCTCTCACCCCGGAAAACTACAATACAGGCGTTACTGCGGCGAACTTCCCGGTAGTTGTAGTTCCCTCTCTCACCCCGGAAAACTACAATATCTCGCCAGCAATTGTAACCACCGGCCCAGTTGTAGTTCCCTCTCTCACCCCGGAAAACTACAATCAGTGGCGCGTCACTCTGTCATTATACACAGTTGTAGTTCCCTCTCTCACCCCGGAAAACTACAATTATTGCTGAAGCTCTACCCAGTCCAATGCAGTTGTAGTTCCCTCTCTCACCCCGGAAAACTACAATACAAACGCCGTTCCGACGATTAAGCAGGTGGTTGTAGTTCCCTCTCTCACCCCGGAAAACTACAATTGTCGGCATAATCGATAGTCGCGCCGATTGGTTGTAGTTCCCTCTCTCACCCCGGAAAACTACAATTTGTGGATATGAACCTAATTGCGGAGGCTTGTTGTAGTTCCCTCTCTCACCCCGGAAAACTACAATGTTCGTAATCAACGGTATTCAGTACGACTAGTTGTAGTTCCCTCTCTCACCCCGGAAAACTACAATGTGATGACTAAGCGCAGTTAGTCGAGCGCAGTTGTCGTTCCCTCTCTCACCCCGGAAAACTACAATAATGCCGTCGTCCAGTGCTTGTACTTGCACGTTGTAGTTCCCTCTCTCACCCCGGAAAACTACAATAATGCCGGCGAAGAAGTGGCATTGTGTGAAGTTGTAGTTCCCTCTCTCACCCCGGAAAACTACAATCCAGTCGTTTATCGTGGCCGAACCATAACGGTTGTAGTTCCCTCTCTCACCCCGGAAAACTACAATTGTCAGGCTGTGTCTCTACCAGCATTAAGAGTTGTAGTTCCCTCTCTCACCCCGGAAAACTACAATCAGTGGTTTGACCAAATTCGATTAGATATTGTTGTAGTTCCCTCTCTCACCCCGGAAAACTACAATTTTGTGATTCCTGACAGCTTGTAAGTACCAGTTGTAGTTCCCTCTCTCACCCCGGAAAACTACAATACCTTGCGCTTCCTCATAGTCAATTTTTGAGTTGTAGTTCCCTCTCTCACCCCGGAAAACTACAATAATGGCGCTTCTTATCGTGGCCAGCCTCTCGTTGTAGTTCCCTCTCTCACCCCGGAAAACTACAATGCTTCAGGCGACGGCCCCGGCAATACTCCAGTTGTAGTTCCCTCTCTCACCCCGGAAAACTACAATTCGTAATCACAGCTTTCACTTGCGCGGGCTGTTGTAGTTCCCTCTCTCACCCCGGAAAACTACAATGACTGCTCATACCATGGGCGGCCGTCGCCTGTTGTAGTTCCCTCTCTCACCCCGGAAAACTACAATTACCCAGCTTGTGAGGGGGCCGTTCGCAGGGTTGTAGTTCCCTCTCTCACCCCGGAAAACTACAATGCTGCAGCCGATCCCGACAGCAAAAACCAAGTTGTAGTTCCCTCTCTCACCCCGGAAAACTACAATAAGAAATAGCGGGGGCCGCATGAGCCACCTGTTGTAGTTCCCTCTCTCACCCCGGAAAACTACAATACGCTGGGCATAACCCACTGAAATACAACGGTTTTTCTTGTATTTTAGTGGTGTTTTTTACTCTCAAAACAGTAGCATCTGGTCTGCTGTCACCCGTTTTTCCTGAAAACTCAGCTCTCCCAGGAGCAATTTCATATTGGCAAATTGCTTTTCTGAGACTTCAAGACAGCGGATAGAGCCTTCTGTGGGTAGATTTTGCTCCAGTCTTTTGAGGTGCTTGTTTGCATCGTCCCGGTTATTGACGATTCGGCTATAGACTGACCACTGGAGCATGTCGTAGCCATCTTTTAGCAGAAAACGTCGGAAAACGACGTAAGCACGTTTTTTGGCCCGCGTAGTTACTGGCAAATCAAAGAAGACTATCAATCGCATAAATCGCCTCGTCTCTTTACTCATCTGATCAATCCTGTTTCGGATGTGCAGCCAGCCATAACAGCGACTTATCTCGATTCTCGCAAGCCTGAGCAAGGCCTGACACCATTCGATCTATATTGGCTAAAACCGAGCCCTGATCGCTGTTCAGGCAGTTACCGATGTCCTGATGTAAAAAACTGACCAGCTTGCCTTTATCCTGCGGCGTTAGTTCCCGTTCTTCTTCGTCCAGATAGTGCTGTAATACCCAATAATCCAACAATGGCCGATACGGCTCTATCAGGTCGTCGGCGAGATTAAAGGCGTTCTGTTCATTCTCGTGAAAAAGCCCTAACGCAGGCTGTAAGCCTGAGGCAACGATAGAGCGGGCGATACAAGCACGAACAACGGCATAACCGTAATTAAGTGCACCATTAAAAAAGTTAGGTACACGTCGCTTTATAGGCTGAGAAAGTAAATAGCGAAAGTAGAGTGCTGCAGCCTGGCCTTCGACATTGTCTGGGTCACCACTTTTTACGTTTGTTGCGAGACGCATCAGCGCTTGCACTGGCTTATCCTGGCCTGTGTACGCAAGTGTCTGCGCCTGATTGCGTATTTTTTGTTGAATAATCTGTTGATGCCAACGTTTGATTGTTGGGCGGGGCAGGGTCAACTGAGCGCGTAAGCGCTTTAAGGTGCGATGATAGCTTTGATAAGGCAGGAAAATGCCATTGGGCAGGTGCTGCGTATCCACCGTGACAACCACGATACCAGCTTCAGCAAGTTCGCAGAGCATCGGCTGGGATATGGTTATTTGGGGGTTATCAAGAATAATTGCACTGAGGTCTTCAAGAGGAACCGAGGCCTCTGAGTCGTCGGCCAGTTTGATATGAAACTGACCACGACAAAGGGATAGATACGCAGGCTGGCTGATAACCACACTGCGCCAACCCATTGATCAGAGCTCCTGGCCTTTACGGAGTGGCTGCCTGTGCTCTGATTTCACACGGTGAAGCTCTCCTAAAATATCGACATGACATTTTTCTAAAGAAGCTGCTGTTTTAATACCTATGCTCCGGTACATACCATTTTTTCCTTTGTTTTGATCGCGATCGTGTGCCCAGAGAGACACTGCTCCGGTTGCCCGATCCAAACCTGCGTAGTACCCCTCGAAGCTTTGCTTCTTGAGCGTGATTTTTAGCCAGTCATTCGGATATAAACTGAACAGAAATTGATAGCTGTCATCCATTTCTGGCCATTCCTCTTCTGGCTTATATGCGACGACAGCCTTGTTAGGAATTTTCTGACTCGCAGTATCGGCGACATAGATAGGCACGGCGTGAAATTTACCGTCTTTGGTAAATATGTCGGTTCTGATCATCGTATCGTTGGCAGCCACCCCGTGGCGTACAGATATGCCACTTTTCTGGGTTGCCAGCAGGTTTACTGTTCGTACGACAGGCGCTTGCTTTCCGGGCTTACTTGGTTTGTATACAGGAGGTTGATTAGGTGCAAAGGCCTTTGCACCATCGCCACTAAAGGCCTCAAGGCGTTCTCTGAGTACCTTCACAAGTGTTGCATTACGAGGGTCTTCGTAGCCGACCATATTCTCGATGTTTTTGAGGGTTAACTTAGTTAGCGGTGTTTTGACCGCAGATAAGCCTTGCTCTAGCAGGATGTTATCTTTGCCTTTCGAGCGGATCGTTTCCTGGTGCGCGGCACCTAGCTTGCGGCGGGTAGGCGCTCGTGACACTCGTATTCCCCGGCGGCCTTCCTGTGCCGACTCATCTGCGCTGATCGCAGACGGATTAAGATAGGCAAGTGTATCATTTCGGAAGTTGTCCCACGGTAGTGGAAAATGCTTTTCCAGGTCTCGTGCTGCGGCAAGATTAACTACCTCTCCGGTGTCAGGATCAGCATAACTGGTGCGCACATTTTTAAGCTCGTGGAATTTAGAATGCCGGGCCATTCGTTGAATCATGCCACGTGTCGCTGCGGCTACTACGGCGGCATCCACAGCGTGATGAAGGTCTCCGGCGGCCCGGTCTTTGTTAAAGCCCCAGCGCCCGCGAAGGAGTGCTGTCAGTTGTCCGCTTAACACAACGCAGCAGTCTTTGCTTTTCGAGTCCGGATGCCATTGAACATGGGATTCGATCATGGCCTTCAGTTCTCGCCCGATATAGCGCGTATCGTTTAGGTGGCGGTCTCGGAACTCCCGGGCGGCTTTTTCAGAGAAGTCTTTACGCAGATAACGATTTCGTTTTGCCTGCCGGATTTTTGGGTTCATCTGCACCCAGCGAACAAACTTCTGCCAGTGCTGAGATTGATCATCACCGCCCATAAACTCAAATGGTGTTCTGTTGCCTTTGTCGCGGTTGGCTTCAGTGAGAACAAGAGTTTTATTCAGCAAGCTATCGTCATAGCTGCGGCTGTAGGGGAGGATGTGGTCAACCTCAACGTACCCAGCTTCGTTCAAGCGGCTGAGATCCAGCGCTTTTTGAGTGTAGGCGCATTGCGCATCCTGCTCTTTGTATAGTCTGAATTTGAGCAGGTTGAGGCCATTGGGCTCAGTACCAAAGTGCTCTATATACTCGTTTCGGAGCTGCACTTTTTGCTTCCGGTATTTTTCCTGCTCGCGTTCGATAGACTTCCGTTCGTTGAAGGGTTTGCTCAGATCCCGTGCCATTTCGAGGTGGATGGCTGCCGGGGCACCATATCGTTTTACGATAGCGTTGATTAATTTTCTAGCCTGATTAAGTGATCGGTACACCACTGGATTACGGATAACATTTTTATCCGGGGGTGGGATTCGCCCGGATTTCTCATCATGCTGCTGAGGCGAATGATGTTGATAACCAGCGGAAGTACAGGCCTCATCGTATCGTTTGCCCTGCTCCATATACGGCAATATTTTATTGAGAGCTTTGAGTGATAGATTAATAAACTGAGTAAAGTCGCAGTTCAGAACCGCTTCTACCACTTCGTTTTCAAGATTGTGTGGGGATAGTTCGTTACGTATACGTTCATCATCCCGGTAGACAGCCATGGCAGTAGCTATCTGATCCAGTCGTTGTGGATCATGCTGATCCCGCTCCCAGAGCTCGCTGATACCTGAGTCCCGGTAGGTTTTTCTCAGCTCGTGAAAGGCTTTTGCTTCGAAGAAGGTAGCGGTTTCGCTTTTGGAGGTTTCTTCACCCGGTTTATAGCGCACCAGGTTAAATCGAACGTATTCTGGTAAATCGAGCTTTTTCCGGATCTGGCTGAATTTCACTGAGGCTTGGGTAAACGGTAAGTTGATAATCTGGCTGCGTTCTTCTGGTGTCAGAGATCTTTGCTCGCCGGGGTATATCAGTCGCAGATTATTAAGCTTGCCGAGCCAAATAAAGCGCTCGCTGCTGAAGGCAGCTTTGGGAGCCCGCTTTTCACCGTGTTCAAACGTACAGAAGCCGACCAGCTTTTCGATGTCATCGTCCTTGAAAACAGGGCGTCGGGCCATCAGCAATGTGTGTACCGCTTCTTCAAGCTCGGGGGTCGCGAGCGGGTTGTCATACTCACGTTGCTTTTTCAAAAGCGTTTTAAGTTCATCGGCAAGGTCAGAGCGGGCAAAGGTATTGCGATAACTACCGCCTTTATTACGCTTATGGTCTTTGAACGCATCATCTTTGCAGACCATTTCAGCAATGGTTCGGTATGACTTGTCTCGCATGAGTTGCTGATTTGCGGATACTCCTGACAGCATCTGCCCTGCTTTGGCATCAGTTTTAAGCTCGGCTTTGCGATTAGATTGGAACCCTCGGTGTTTAACAATATGGTAGAGGGCTGCTGCCAATTCACTTGGAGAGAGCAGCCTGTCCAGGCCTTCTGACCGCAGTTGCCAAGGCGTCTTTGAAGTTTTGAGTACCTCTAAGGAGGTATCTGAAATCAAGCCTGTGCGTTTAAGTAACCTGCGTAGACGCAGTAGGCGGTGTGCTCGGCGGCGTATTCTTCGACGAGCTGATCGGGCTTCTCTACGGATTTTGTTGAGTGGGTCGCCTTCTTTATCTGTTTCTGCTGCACTGAAGGTACGGACATGCATCCCCAGAATGCTCTCGTCGGAGAGTAGTGCCGCTCCAACGGACGCAATACCAATGTCGAGCCCAAGTGTATAGGGGAGGGTGTGCATGGATCTGGAACTCCTGTATATTGATCTTGTTGTGGTTTTCCGGGGTGAGAGCCGTTACTACAATAAGGTCGGCATCTCTGATGCTGAACCGAACCCAACCCGGCAGAGAAATCTGCCGGGTTTTTATTTCCCCGCCTGACTTCCTGTCGCCACATTTCCCAAAAAGATACACCTATCGTATAACTACCTCCAGTGTCCTGATGCGCGTTTAACTTGGAGAAGTTGTTAGCATGGTCGATAGTGTTGAACCAACGCAGAATCCGTTATGGATCTATGCACTGAGCGTTTACTCACGCAGCGGAGTCGAGGCCCTTCTGCTGAAGATGCAGGATGAACACGGTGCCGATATTCTGCAGTTGCTGACGGTGCTCTGGTTATCGGAGCAGGGTCTTGAAGTGGACGAGGCATCTCTTTCCGACAGCGATTACGTGAGTTGGAAGCAGGAAATGATCGAGCCATTGCGCCAGCGTCGGCGGCAGTCTGATCGCCTGGAGCATGGGGATCTCTACGAATTACTTAAAAAAGCGGAACTCGAAGCTGAGCGCTACGGCCTTGGGATCTTATGGGCCAGAAATAAAGACAATCCGGCGGATAAGGGCCGCTGCGTATCCTCAGACCTTATGCTAGTCTGCAATAGTAAAAAGGAATGCAAAGCCCTCGCAGATCTTGTGCGGGGCTGAACCGGACATCTGTACACACAGTTTCAGGAGGAAACATGTACGCACCCGCCTATCCGCACGACCCAATCGAGCAACTGTTCTCTGATGTGTTCTGGGTACACGGCAGTATCCGTGTTGGCCCTGGAATGCGCCTTAACCGCAACATGATCATTCTACGAGAAGGCAAAGAGCTCACGTTGGTCAATCCTGTGAGGCTTCAGGACGAAGCGCTGCGCGAACTTGATGCGTTGGGGCAGGTCGCCCGCGTTGTCCGGCTTGGTGACTTTCACGGGCTGGATGATCAGTATTATGTCGATCGCTATCAATGCCTTTTCTGGGCTCAGTCGGGCCAGAGCACGTATAGCTCACCCGAAATAGACGTGTTGGTGGACGAAGCATCGCCCGGCCCTACCCGAGACAGCCAGTTTTTTGTTTACCGCAATGCAGTCTATCCAGAGGCCGCGTTGTTAGTGAAAAAACACAGACTGCTGATCACCACTGACAGTCTCCAATATCACCGCGACTGGCGACACTTTTCAGGCTTTACGCGGGTCGTATTCAAGCTGCTTGGGTTTCATCGTGGGATGAATATAGGTGGGCCATGGCTTAAACGCGTGACGCCCAAAGGTGGTTCGTTACAGCATGATTTTGAGCGTCTGGTACAGCTTGATTTCGACGCGTTAGTGGGAGCCCATGGGCAGGTGTTAAGGATGGGGGCAAAAGCGGCTGTCAGGGCCGAGGTTCGTCATCTGTACGGCTACGAGGAAGAAGCCTGACATCATTCTCGGTTTTGCTGGATTTCCTGCATCGTTTTATTCAACCAACCCATAAGTGGTTGCCACTCTTCCTGTTCTTTGGGGTGTTGTCGGTCAAAATCGACAACACCAAAACCATGCTCTCCGGCCTTTACGTAGAACTGCGTATCGCGCAGTGCGGTCACAAAAGGAATCTGCAGGTCGTCGAGGAAGGATTTCAGTGAGCTGAAGCTCAAGGTATTACGTTTCACCCGGTTGGCGACCACAGCTATGGCACAGGCTTTTTGACGGTAGGCCTGCGTCTTACGCAGCTCTTCAATAAACTCCGTCGCTGCACGCATATCAATGGCCGATGGAATGACCGGGATAATGACAATATCCGACTGAGCAATCAGGTCAGACAGTGCATTGCCATGCAGGCCGGCTGGTGTGTCAATAACCACGCGTTCTGTCGCCAGGGGGATGCGCATGCGCCAACTGAGCGTCGAACCCGTGCGGTGACGCTCTCTGACGGCCTCAATACCATTGATAATTGGAAACCTGGCACTACGCAGCTTCAGCCAGTCGGTTGCGGACGCCTGAGGGTCGTGATCAATAAGCGTTGTCGTCTTACCTTCACGGGCAAACTGACAGGCCAGGTTAGTGGCCAGAGTGGTTTTACCACAGCCTCCCTTGGCGTTAGCGACCAGAACCCGCATCGCTTTGGCGTAGGTAAAAACCCTGGGCTGTTGACTGATAACCCCTGCAGTCATAGATGACATCGTTTCCTTTCAGCGATGGGTGATAAAATAGAATTCTCTATTGGATAATCTTTAGCATACTGCAAAAATCCGGGTTCTGCCGGAATAGAGTCGACAAAAGGAGTTGCTATGAAATTCACCGTGATCCTGTTTCTTCTCAGCGTCCTCGCTGTGGCGATTGGCACGCCATACATTATGAAAAAAGTGAACAGCGATTCGTCGTCCGGGGTTTCGGCCTACACACCACCCGCCTCTACAGAGCAGACACGACAGACGTTTTATAAATGGCAGGACGCGAATGGCCAGTGGCATTTCGGCAACGAAGCGCCGGAAGGTGTTACTTCCAAAGAAGTTAATATCGATACCGCGGCAAATATTCTGGCGCCGGTCGCAACGAAAAAGGAAGACACATCCGACAACGAACTGATCACTCCCGAGCCTAGGGTGCCTGACTCGCCAATCGTTATGCCCGGGCAGGCGCTGGAGCTGATTGATCAGGCGAAGCAGGTAAAATCTATGCTGGAGTCGCGATACTCAACCGAAGAGCAGCGGTAGTCATCACCGCTGCATGTGATAAACGCGCCCATTAGCGGCGGCTGCCACAACGCCGGTGTCCGTGAAGGCAACGTCTTCCAGGGCAACGTTGTTTCCAACCCAGTGATCTCCCGGGGTCGCACGCCAACGTTTAAGTTCGGCCCCTGTCTGAACGTCCCAGAGCTGTATCTGCCCGGATGTATTACCCGTCAGGAGTTGTTGTTCTGATGCGTCGAACCGTGCCGTACTGAAATGTCCGCGTCCACCGGGAAGCTCAATCAATTGCTGCCCACTGGCCGCATCCCAGATGCGACCGGCCTCGCGTAGGGCTGAGGTGAAAATCAGGCGGCCACTGGGCGATAGCTCGGCGGTTTTGACCTGATTGTTGTGTTTCAGTGTGGAGATGGCTGAGCCGTCATTGAGATTCCAGACAATGGCCGTCAGGTCGTCACTGGCAGAGGCGCCAAGCAGACCATCGGCGCTCAGGCTGACGTCGTAAACAATGCCGTCGTGGGCCAGGCGCTGGCGGATGCCGCCATTTCGGATATCGAACAGGGTTGCGGTGTAGTCCTGCATTCCGAGAAGGGCGAGGTTGCCGTTCTCTGTCAGAGCAATATCTTCGATGTCGCCGGGTGCGTTCCAGAACCAGATGGCTTTCCCGGTAGCCACTTCCCAGAGCACTATCGTGCGGTTGTCGGCGCTGGCAACGTAAGCATCATCGGGCGAAAAGGCACCACTGGTCAGGTTGCTGTAACCGTCGCTGGTGTGGTTCCAGTCGAAATGACGCTCAGCAGGATCGAGTGTCCAGTAGCTGCCACCGTGGTGCAGACTGCCGATAAAGGCGGCGGTGCCAGAGTGATTGATACGAATGCTGTAGACGCCCTGTGTCGCGACCTCAGAGAATTTCTCAGGCTCAGCTGCGTTGTCACAGGCAGAGAGAAGAGTCAGGGAAAGCAGAAAAAGAATAAAACGCGGGATCATGACAACCTGTTCCGTGAGCGGTCAGTGGACGCGCGAAGTGCGCGTCCTGTTGTCAGTGTAGAACAGAATTCCTGTCTTAGCTGGCAACCGCCTCACGATGCACGTTGTGCATTTTTTCGATGAGGTTGTCTTCAATCTGAAAACGCTCTTCGAGCACTTCGCCGATGGCCGACAGGTCAGCAGGGAGCTTCGCCAGCTGGTCCAGAGTGCAGTGTTTGTCGTAGGTATCGTTGAAGTCAACGCATTCGCCGGTAAGGGCTTCCAGGCGTGGCATGTGTTCATTTGCCAGGTCGATGGTGCCATCGTCGAATTCACGGGCTTCATTCATCAGCTGCTCGTAAATTTCGAAGTGCCCTGCTGAGCAGTAATCCATCATAACTTCACAGAAACGCTGCAGGTTCTCTGCCAGTGGTTCCTCTTCAGACAGCGGCTTGCTGGCGCTGAGGTTGCAGAACAGGACGATCAGGCTCTGGCGCTCATTCAACCATTTGTCGATCAGTTGGTGAACACCGCCCCAGCGTTCCTGTGCGTTTTTACATTGTTCCAGCATGTCAAAATTCCTCTGTGAAAACGGTGCTGCTTATGCCTTAGTGTCACCAATATAGGCGCGTGGAAAGCGGCATTTCAAGCAACTTTTTTCAGTTTTTTTTCTTGCAATACCGCGGTTATGTGCATCAACTCTGCTTGTCGGCGCTCCAGGCGCGAGCCAGACCCAGAAGGCTGACAAGAGTAAATGCAACGAATATGACACGGGTCCACTCCGGCATACTCAACGCCATGAATTCCCATGAGATATCCGCACAGCTGCC
The DNA here is from genome assembly GCF_984348125.1 of Thalassolituus sp. Taxonomy (NCBI): domain Bacteria; kingdom Pseudomonadati; phylum Pseudomonadota; class Gammaproteobacteria; order Oceanospirillales; family Oceanospirillaceae; genus Thalassolituus; species Thalassolituus sp. The sequence continues at coordinate 53,509 of NZ_CFHJLR010000021.1, forward strand.
ACTGGCCTGAAGCATGAAGGTAACCAGTTCGGTGAATGGCAGAACTTCCGCCATGTATTCAACACTCGGGCCACATTCAGGCACTTCGTCGGCAGGCAGGCCCTGTAGCCAGACATGACGGTTAGCGACCCAGACACCAAATATGGACGATGCCAGTGTGAATATCAGAGCAATGCGATGCGGCCAGCGGGTGTTGCGGGCAATAAATGCGAGCAGACAGCCAATGCCGATGCCTAGTGTGGCAATACGCTGAACAATACAGAGCGGGCAGGGATCGAGGAACATCTGGTATTCAAAGTAGTACGCTGAAGCCAGCAGCAGGACACAGATAAGAAAACCGGCCAGATAGCCACCGGCAACCAGCGGGGCGGGAAATAGACGTTGCAGCATCATAAGTCGTTACGTGAACTCGTGAATTAGTTGTCAAGAGTCTATCACGCGCACCCAGCGGAATCCGCGTCAGCTGCTAAGCTTGACCATAATCTACATTGTGACGGAGACGCGGAATGCTGAAGCGCCTTTTTTTTACTCTGCTGGTGACGTTGCCAGTGATGGCTTTTGCAGAAGACGAAGCGGCCCTTGCTGGGCCTCAGGTTCAGTACATCTACTTTGAACCTGCATTTGTTGTTAATTATGGCAGTACCGGCCGGATTAAGTATCTGCGTACGGATGTTGCGCTTAAGGTCAGTACCACTGAGGCTGGAGCGGCGGTCGCTCACCATAAGCCCTACCTGCGCAACAGCCTGGTGATGCTGTTCAGTGCACAGGAATCAGAGATCATGAATTCGACTCAGGGGCGTGAGGAACTTCGCCAGATTGCTTTGGAAGAAGTCCGTGCAGTGATGACTCAGCTGGAAGGGGCTCCGTCAGTGGATGACCTGTACTTTAATAACTTCGTCGTACAGAACTAATGGCCGAGAGCAGGCAGAGCGCAATCGCCTGTCAGTGGGTCATTCAGCGAGTCATATAGTCATGCAGAAACTCGTCAAAGGGCTGAACATCGTTTGCTTCGAGTTCGGCCTGTGCTTTGAGGCTTTCTTCGGCTGTTGCCTTCCACTCGGCGCGGACGTCTGCTGACAAGGGTTCACTCAGGAACTTACGATGTGCCTGCGCCTGACGTAATGTCAGTTCAGCAAATTCAATCTTCTCGTCTTCCAGAATTCTCAGCACTTTCGCGGATGGCGTATGACTGGCGTCAGCGATCT
>NZ_CFHJLR010000022.1:0-53981 GCF_984348125.1 Thalassolituus sp.
GGTAGATTACGAGAAATTAGCAAATTAATGTGTCCGGTTTTGTTGACCAGAACAGGGCGTATTTATATATTGGTGGTATTCGAAAAAAGAAGGGTCGATGTCAGCAGATAGAAGTATTGGGGACTGGATATTGCTGGTGTTTACGATCATTGCTTATGCTTGGCTGGCGATTGGTTTGGTGGTGCTCCCACTTGCACAATAATGAATCCATAGTCACGAGAGTAGTCACATCTACAGAATACTTGCTCTAACAGCCACTTAAAAATGCCTAGAGGGAAACGTTATGCTTGATATAGCAGAAGAAAATGAACTGGTCCGAATTAAAGCCAGAGGTACGCCCGGAGGTTCAGATTATGATCGCTTCGTGCCGATCTTCGAGCGCATAGCGGCCAAGGAATCAGCTTCAGTTCCCATGCTCATCGAGCTCGCGTCCAACTTCTCCGGCTGGGACTTAAGCGGCCTTTGGCGCGATTTAAAGTTCGATGCGAAACACCAGGATAAGTTTGGCCGAATTGCTATCGTGGGTAACAAGAACTGGCAGGAATGGGGAACGAAGCTTTTCGACCCATTATTCCCCTCCGCTGAAATGCGCTTTTTTGACTCCAATGAAATAGACAGCGCTGAATTATGGGCGAGTGCTGGTCATGGAGATATTGCCTATGAGTGAAGCCAATTTTGATCTCGATTCGGCTGACAAGCGTCGCACGCTTTGGATTGTGCTCTGGCTAAACGTGGCTATCGCGGTGGGGTTCTTGGCGACGGGTTTTGTCGGTGACTCCAACGCGCTTATCGCCAACGGCCTTGATAACTCATCCGACGCTATTGTGTATGGATTAAGTCTGCTTGCCTTATCTCGTTCTCGCACGTGGAAGCGCGGCGCGGCACGTTTTTCCGGGATTATGCTATTAATCTTCGCCGGCGGCGTGGTGCTAGATGCGATTCGTCGCTATTTTGAGGGATCGGAACCTGCGGGCGCAATGATGATGACGATGGCTGTCATCGCAGCGGTGGTGAATCTTCTGTCACTCTACCTGTTGAAGAAATTGCAAAGTAAAGATGTAAATTTGCGCGCAGCGACCACTTTCAGCATGAATGATTTTGTCGCAAATGGCGGCGTGATACTTGCGGGCATCATTGTTATCTGGACAGGTTCAAATTTGCCGGACTTGCTGGTAGGGATCGCTGTTGCATGCATTGCACTCTATGGTGGCATCGATATTTTGCGGGATGCTCACATGGATAAACATGATGAGCATGGCACCAAGCATGGCGAATAAAGCAAGTATTGACGAGCATCACAAAAACGCAACGGCGATCAATACACTGATTCCACAAGGCGGCGGTGATCATTATCAAAACCAACGCTGTCCTGGAGAATAGATCGCCTGCCGGCAATACCCGAAAGTCATTTCATCCTCCAAAATGTTCGTATTAAAAAGCGCGAATAACTTTGCCCCCTATTCGGATTTATTGGTGGCCGACCGGCGAGAGTCTAGAGTGCTTTGTTGATCAAAGCGTCTATTTGCTCAACAGTCTTTTTGCCCCGTACGACCTTGCCATTAACAACAAACGTGGGCGTACCGATTATATCAAATTCTGTTTTGGCTTGCAGTTGCACGGCTATTATAGCTTGGTCTTGACTCGGATCATTGATGCAGACATAAAAGTCTTCCTCATCTATGTTGAGGGCGGCAGCCTGCTGAATCAGCGCTCTGTCAACATCATCCGCCTCGGCCCAAGCTCCTACTCGCGCGAACAACACATCTAGCATCTTATAGTATAGGTCACCAGCACAGCGCGCAGCCACCGCGCCGCGTATTGCCGCATTGCTGGTTGGAAAATTACGATAGATAAAACGCACTTGGCCAGTATCGATATATCGTGATTGTATGTGCGGCAGTACTTCTCTGTGAAAATAGATGCAGTAGTCGCATGTTAACGAGCCGTACTCGATGATAGTCACCGGTGCCTGTACGCGGCCAAGCGCAACCTCGTCATCAGCAGTTACCGGATATACTGACAGCATCACAATGGTAAAAAGCAGAAATTGAATCCATAAAGTTGGTATTTTTTTCAAAAGTATTTTCATTATATTTCCCTTGCTTTGAAGTTGCTGACGGCAATTTCAGGCCTCTGTTATTATAAATAATTTAGTACATCAGCTAATCGCCACGACGACTCAGCCGGAGTTAGCTACCCCGGCTTTCGCCGGGGTATGACAATTATTTGCTAACTTTGTTATCTCGGCGGTGGACCCACTGATACAGCACCGGAAGTACGAGCAAGGTTAAGATAGTTGAAGAGATAATCCCTCCAATCACAACTGTCGCGAGTGGTCGTTGAACCTCTGCACCGGTACCGGTATTCAGTGCCATCGGCACAAACCCCAAACTTGCGACAAGTGCCGTCATTAAGACTGGCCGTAGTCGGATCATGGCTCCGTCTACGATGGACTGGGTCAATTCTCCCGTCTCATGCCAAAGTTGACGTATGAAAGCGAGCATCACCAGACCATTCAAAACGGCTACGCCTGATAAGGCAATGAACCCAATGCCAGCAGAGATCGATAACGGCATATCACGTAAATACAGTGATAACACGCCACCAGTGAGCGCGAGGGGCACACCACTGAAAATAATCAATGCGTCTTTGAGTGATGCAAAAGCCATGACCAGTAAACCCAAAATCACCATCAAAGTGAGTGGCACCACAAGGGATAGTCGCTGACTGGCCGATTCCAACTGTTCAAAGGTGCCGCCGTAATCTAACCAGTAGCCTGGAGGGATATCGGCTTGTTCGTGAATTTCCTTTTTTACCTCACTAACAAAACTTCCCAGGTCTCGCCCGCGCACGTTTGCTGTTACCACAACACGTCGTTTCCCATTTTCTCGACTAATTTGTGCCGGAGAAGGCGCAATAGTGAGAGAAGCCACTTCTTCCAGAGGGACATAGTCGCCGCTGGGAAGAGGAACAGGTAAGGATTTCAGTCCTTCGATATCCCGTCTGAGCAACTCGGGAAGGCGCACGATCAGCTCGAAGCGACGATCTCCTTCGTATAAAACACCCGCTGATTCGCCACCTATTGCTGCAGCAATCCAATCCTGTAGTTGAATCACATTCAAACCATAGCGACCGAGCGTTTCTCGTTTAGGACTTACTGATAACGATGGTAACCCCTCAACTTGCTCCATTCGGACATCGGCCGCGCCTTCAATCTTGCTTACAACCTGTAGGATGTCTTTTGCGGTAAGGGTCAGTTGGTCCAGGTCATCACCAAAAATCTTTATTCCTAGATCTGCTCGCACACCCGAAATGAGTTCGTTAAAACGCATTTGTATGGGTTGGGTAAATTCATAATTATTACCGGGTAGTTGCCACAGCGCTTCTTCAATTTCTTCAAGTAATTCATTCTTTGTTTTTGATGGTTCTGCCCATTCATTCCTGGGTTTTAGAATCACAAACATATCAGCAATACTTGGCGGCATGGGATCAGTGGCCACTTCTGGTGTGCCTATTCGAGCAAAGACTTTATCGACCTCCGGAAACGCTTTAATGCGCTGTTCCAGAACCTCCTGCATTTCGACAGATTGTTCCAAGCCTGTACCGGGTATGCGTAGCGCTTGAAGAGCAATGTCACCTTCGTTTAATTGCGGCACAAATTCTGAACCTAGAGTGGTCGCCAGCCAAATGCTGAACGCCACAAGTAGAGCAGCACCTGAGACGACTACCCAGCGAAACTTGAGTGTGGCAAGCAGTAACGGACGATAAACAGATTTGGCTGCGCTGATGACGACGCTTTCTTTTTCACTAATTTTTCCATTCATAATCACCGCGACGGCTGCAGGAACCAGCGTTAACGACAATATCATGGCAGAAATTAGCGCCATCACGACGGTCGCAGCCATCGGGTGGAACATTTTTCCTTCAACGCCAGTCAAGCTAAATATCGGGATGTAGACGATGGTAATGATGGCGACACCGAACAGGCTTGGGCGTATCACTTCGGATGTAGCTTCAAATACCGTATTCAATCGTTCACGAAGATCTTGCCGTCCACTCTGATGCTGTGCTTCAGCCAAGCGTCGAATACAATTTTCAACGATAATTACAGCGCCATCGACAATCAAACCAAAATCGAGCGCTCCCAAGCTCATTAAATTGGCTGACACGCCCGTTTTTACCATGCCGGTTATCGTCATCAGCATCGCCAAAGGAATGACTGCAGCGGTGATAAGTGCAGCACGTATATTCCCCAGCAATACAAATAACACAACAATAACGAGTAGCGCGCCTTCTAATAAATTTTTGCTTACTGTCTTAACGGCCTTATCAACCAGGCTTGTGCGATCGTATACCGCTTCCGCAATAACGCCTTCTGGCAGCGAGGCTTGTATATCCGCCAGTTTAAGCGCGACATCTCGAGCAACAGTACGAGAGTTCTCGCCTATCAACATCATGGCGGTTCCCAGCACTGTCTCCACACCATTTCGCGTTGCGGCACCGGTACGGAGTTCCTTGCCTATCGCAACTTCTGCGACATCATCTATTTTCACAGGCACACCATCATTTTGTTTGATGATGACCTGACGAATCTCTTCAATCGTGGCTAATTGACCTTGAGAACGAACCAATAGTTGCTGACCATTGGCTTCGATGTAGCCGGCACCTCGGTTATCGTTATTTGACCGTAGGGCATCAGCAACATCTTCGAGACTGACCTGGTGGTATAACAGTTTTTCCGGGTTTGGTAGCACATGGTATTGCTTGTTGTATCCGCCAATACTGTTAACTTCGATGACGCCTTTTACTTGGGCGAGCTGAGGTTTAATAATCCAGTCCTGAATCTCTCGTAACGCAGTGGCTGTATACGGCTCGCCATTACTCATGCGCGCAGACGGATCTGCTTGAACCGTATACATAAATATCTCACCAAGGCCCGTTGATATGGGGCCCATCTCTGGCTCTAGCCCTGCAGGTAACACACTTTTAATCGCACCAAGGCGCGCATTAATCAGGTTTCTGGCGAAATAGATATCGGTGCCTTCTTCAAATACCACCGTGACTTGAGATAAGCCATAGCGAGATAAAGAACGCGTGTGCGAAAGCTTGGGCAAGCCGGCAAGAGCCGTCTCAACGGGATAGGTGATCCGTTGTTCCGCCTCCAGAGGCGAATAGCCTGGTGCCGAGGTATTAATTTGTACCTGTACATTGGTGATATCCGGTACTGCATCGATGGGAAGTTTTTGATAACTCCACACGCCAATACCAACAATCACCAAAATAAAACTTAAAAATAGAAAACGCCTCTCTATCGCGAGGCGCAAAATTGATTCAATCATAATGCACCCCTAGTCGTCGTCTTCAGCTTCGGATTTCAAAATATCCGCTTTGATTAAGTAGCTATTTTCTGAAACATATTCGGCCCCATGTTCCAGTCCTGAAACAACCTCAATGAAATTGTCGTCGGATTTCCCTAGTACCAAAGGCGCAAACTCATAAGCTTCACCTTCTTTAACAAACACGCCTAATCGTTCCCCCAATTCTTGTACGGCGTCTTTCGTCACCACCAAAGAAACGTCAAATTCATTGGTATGTATTTTCCCTTTGGCAAGCAGACCTGGAGAAAGCCTTAATTCATCGTTATCAAGCTTGACGCGCGCAAGTACGTATGGTTTATCTTCAGCCGGTATTAGGTGGGCTACATCGGAACGAATAGTCTTATCGTTGATGGTGATAGAAACAGGCTGTCCCGCGCTCACTTTTGCCTGCTTTTCCGGGTAAATACGGAACTCTATCCACACCGTATCCAAGTTGGTAATCGTCAATAACCGCCGTTGTTGTGTCGGTTCACCTGGGTTCGCGTGGCGTTGCACAATAACCCCGGATGCCGGAGCGTGTATTGGATAGCTTTTTAAGCTTTCATTTGACTCAATGGTCGCGATGCGATCCCCTTTTTTAACGGTATCACCGATTACAACATTGACTGATTTGATAATGCCGGGGAAACGCGCATAAATTTCGTGACTGTTCTCAGGCGCTTGTGTCACGTTCCCATAGACGGTAACGGTTTGACTGATTGTCCCGGCAGTTGCTTTTGCGGTAACAATGCCTACCTTGGTAGATAACTCGTCGTTAATTCGACTGATTTCTTCATATTCATCATCGTCGTCATCCGCCAAGGTGCTTTGAATCGGCGCTAAAACGCCAAGCAATAGAAATAGTGTGAGTAAGTATTTATTCATTGTTAGTCCTGTTTGATCCATGTATTGATGGGTCATTTAAATTGTTCAAAACGGTTTATTCAGAGATCGATGCACCGGTTAACTGTTCGATCAGTACCTGGCTTATCTGCACATTCGTGGCGGCATCAATAAGGGCTTGTTTTGTCGCGAGTAACTCTTCCTGTGCTGCGACGAGATCTTGATATCGATATCGTCCGTTTTCATACGCTTTTTTGGTTAATTGAAATGCCTTTTCCAGAGCGGGGATGGCCGTGTCTTCCATCTTCATCACAGCGTCCATGTTTTGGTTTCGTAGAGACCAAGCTTCGAAGAGTTTTGCATGCAAACGCAGGAGGGAGTCTTGCTTGGCATACTCAGTGGCGTTGCGTTCAGCGAGTGCGGCTTTAACTTCACCTCGGTTTCGCTTGGATGCAAACAGCGGCATTGACAGGCCAGCGGTTAACGCAGAATCACCGGTATCTTCAAAGCGCCTAACACCTGCACGCCAGGTAATATCGCTGCGACCACTTGCGCGAGCTAACGTGACTTCCGCATCTTTTATTCGTGCATCACTCGCAAATACCTGAAGAGAAGGCGATGTTTTAATGCGCGCATAAAGCTGATCGAAACTCTCGCTCTTACCAGATTCGAATAAATTTCCATTTAGGTGACTAAATTCGGGAGATGTCTCGCCCCAAAAACGTGCCAGCAGTATTTTTTGTCGTTGAAGCTTTGAGGTCAACGCCGCTAATTGAAGCTCCGCCCGAATGACGGCAGCCTGCGCACGCATAACCTCGGCTTCAGGTGTCGCGCCTTGCCTGGCTCGTGTTTGTACGGCCTTGAACAGTGATCGCGACAGATTCAATGAGTTGTTAGCAAGGTCGATATTTGCCTGCGTTGACAAGCCTTCGATAAATACTTGGGTCAGTTGACCCAAGACATCCAATGTGGCCGCTTGCTGTTCCCAATGATTTTTATTGATTCGAGCATCTACTAGGGACATACGCGCCTTGCGCTTGCTCCCTAGTTCAATAACCGATGAGAGTTGTAGTGTGGTTTCTGCACCGTCAAACCCTTGGGTATCGCCGGATCCCGCAAAGTTTTCTACTTCGAGTTCGAGTTCTATTGCTGGACGCAAAGAGTGGGTTTGCTTTCGAGCTTCAAATATTTCAGTAGCGAGGGTGTACTGATATAGCTGCGGGTTCCGTTCTAGCGTCTGGGCAATGGCGTCTTTTAATGTAAGAGCGGGGTCAGTACTTGCATAGCTAGGAGACGCGGATATACCGGCGACCAAAACTATAGCTGACAGGCAAATCGCCCGACACCGATTAAGTGGGTTAATTCGCATAAAATGATCCTGATTAAGTCAATCTATTCCGCGTTAGCGGAGTGAATAGTTTGTTTAATTAAGATCGTAAGATAGGAGGGCGTAAGAGAGGACTAGGCACTTCAGAGGAGATGCGTTTACGATAATCAGGGACATTTGTTCGTGCTTTTTGAAACGTAAAACTCAACGTTTTAACTAAAATCACGGGACAACCATGTCCATGGCAAAGGCTGCAGTGACTGCAATCGTGCTCCTCTTCAAGCGGATCAATATTTGTTTCAGGCGGATCAATCTCGCCGAGCCCAATTAGAATATTATTAATTGAAAAATTATCAGAGCCTGACTGTGTTATCTGGTCTACATCCCCCATAGCGATACTTGACTGAAAAACCGTCAATACGAGCATCAAATATATTAGGGTGGGTTTTACCATCAGGACTGCCACTAGATTTCGATTAAAAAATACACAATAGGATGTCAAGAATTCACATTTAACTTGGGAACAATAAATATTTCTGTCTCGCGATTTAACACAAAGATGAAGTGTTCACTCTAACCAAATTTTGTGCCGCCAACCAACCTGCCGCCATAAGCTTTTACTTGAATGGGTGCTAGTTCTATATTGCCTTTCATCAATAAATACAGGCTGTGTATCGCTGCAGGGTAAAAATGTTTTAGCCAATATTCGCGATCTTTCGATAATTGAAATTCCGAAATATTCGCAAATTGTATCGTTCGTTCCTTGCAATAGCGGAAATGCACCTCGATGGAGGAATCTATGTCTGTTGAAAAGTTTTGAAATCCTAACTTAGGTAGGTTTGAGTCCCAAAACCTTAGGGTCCAGTTATAGTCTGCGTCATTGAAATGCAGATCGGCAACATCGAGCCAATCCCCAGTATATGTGGCTGTGTTATTTAGGCGTATTTTATTGGCCTTGGCTTGTTCCTTTAAAGCATTGGTTATATCTTTGGCCGCTTGATCGAAATTGTTTGTTTTTTCCTGTACTACGGGGCTTAAATTGTCAAAAATAATGGCATTCACTGCCTTTTTTTGAGTTAAGTCCTCGATACCAATAGAAGTAATATTGTTTGGCCGATTGTTGCTAACGCAAGCGCAGAGCACGCCACTGATGAGCAATAGCATCAATGGCTTATTGGTGAGTAGTTGTCGGATTGTATTGACCATATCGCGTTTAATTCAGTCGCAAGATGCGAACCGCCCCCCACATAACCAGGCCTGCTATTAATAGGCCGATGACCAAATCTGGCATTTGAGACCCTGTCACCGCCACTAGAACTCCCGCTGTTATCACGCCCGCATTGGCCAACACGTCATTGGCAGAAAATATCCAGCTCGCTTTCATATGGGAGCCTTGGTTTCGCGATTTGAAGATCAACAAGAGACAGGTAATATTTGCTATCAAGGCCACGGCGCCAAAGCTCATCATGAGCACCGAGACCGGTTCACTTCCATATAAAAAGCGTCTGGCAACCTCCGATAGAACACCCAGAGCAAGTGCAATCTGCAGCCAACCCGAAAAGTGAGCCGCTTTGAGTTTAAACTTGGCCGCCTTGCCCACTGCATATAGCGACACGCCGTAGACCGCCGCATCGGCGAACATATCCAGTGAGTCGGCGATAAGCCCTGTCGATTGCGCCACAATGCCCACGCCGAGCTCAAGTACAAACATGAAGGCATTAATGGCCAGCAGCCACTTTAATGCCTGAGCCTCCCGCGTTTCATTGATTGTTGTGACTTCCAAGGCAGCCTGAACCGCATTGTGATCTACTGACTCGAATGAGACCAAGCTTGCCCCGAGGCCAACAGACTTCATGGCTTTTTCCACTTTATCCGCCATATTAGGGTGATATATATGCACCTTGCGTCCGGGCAAGTCGAATTCGAAGACGACGGTTGCTTCAAAGCTAGCAAAAGCCGTACGAATCAAGTTCTCTTCGGATGGGCAATCCATCTTAGGAACGTCAAATACGCTCAGGTGGCTCATTTCAGCCTGAGCATCACTTTCTGCTTGCGATTCAGGTTGCAATGACGTGTCTTGACTGGCATTGCAACCACAAGTCTTCGAGTCTTCAGTCATAGCTGGCTCTTGTTTATACAGTAATAGAAACTGTAAACTCTGTAGTAACTATAGAGTCAAGAGGCGGGTTGAAGAAAGATGAAAATTGGTGAGCTGGCAAAACGCAGTGGATGCTCGATCCAGACAATTCGCTACTACGAGAAAGAAGGCTTAATTTCGGCGCCTGAGCGTACCGAAGGAAACTTTCGTTTGTATAACAGTGTGGTATTAGAAAAACTGTCTTTCATCAAAAACTGCCGTGCGCTGGACCTGACCTTAAGCGAAATTAAACACCTGGTATCGTTACAAAACTCGCCGGAGACGCCGTGCGAGGCGGTAAATGAGATGATTGATACGCACCAGCTCGCTGTAGAGTCTCGTATCGAGGACTTACAAAAGCTTCATGGCAACCTCAAGCAGCTACGGCTTAAATGCGGCAACGCGAGATCGGTCGACCAGTGCGGGATATTGGGAGAGTTACTACCAAAACCCGAGCGCTCGCCAAGCGGTACAAGGAACGAGCGCTCGCCAAGCGGTACAAGGAACGAGCGCTCGCCAAGCGGTACAAGGAAATAGGCATGACAGATGTAGATCACTACATCCGAGCGATAACACTCGGTTAAGTTACCGTGCGGCGATTGAACATTTTGAAAGTCATTGGGGTGGCTTTCTTCCTGCAACGGCCGACAGTGTGGCGAGGTATCTGGTGGATTATGCCAATACATTGTCCGTGAATACACTGCGTCAACGACTAGCCGGTTTGGCAGCTTGGCATCTTGATCAGGGCTTCCCTGATCCCACCAAAGCCCCTCATGTGAAAAAAGTCTTAAAGGGTATTGCCGAATTACACCCGGTCGTCCAAAAGCAAGCCAAACCGATTCAACTTGACCAGTTGTCGCTGTAAGCGACACGAGAACGATTTCAGGAACCGAGGTAACAACAGCTTTCAAAGCTTTCCACCACTCGGCTGTAAGATGGTGTGCCTCGTCCAAAACGACAACCTCTATGCCGCCTTGAGCAATCACAGCCAGTAGCGCCTTAGCATCAGGGGTAGCGCCTTAGCATCAGGGGTAGCGCCTTAGCATCAGGGATAGATGACTGATCGTCAGTCTCAGGCGGTTCAGGCTCATCATCAGGTGGAACCTGTGCACCCTGCCTCACGGCTTTTACATGCACTGCCTGATAAGTCGCAGACGTCAACAGAGCAGGCCGGGATAGATCAGTACTTATCCAGTGAAGATCGAACGGTTCACCTTCCACCCCAAAATCCGTGAGGCGACGTATCCACTGATCCCTGATAATACGGGTGGGCGAAAGCACCAGTGTCGGGCGACGCAATTTCCGGAACACTTCCAGACCCAGGACGGTTTTACCGGCACCCGGGCGCTCACACCAGTTACGCCTGCATATGCAGCAGATCGGGCACCCGATTGTTGGCGATACACTCTACGCAGGAGAAGCCGCAAAAACTGAGCCTCGGCTGTGTCTGCATGCCAAGGAACTGGATTTTGATCACCCGACAACAGGTGAGCGGATGGAGTTTAAGCTTGAGCCGGGGTTTTAAGTTCAGACTCGTCAGTGTCTACCATGCGGGATGACACCCACGAATACCAGATTGCGCCAAGAGTAATCCAAACGGGACTCAGCAATATCTGAGCCACTCCCACATAATAGACGGCTACAGCTGCCATATCGTCTGGATAATCATCGCTCGCTACCAAATAAAAAACCAAATGGCAGCAAATAATCGACAGCAACAGCGCAAGTCCCCAAGGTTTAAGCCACTGTCGCCAGCGACGATACCGCCGCACATCTATCCATCTGAAATAGCACGCGACTCCTAGTAAGGCAGAAGGCAAAACAAGCACAGGGCTAGAAAGCAACGTAAAGAAAATGAATCCACCTGCTGCCTGAGGAAATATCCCCGAACAAGCGACGCACAATCCAAGAATAAGGACATTGATGCCCGCAGGCAGGAGCAAAAGCTCACACGGAGTCAGGTGACGGATTGCCACAACTTCTACCTGACTAGGCGGCTGACAAGAAGCAGATACAGGCCGAAGATAACAATCCCCAGACCACCTATCGTCGCCCCAATCCCGCCAAACAGGTCCGGCGCCTTCATCATGGTGCTCATCAGTGACTCCTGATAGTAAAAGAACCATTGGTGGTCATCCGGAAAAATCCAGATGTGCAGCTGGTAGAACACGGCGGTCGGGCCAGCAATCAGAAGTACAAGACCAACGGCAGCGAGCAGCCCGCCAAGCAAAAGGCCTTGTTGTTTCCACTGGATCACGACACGACGCCGAACCAGCATAAAGGTGCCGATAGCGGCAATCAGAAGACTCACAGCGCCCGCAACTGACAGAACATCAATCAAGTTGGCAACATCCTGAAGATGTACGATTTCTGGCTCGCGCAGCAGCGGCTTAGTGCGGCCTCGATCGTCGGTAAATTCAAGTTCAGCAAGCCCATCACCCTGGGCGTGAACAGCATCTACGATGCCGCTAAACAAGTGGAGGTGCTGCACCCGGTCGAGGTCGTCAAATCCACGAATGTAGCGATTCTTCGGCCCGTAGTGGTCGATATGCCCTCTAATATCCATCTGGTCGTACCAGAACCCATAACCATAATCGACGGGCTTATGAAGCATCCAGCTGGTCGCAAGAGACGCCAGTAAGGCGCTCACAAGAACGACAAACCACAATGACTGTTGTATGGCAGGGGTGGAGCGCATCAGAGTCCTTTCCAGAAAGTGTTTACCGCATCGGCAATTGCCGGGGCAGCCTCCTCCTCCAGATGAAAGTGGTGATGACCAGGCAACTGTATAGAATCGACATTCTGCAGGTATCCCATGCGATGTTCAAAGAAACTGCCGGGTAGCAGCCCATTTTCAGCACGAACACTCAATACAGGACATTTCACCGCACGCATGAGATGCTCAACCTGAGCTTCACTCAAACGCAGGTCAGAAGTCAGCTTCAGCTGCGGGTCCGTTCGCCACTCATAATGGGATTCACATTTTGCCAGATTACGCTCAACCAGTAGCGCCAGCGCACTATCACTGAGTTCGGGAGTTGCTTTCCTTCTTGCTGTGACAGCCTCCTCGAGAGAATCAAACTGGCGCGACAGACGCAGCTTATCGCGAGAGAGAATACCGTCTCTCAGTTGCGATGCGATTTGATCCTCGGGCGTGACCATAGGGCCCGGGGAATCAAGAAGAACGATGGAACGGACAAGTTCGGGAAATGCAGCGGCAAGGCACAGAGCCAGAGAGCCCCCCAAAGAATGAGCAACCAGATCAACCGGTGACGCCATCGAATCGGCAACCGCCTTAAGCTCATACGTGTAGCCCCAAACGGGGTATCCCTGACCAGCAGCATGCCACGGAGACTTACCATGCCCGGGTAAATCAACCGCCACAACGGAATCACCCAGCAGATTTGCTAGCCTGTCCGCTAAAACAGCAAAGCTTGCGGCATTATCCAGCCATCCATGAAGACAAAGAACTTTGCTGTCTCCCTGCCCCCAGCGAAGACCAGCCAGCAGCTTTTCTTTTAACTCAACGGCCACCCAGTAACTCTCTGATTGTGTGATGAATAAGATCAGCCGTCGGTTCAGGGTTCTCCAACGGAAACATATGAGTCCCCTCAATCCAACGAAGCTTCATGCCAATCGCCTTCATATATGCGCCATTTAAAGGCTTGAAGTATTCACTGCTTCTGCCGCCGATCACCGCAGCAGGCACCTTCAGTTTGCCCTTAACCCGTGAGTGGATGTTGTGAGGAATGGTGCGCCAGATATTGGCTTCCAGTTGCGGATCATAAGTCAGCTTAAGAACCCCATCCTCTACCCGGGTACCGCTACGAATATAATCCTCGAGGCAGCGCGGATCAAAATTTTTCATCAGAGACTTACCGCTGAAATATTCCCGCGCGTCATCGAAATCTGTCCATTCCGTTTTACGCTCTTCGATTCTGCGGATAGGAAACAACCTCTCATTCAGGCGGGTCAACTTGAGAAAGCGCATGCCGTGCGCCTGCCAGGCAGGCATAACAGGAGAGTCAAGAATGATGAGTGCTTTGACGAGATCAGGCCGTCGCAAAGCAACCAACAAACTCAGCACACCGCCTAACGAATGGCCAACTGCAATCACCGGCTGATTAAACTGAGTTTCGAAATGATGAATCAGCTCCTGAACCAGGTGATTCCAGTTATCCGTGACTGGATACTTCGGGTTATGTGCTATCTGGTCAATCGCGTCGACGCGGTAATGTTCAGACAACCGATCGGCGAGAACGTTGTAGGTTCCACCCGTGAAGCCGTTGGCGTGGGCAATATGTAACGCTTGAGTCATAGCCTGTCGCTGTAGATATAAACAAACGCCAGACACTACCCTGCTAAATAACTGACCTCAAGGTGGAAAAGGTCCTTTATTCAGTGATTTGATGCCTCACCGTAGCGATTTTCCAGCGCGGGATACCAGATCTGCTCAACCGTCATGCAGCCGGGTGCAAAAACATCTCCACCGAGAACCCATCCTTCTGCCGGCGACCAAGGCTGATCGAGCGCACGACCATCAACGAGTAGCGAAGCGAGACGACCGACCAGCGGGAGGTGAGACACGACGATCACATCACGGGTCTCCTCAATGAGGAATTCCGAGACTGCCGAAGGATCCCCCGACGGTGTCAGCCCTGGCCAGACTTCTGTTTCACAGGGGGTGTTGAGGGCCAGCGCTGTTTGCTGCGCCCGAAGGTAAGGGCTGACAACCAGGCGGGTATCAGCAGAGATCAGAGGCGCCAGCCACTGCCCTGCGCTCCTGGCCTCGCCTTCGCCCAGAGGCGTAAGAGGTCGATCCGAATCGAGATCCATGCCCGGAACTGCCGTGCCATGTCGAAAGATGAAGAGCCTGGGCATACATACACCCCCTGTGGTTGCAGGCAACCGCAGGGGTCGCCTTAAATTTTATGGCTGGGCAATGCGAATTCCACATCCGACGCAAACGCGCCTGTCATAAGCCCTTTTGCCACATCCTTTGGGTCGGCATGATTAAACAGAATCTCATACGCACCCATTACCAAAGGCATATATATATCAAGTTCGAGGGCTTTTTCCCTGACATAGCGCAGGGTATTCACACCTTCGGCAACTTCTCCCAACTCATCCACCGACTCTTCAAGCGACTGACCTGAGCCAATGGCGTAACCAACCCGATAGTTGCGACTCAAGGGCGACATACAGGTAACAACAAGATCGCCAACGCCAGCAAGGCCCAGGAAGGTCAGAGGGTTCGCTCCCATCGCTTCGGCAAAACGGCTCATCTCAGCCAGCGAGCGGGTGATAATCATGGACTTGGTATTCTCACCCATCCCCAGTGCAGCAATAAAGCCCGATACGATGGCGTAAATATTCTTCAGCGCCCCGCCAAGTTCGACGCCATACAAGTCATCAGAAGCATAAACACGGAAGTAACTACAGCTCAAAGATTCCTGAAGATTCCTACGTAAGTCACTGTTTGTACTAGCAATAACTGTTGCGGCAAGCTCACGCTTGGCAATCTCTTTAGCCAGATTAGGGCCACTGATAACCGCTACCGGGTTGTTCGGGCAAAGCTCCTGAAGAACCTGACTCATCAATAGGAAACGGTCCGGCTCGATACCTTTCGTCGTACTGACCAAAGCTTGAGCAGGTTCCAGGTCATCAACAAAAGACCCGACGACCTGGCGCACGAACTTGCTCGGCACAGACACGAAGATGACCTCAGCCCCCCTAACAGCTTCCTGCAGGTCCGTCGTTGCTTTCAATGAAGGATTTAACTTGGTATCGGGAAGGTAATCGGGGTTTACGTGTTCGTGGTTGATAGACTCAGCAACCGACTCGTTGCGCATCCACTGTAAAATTTCGACGCCATTGTCTGCGAGGATATTCGCAATAACAGTTCCAAAACTACCCCCTCCAATGACGGCAGCACGCTTAATAGACACAACATCCCCCTGGTGTGTACATGGTTCTATCAGATTAACTCAGCGACCCGCTTCTAGCGTGTCCACTAATTCGCGAAAGGTTTCTTCGTTTTTATGATTAAGGCTCATCAGTACTTTATGCGCCTCGATCACTTGCTCGCGAGCGCACTCTTCATCCACCGCATCCGCAGCCCAGCGCTCAAAACCCCCGTCGTCTTCAATTTCGCTATCAACGATATGAAATACCTGATCAAACCCCATACTGAGAAGGATTCGGGTAATACCAGTATTAGGGCTGCTTATGGTGGGAGTTATATCGAAACGATCGCGGCAAAGAATGGATATTTTAGCAAGCTGACCCAGCGTCGTGCTGTCGATGCCTTCAGCGGCAGAAAGGTCAATCATCACGTTGTGAAAATGTCCCTGTGCCAGAAATTCATCGACGTATCGCTCAAGGGTTGAGCACAGGTTCAACCTGACATCGCCGCTGAGGCGAATTACATGAACGCCCTCTTCGAAGGCGACTTCAACCACACCTGAAGTCATAAAACACCTCTACACACTGTGGCTACGGCTATATCATCCGGCACTTCTTCGTGCCCGGCAACGCCTGCTATTGACCAGAAGGTGTCCAGCTTACCTTCCGACTCTCTGGCCATCGCCAGCAACTTACTCTCCTTATCATTCAAGGACGCTTCATCAATTATTTCCAGTATTCCATCTGAAAACATCATAAGACGAAAGTCATCTGCCAACTCGACATCAATCGACTTGTACTCCGCTTCCTTGAATAACCCAACCGGCATCCCGCGCCCTTCAAAGAACCGTGCCTCGCCTTTACTGATCAGGACAGGCATAGGAAAGTGTCCTCCCACAGAATACGAGAGAACACCCGTCGACAGCGTCAGCACTCCGTAAAACATCGTCAGGTGTTTATCGAGTTCAGACGCCAGCAGCTCATTATTAATACGACCAAGAACCAGATCTGGTTTCAGAATGTCGTCACTCGAGCCCCGCTGAAAGTTTCTTTTCAATCGGTAGGTAAGGTTCTTAAGAAGAACAGTGACAAACGCCGATGACGCTCCATGCCCTGACACGTCTGCGATGTAAAACGCCAGGCGGTCGTCGTCAACTTCCATAAAATCCAGAAAATCGCCACTGAGCATGAGAGATGGCTGAAGTTTGTGCTCACAGGAAACATCACCCATATTCAATGGTTCGGGGAGCATACGCAACTGGGCATGGCGTCCAGCCTGCTGATCAGCACGAAGCTCATCCAGACCGAGCTTCAGTTCTCGATTCGTTGCTTCAAGGTGCTCCCGATAAGCTTTGTTTTCGCGCTGCAAAGTCTGGTGACTCAGGGCTTTGCGCAATGAATGAACCAATACCTCCAGATCCAGGATTGGCTTCACCAGAAAATCCGCAGCTCCGAGGCGCAACGCACGCACAACATCATCCATTACCCCGGCACCAGAAACAACGATCACGGGCAGATCCGGGTGGTTTTCGCGTAGCTTTTCAAGAAGCTGAATACCATGCATGCCCGGCATTTTCAGGTCGCAGATAACGGCATCAGGAACGGAAACATCTATCAGGTCCAGGGCCTCCTGGCCACTGCCAGTAGACTGCATGTCGTAGTCGCAATCATCAAGGTAAGCAACCACACTGTCCCGAACAGTGGAATCATCATCAATGACCAGCACGGTCGCGGCCATCAGCCTCTCCCCAGCGTCGAATATCTGGCGAACGGTACCTCTAACTCATAAGCAGTGCAACGATTATGAAGCAATTGTCAGAAGCGCCGCGGGCTTAGCGGGCAATGGCATGAACTCTGCTAGATATCTGCTATTGATGTAAAAGTGGCCTTGAAACGTACCGCAGCCTACCGAAGGGGAACGCATGCAAACACTGTCTCGCACCTACGAAGAAAAACGTCGACACATGAGAATGCAGATCGACGCACCGGCTCAATTAATCACTGACGACGGAGAAACGCGGCAGGTTACGTGCATTGACCTCAGTAGTCATGGGATTCAGCTGGAAAGCCATACCGAACTGCAGGACGGCGACGTGGCCGATTTTGTGCTCGCGCCGGGAAGCGGTCCCGTTACACCCCTGCAGGCAAGAATACGTGTTTGCCGCGTTGAGGAGGTCGCACCGCAGGTATTCCGGGCCGGGGCTACCTTCGAATCACTCCAGTAGGTGCTACCCGAGGTAACCAGAACCACACAGAAACACCGGTTTCTGTTACCTCGCGACACTGGCGTGAATGGTATTTTGAAGACTATGCAATCGTGCAGGTAGGGTTCAGGTGCCCCGGCCTGGGCACCTGACAGGTATTACTTGAAACAGGTATTACTTGAAACAGGTATTACTTGAAACAGGTATTACTTGAAATAGGCGTTTTCAGTCTGCGTGTGGTCGGTCACGTCACGAACACTCTGGATCTCAGGCACCTTAGCTACAAGCGTCGCCTCTACCCCATCTTTCAGCGTCATATCTACGGCACTGCACCCCTGACAACCACCGCCAAACTTCAGGATGGCCACACCTTCCTCAGTCAGCTCCACCAGACTCACTTCGCCACCATGCGAGGCGAGCCCAGGATTGATCTCGGTGTAGAGGATGTAGTTGATTCTCTCTTCTACCGGGCTGTCTTCAGTGACCTTCGGCATTTTGGCATTCGGTGCCTTGATCGTAAGCTGACCACCCATGCGGTCTTTAGCAAAGTCGATTTTTGACTCTTCGAGATAAGGAATACTCATTGCTTCGACATACACGTTGAGCTTATCCATCTGCTGCAGCTCATCGTTCGGATTAACCTCATCCGGGCGGCAGTATGCCAGGCAGGTTTCTGCGTAGCGTGTACCAGGCTGCGTAATAAAAATGCGGACCGACATGCCTTCGACCGTCTGTTTCTCCAGAAGGCCAGCCAGATACTCTTCTGCGTCCGGCGTAATCTCAACGTATGTAGTCATATGACTCCCTCGTAAACTTGCGCGCATTGTAACGTATATGGGGCCTCATACGAAATACCCAAGCAAAACACTCGGGTTTTGCCAGCAGAACGTCTTTTGCACCCGAAACAGGACAGGCCACGTCCACTCTGGTAATATTTGCCGCCATTTTTCGCCAGTTAACCAATAGTGTTATGAGTTCAAACAACGACATCCTGATTCAACAGCGCCAAGAACGGATTGCCACCCTAAAGAAGAACATGCAGGAGCGCATTCATATACTTGATGGCGGCATGGGTACTCTTATTCAGAGCCATCAGCTGGAGGAAGCAGATTACCGCGGTGAGCGGTTTGCCGATATCAGCCAGGACGTCAAAGGCAACAACGACCTGTTGGTTATCACCCAGCCTGAGATCATTGCCGGTATTCACCGCCAATACTACGAAGCCGGTGCAGATATTGTTGAAACAAACAGTTTCAACTCCACCCGCGTTTCTCAGGCCGACTACGACATGGAAGACCTGGTACCCGAGCTCAACCGCGCAGCAGCGGCAGTCGCTCGTCAGGTCGCTGACGAAGTGGAGGCCGAAACAGGCATTCCGCGTTATGTTGCCGGTGTTCTGGGCCCAACCAGCAAGACCTGCTCTATCTCGCCTGACGTAAACGATCCGGGTTATCGCGCCATCACCTTCGACCAGCTCGTCGAAGAATACATCGAGGCCACCGAAGGTCTGATGGACGGCGGCGCCGACATCATCCTGATCGAAACCGTATTTGACACGCTGAACGCAAAAGCGGCCGTGTTTGCGGTACAGGAAGTCTTCGAGCAGCGCGGCGAAGAGCTGCCAATCATGATTTCAGGCACCATTACCGACGCCTCCGGCCGTACCCTGTCGGGCCAGACGGCAGAAGCCTTCTACAACTCGCTGGCGCACGCCAAGCCACTGACCATCGGTCTGAACTGTGCTCTGGGTGCAGAAGAGCTGCGCCCGCACGTCGAAGAGCTGTCCAATAAATCGAACTGCTACGTATCCGCACACCCGAACGCGGGTCTGCCCAACGAATTCGGTGAATATGATCAGTCGCCGGAAGAAATGGCGGTCATCGTTGAAGAATTCGCAGCCAGCGGCTTCCTGAATATCATCGGTGGTTGCTGTGGTACTTCACCGGCGCACATCAAAGCCATTGCTGAAGCCGTGAAGAAGCATAAGCCGCGCACGATCCCCGAGATCAAACCAGCCTGCCGTCTGTCTGGCCTCGAGCCGTTTAACTTTGATGAAACCAGCCTGTTTGTTAACGTCGGCGAGCGCGCCAACGTCACAGGTTCTGCGAAGTTCAAGCGCCTGATCAAAGAAGAAAATTACGACGAAGCGCTGGAAATTGCCCGCCTTCAGGTTGAAAACGGTGCTCAGATCATCGATATCAACATGGACGAAGGCATGCTCGATTCTGAAGCGGCCATGGTTCGTTATCTGAATCTGATTGCCTCTGAGCCGGACATTGCCCGTGTTCCAGTCATGGTCGACTCATCGAAGTGGGAAATCATCGAAGCTGGCCTGAAGTGCATTCAGGGTAAAGCTGTCGTGAACTCCATCTCGCTTAAAGAAGGTGAAGAGGAATTCATCGAGAAAGCCAAACGCTGCAAGCGATATGGCGCCGCCGTTGTTGTCATGGCGTTCGATGAAACAGGCCAGGCCGACACCGAACAGCGCAAAAACGAAATCTGTGAGCGTTCTTACCGCGTTCTCGTCGACAAAGTGGGCTTCGCGCCAGAAGATATTATCTTCGACCCGAACATTTTCGCTGTGGCCACCGGCATCGAAGAGCACAACAATTACGCTGTGGACTTTATTAACAGCTGTAAGTACATCACCGAAAACCTGCCACACGCCAAAATCTCTGGCGGCGTGAGTAACGTTTCCTTCTCGTTCCGTGGGAATGAGCCGGTACGTGAAGCCATCCACTCGGTATTCCTGTACTACGCCATCAAGAACGGTCTGAGCATGGGTATCGTCAACGCTGGTCAGCTGGCGGTGTACGACGACTTACCGGCAGAACTTAAGGACCGCGTCGAAGACGTCATTCTTAATAAGCGCGAAGACGGTACTGACCGCCTTCTCGAAATTGCTGAAAAGTACCGCGGCGATGGTTCTGCTCAGGAGAAAGAAACCGAAGAGTGGCGTTCACTGCCAGTGGCTGAGCGCCTGACCCATGCCCTAGTAAAAGGCATCAACTCGTTCGTCGAAGAAGATACCGAAGAAGCCCGTCAGATGTTCGATCGCCCGATTGAAGTGATCGAAGGTCCTCTGATGGACGGCATGAATGTGGTCGGCGATCTGTTTGGCTCAGGTAAAATGTTCCTGCCTCAGGTCGTAAAAAGCGCCCGCGTAATGAAACAGGCGGTTGCCTACCTGCTGCCGTACATCGAAGCAGAGAAAGACGGTAAGTCTGAGTCTCAGGGCAAGATCCTGATGGCCACTGTTAAGGGTGACGTACACGATATCGGTAAGAACATCGTGGGCGTGGTCCTGCAGTGTAATAACTTTGAGGTCGTTGACCTTGGCGTGATGGTCCCTGCCGACAAGATTCTGAAAGTCGCCAAAGAAGAAAACTGCGACATCATCGGCCTCTCTGGTCTGATCACTCCGTCACTGGACGAAATGGTCCACGTTGCACGTGAAATGCAACGTCTCGACTACCAGATCCCACTGATGATTGGTGGTGCGACAACGTCTAAGGCGCACACGGCCGTTAAGATCGAACCTCAGTTCCAGAACGACATTGCGGTCTACGTGCCCGACGCATCCCGCGCGGTAGGTGTCGCACAAAAGCTCGTTTCGCCTGAAGCCAAGAAGGCCTTTATCGCTGAGCGCCGCGAAGAGTACATCGCCGTGCGTGAGCGTAACGCTAACCGCAAGGCCAAAGCGCTACTGCCGTACGAAAAAGCCTGCGAGAACGCATTCACTGCAGACTGGGCGAGCTATCAGGTGCCGAAGCCAAACAAGCTTGGCCTGAGTGTGTACGAAAACTTCGATCTCGCCGAGCTGGTTGATTACATCGACTGGACGCCGTTCTTTATGTCCTGGGAGCTGGCCGGCAAATTCCCGCGCATTCTCGAAGACGAAGTGGTTGGCGAAGCCGCAACTAACCTGTTCAAAGACGCTCAGGCAATGCTGAAACGCATCGTCGATGAGAAGCTGTTCAATGCCCGTGGCGTTGTCGGTCTCTGGCCAGCCAACAAGCGCGGTAACGATGACATCGTCGTCTTCAACGAAGATCGCTCGGCGGAACTCGCTGTACTGCATCAACTTCGCCAGCAAACCGACAAGCCAACGGCACAGCCAAACTACTCACTTGCCGACTTCGTTGCTCCCGAAGGCACAACCGATGACTACATGGGCGGCTTTATTGTTACTGCAGGCATCGAGGCTGAAAAACTGGCCAACGATTACGATGCGAACCATGACGATTACAACAGCATCATGATGAAAGCCCTGGCCGACCGCCTGGCCGAGGCCTTTGCTGAGCGTATGCACGAAATCGTCCGCAAGGATCTCTGGGGCTACGCGCCTGACGAGGCTCTCGACAACGAAGCGCTCATCAAAGAAAAGTATCAGGGTATCCGCCCGGCACCAGGCTACCCGGCTTGTCCGGACCATACCGAGAAAGCGACCCTGTTCCGCCTGTTGGACGGAGAAGCGAATACCGGTGTGTCTCTGACTGAAAACTTTGCCATGACACCAGCAGCGTCCGTCAGTGGCTGGTACTTCTCCCACCCTGAGTCGAAGTACTTTGGCCTGGGTAAGATCGACAAAGATCAGGTTACGGACATCGCTGCCCGCAAGGATATGGATCTGGAGCAGATGGAGCGCTGGTTAGCGCCAAACCTGTCTTACGACCGCTAAGGAGTTCTGAGCTGATATGCAGTTCAGCCGTCTACTGCTGTCGAGGTTAAGCCGCGTCGAACTGACACGGCTTAACCGTATCCTCATCATTGGTATCCCAATTATTGGCAGCATGCTCTCTCAGAGCATCACCAACCTGATTGATGCCGCTATGGTCGGCCTGCTCAATGATATTGCTCTGGCGGGCGTCGGCATCGGCAGTTATGCGAACTTCCTCTGTGTATCCGTTATGATGGGGCTATCTGCCGCCGTGCAAGCCATCGTATCCCGGCACTACGGCGCTCAACGTCATCACAGAACCACTGAGCCTCTCTTCGCAGGCCTGTTTCTGACGCTTCTGATTGGTATTCCATCGACCATTCTATTTGTTGCTTTTGCGGAACAGTACATAGGGCTGTACACCGACGACGCAGCCGTTATTGCGGTTGCGTCTGAGTACTTTTCATGGCGCACCGCCGCCCTCACCTTCGTCGGCATGACCTTTGTATTCCGTGGGTTCTGGAGCGGAATTGGCGAAAGCGGCGTCTACCTTCGTATCGCTCTGATCATGCATCTGAGTAATATTGTATTCAGCTATTTTCTTATCTTCGGACTGACAGCTTTTGGTACCACCTACTGGAATGGTTTCGGCGCCGTAGGTTCTGGCATAGGGTCAGCGGCATCGCTCGTACTTGCCGCAGGACTCTTCTATTGGCGTACGTTTGCGCTGGACACCCGCTTCCGCCAGCTTTATCACTTAAGCCGCAAGACCATCCGCCAACTGGTGCGCCTGGCAATTCCAAACTCGGTTAGCCAGACACTGTTCGCTCTCGGCCTGAGTGTACTCTTCTGGATCATTGGTTTAATCGGCACCCAGGAGCAGGCGATTGGCCACATTCTAACGCAGCTGTCCCTGCTACTGATCATGCCTGCCGTAGGCCTCGGCATCGCTGGCGCAAGCCTTGTGGGCCATGCTCTTGGAGCAGAAGAAAAGGAAAATGCTCACCGCTGGGGCTGGGATGTCCTGAGATTATCTGTCGTCATCATGGCCCTTCTCGGCCTGCCGATGTGGATAGCCCCACACGCGGTACTGACTATTTTTACGAACGATGCCGCACTCATTGAACTTGGCACATGGCCTTTGCGTATTCTCGGCTTCGCCATCGCTTTTGAAGTCGCATCCATCATATTCAATCAAACACTGCTTGGTGCAGGTGCCAGCAAGCAAGTGCTTAAAATCAATCTGGTGATGCAGTGGGCGGTTTTCCTGCCGCTCGCCTGGGTGATCGGACCATACCTTGGACTTGGCCTGACAGGCATCTGGATTTTACAGGCTTGCCAGCGCATGGCTCTCGCGATCATTTACGGAACCATATGGAGCCGTAAGCACTGGGTGCACATCAAGGTTTAATGATCTAAATTTGTCTTGCTCAGGGAAAGATCACGTATTAGCGTATGCGGATAAGACGGACTCAGAGTTTACTTTATGCCTGTTCAGCTACCTGGAACACCGCCATCAGCCTATAAAGGTATTTCGCGGGTGATCGCACACCGTGGAGCAAGTGGTAGCGCACCGGAGAACACAGCGTCGGCCATGATCGAAGCCGTTCGTCAGGGCGCAGACTGGGCAGAAGTCGATGTCACTATCAGTGCTGACGGTCACGCCATCATTTTCCACGACCATAACCTCGTTCGATGCACCGATGGCAAAGGTCTGGTGATTCAGAAGACATTGGCAGAGCTGAAAGCGCTCGATGCCGGTAGCTGGTTCTCCCCCTTTTCATCCGACGAACGGATACTGACGCTTGAAGAGTTGCTCATTCTGGCGGACTCACTCAATCTCAGTCTTAACCTCGAAATAAAACCCACTATTGGCCGCGAAGCTGAAACCGTCTGGGCGATGCAGCAGGTTTTACGCAAGACCCCTTTTGGTCAGTCGATACTACTCTCGAGCTTTAACTACTTCGCTTTAAAGGAAGCGCAGTCGCTACTCTCTCATTACACCCGCGCTCTGAACGTTGAGGCGATTCCTGCTGACTGGCAGGACCGCATGGAATCGGTGGGCGCAACCGGCCTACATTTCGATGCCGAATTTATTGATACCGACATGATCGGGGAAGTAGTCAGCGCAGGCACTCCACTCGCCTGCTTCACCGTTAATAGCCTTGAGTTAGCCCAGAAGCTTTACCGCGCTGGTGTGTCCTCCGTTTTCACCGATTACCCAGACAGACTCCTGCTTGATGCGAGACCTGTTTCCCGCCATTGAGCGCAACAAGAATAATCGGCAAAACCGATTAGTAATATTCGCATTTTCTGATTTTCAGATAAGCCGTTTCAGTTTAAAGTTCGCCCCTATTCCTATAATTCCAATTACTGCAACCGGATCACTATGTACGTATACGATCAGTACGATCAGCAATTGCTGAACGAGCGCGTCGCCCAGTTTAAGGGCCAGATGGAGCGCTATCTGGACGGTAAGATCTCTGAAGAAGAGTTTCTGCCGCTGCGACTTCAAAACGGCATTTATGTGCAACGCTATGCACCTATGCTGCGCGTGGCTGTGCCATATGGCGCACTTAATTCCGCTCAGGTGCGCAAGCTGGCTTATGTTGCCCGCACTTACGACAAAGGGTATGCGCATATCTCTACGCGCCAGAACGTCCAGTTTAACTGGCCAGAACTGGAGCAATGCCCTCAGATTCTCGCGGACCTCGCTGAAGTACAGATGCACGCTGTTCAGACCAGTGGTAACTGTATCCGTAACACCACGACTGACGAGTACGCCGGTGTGATCGCTGAAGAAATCGTTGATCCACGCCCTTACTGCGAGATCATTCGCCAGTGGTCAACCTTTCACCCTGAGTTTGCCTTCCTGCCGCGTAAGTTCAAGATCGCTGTAAACGCAGTACCTGGACAGGACCGCGCAGCCATCACGATGCATGACATCGGCATCAACATTGTTAAAAACGATGCGGGTGACATTGGCTACCGTGTTCTCGTTGGTGGTGGCCTTGGCCGCACCCCGATTCTGGGCGAAGAAATCTGTGCCTTCCTGCCAGAAGAAGACCTGCTGGCCTACCTTGATGCCGTTATTCGCGTGTACAACCAGTTTGGTCGCCGCGACAACAAGTACAAAGCTCGCATTAAAATCCTGGTTAAGGCCCTTGGCGTTGACCGTATGCGCGAGCTGGTCGAGGAAGAGTTCAACCGTCTCAAAGATGGTGAAGGCAAGCTGACTCAGGCTGAACTGGAGCGCGTTAAGCAGCACTTCATCGACCCTGAGTACAAGACGCTCAGTGACAACCCGGTAGAGCTCACTGCAGCTAAGGAAGAGAACAAAGCCTTCTCACGCTGGATGGAGCGCAACGTGCGTCAGCACAAGAAAGCTGGCTACGCTGTCGTTACTCTGACCTTGAAGCAGATCGGTACGCCACCGGGTGATATCACCGCAGAGCAGCTCGATCAGGTTGCTGACCTGGCCGATGAGTACAGCTTCGGCGAACTCCGCTCTACCCACAACCAGAACCTGGTACTGGCTGACGTCGAACAAACCGAACTGTTCGGCTTGTGGCAGAAACTGAAATCATTAGGCATGGCGACACCAACGCTGGGTCTCCTGACTGACATGATCTGCTGCCCGGGCGGTGACTTCTGTGCGCTTGCAAACGCCAAGTCTATTCCAGTTGCAGAAGCTATCCAGGCACGTTTTGAAAATCTTGATTACCTGTGGGATCTGGGTGAAATCGACCTGAATATCTCAGGCTGCATGAACGCGTGTGGTCACCACCACGTTGGCAATATCGGCGTTCTGGGTGTCGACAAAAAAGGCGAAGAGTTCTACCAGGTATCACTCGGTGGCAACTCTGGCGGCAACGATGCAGATGGCTCTTCACTGGGCAAGATTCTTGGACCTTCGTTCGCACGTGAGGCCATGCCTGATGTGATTGCCAAAATTCTCGATTTCTACGTAGACCAGCGTACTGACGGTGAATCTTTCCTCGAAGTCTATCGCCGCGTTGGCCACACCCCATTTAAGGAGGCTGTCTATGGCAAACCTGATTAATACCCAGGGCCCGGTTCAGGACACGGAGCTTACAACTGTAACACTCGAACAGTGGCAGGAAGAGAAAGCTTCTTTCGCTGGTCAGTCACTTGAACTGACCGTTTCCAGCGACCAAACGGCAGATCTCTTTGGTGAAGATGCGGCGAATTTCGCACGCATCTCCATCGATTTCCCTAAGTTTGCCGATGGCCGTGGTTATTCTGCGGCCAGATTGCTGCGTGAAAAATACAAATATACCGGTGAGCTGCGTGCCGTCGGTGACGTACTGATTGATCAGGTATTTTTCATGAAGCGTTGCGGCTTCGATACGTACGCACTGCGTGAAGACCAGATCGTTGAAGACGCTATCGCCGCCTTCTCAACCTTCACCAACCCGTACCAGAATGACGTCCATGATCAGCGACCGCTGTTCAGACGCCGCCTGAGCTAAAACACGCTCTCTTTTCTGTGGCGCTCCCGCCTTCTGTGTCTTAACCTTAAGTCACATTTGGGGGAGTTATGCCACAGGATATCGTTTTTTCTTTCTTTCTTATTTTTGCCGGTGCACTCGTTCTCGCGACTTTCGCACTCTACACACGCCAACCCATACTCGTCGCCTACATAGCACTCGGTGCCATTGCAGGCCCGTATGGCATGGGCTGGATTGAGCACCCAGATGAGCTCACAGACATGGCTCATATCGGGATTATATTTCTTCTCTTTCTCCTCGGGCTGGATATGCAGCCTTCTTCGCTGTTTGCGGTACTGAAGAAAGCGATGTCCGTTGCACTACTCAGCTCGTTGCTGTTCTTTGGCCTAGGGGCCGGCGTCACACACCTGCTTGGCTACGGATTTATGGATGCCATCATCGTTGGCCTGGCGCTTATGTTTTCGAGCACCATCATTGGTTTAAAACTCCTGCCCACGACGGTTCTCCACCACAAACACAGTGGTGAACTCATGGTCGGTCTTCTCCTGATTCAGGATATGATCGCTATCCTGACTCTCATACTACTTGGCGTGCTGAGCGGTGAATCCGACCAGCCTGTCTGGCAGCCGTTTCTGGCCCTGCCTGTACTCGCGGTAGCCTGTTACCTGATCGTGAAGCTAATTCTTCTTCCGCTCATTCAACGCTTCGATCGCTATCAGGAATACCTGTTCATTATGGCCATCGGCTGGTGTCTGGCTGTTGCCGAGGCCGCTGCTGTGATCGGACTTTCCGAGGAGATAGGTGCATTCATTGCCGGGGTGACTCTGGCAACCAGCCCTATCGCTCAGTTTATGGCGATCAGCCTTAAGCCACTGAGAGACTTCTTTCTGGTCATGTTCTTTTTCACACTGGGTGCGGGCGTCAATCTTGGAATGCTGGAGGAGGTGCTGGTTGGCGCAGTGTTACTGGCGGGGGCTGTTCTGACGCTGAAACCATTGACGTTCCGGGTGCTTCTCGGGCGTTTCAGTGAAACACCGAAGCTAGCCTGGGATGTTGGATTCCGGCTGGGGCAAATCAGTGAGTTTTCACTGTTGGTAGTATTCGTGGCAATTGAGAGCGCACTCCTGACAGAGCGCGCATCCCTTCTGGTTCAGGCAACAGCGATTATCACATTCGTCCTGTCCAGCTATATCGTCGTTTTTAACTACCCCAACCCTATCGCCATCAGCGACAAGTTGAGGCGTGACTGACTCAGTCTTTATTGAGGTTGACGCGGTAACGACCGACGCCTTCCCCTTTGATGATCCGGGAGAGAACATCAGGAAGTTCTTTCCGGCCGATCTCAGTGGTCATGCTTTCAAGGCTTTCCAGTTTCCAATCGCCTGCAGCCTTATCCAGTACCGCTTGCTTGTCCGCTCGTGGAATCTCAACCGAATCCACACCGAGAAGACTGACGCCACGCAGAATAAACGGGAACACACTCGCTTCAACCTTGACGCCAGCAATCATACCGCAAGTAGTCACAGCGCCCTCAGGCATCAGCTGCGGCAGTATGGCTGACACCATATCCCCACCGACGGTATCAACAGCCGCCTGATAAACAGGCTTCGCCATCGCTTTACCTTTCAGTGACAGCAAGTCATCGCGGCTTACGATGCGTTTTGCACCAAGAGATCCAAGCCAGTCGTTTTTATCTGCTTTACCTGAAAGAGCAACAACACTGTAGCCGAGTTTAGACAGCAGAGAGACAGCCACAGAACCAACGCCGCCTGTCGCACCCGTAACCAATACAGGGCCGCGATCTGGCGAGATACCTGCGCGTTCAAGTTTTTGTACGCTCAGAGCCGCAGTAAAGCCAGCGGTACCCCACGCCATCGCCTCTGACGCTGAAATACCCTCAGGTTTCTTCAGCACCCATGCGGCAGGCACACGAATATGCTGGCCATAACCGCCGTTTGTATTCATGCCCAGGTCGTAACCGAATACGACAACCTCGTCACCCTTCGAGAACGCGCTATCACTGCTTTCAAGAACAGTACCTGCGGCATCAATACCCGGTGTGTGCGGATAGGCTTTTGTGACGCCACGATTACCACTCGCTGAAAGTGCATCTTTGTAGTTCACCGAGGAGTAGGCAACCTCGATAAGGACGTCCCCCTCCGGCAAGTCGGCATCTTCCTGCTCAACCCACGAAGCCTCGAATTTCTTATCCGCTTCCTCTACCCGATATGCTAGAAAACTCATCGTATTACCCTTTTGTCTGCATCTGATTCTGAACGGCAGTCAGGACTCGCGTCACGGCACGCTCAAAGCCTGCCTGAGCAGCAAAGCCCATACGCTCCTGGAATGACCGACGGTACTCATACGCGACCGTATACACATCCGCGCGTTCGCATGCTGAGACAAGATAATCATCACTTGTTCCCACTTCGTCTATCAGCTTTTGGTCGAGTGCCTGCTGGCCGTACCAGATATCTCCGGTAGCAACCGCATCAATGTCAACACGAGGGCGGAACTGTTTCACGTGCTGCTTGAAAAGAACGTGAGTATCGTTCAGATCAGACTGAAATTTCTCTCGCGCTTTATCAGTATTTTCACCGAACATGGTTACTGTGCGCTTATATTCACCCGCAGTGAACATTTCGAAATCTACATCGTTCTTTTTGAGAAGCTTATTGAAGTTCGGGAGCTGGGCCACAACGCCAATAGAACCAACAATTGCAAACGGAGCAGCAACCACCCGGTCTGCAAGGCAGGCCATCATGTAGCCACCGCTTGCGGCGACTTTATCGATGCATACAGTGAGCTGGATACCTTTGTCACGGATGCGCTTTAATTGCGATGCAGCAAGGCCGTAGGAGTGCACCATACCACCGCCGCTTTCGAGGCGGATAACGACTTCGTCATCCTTAGTGGCCATGGTCAGGATGGCCGTAATTTCACGGCGCATAAGATCAACATCAGATGCTTTGATGTCACCATCAAAATCGATGACGTACACACGTTTTGTTTCTTTGGAAGCATCCGCCCCAGCAGAGGCTGCTTTCTTCTCTGCCTTCTGTTTTGCCTTGTCTTCTTTCTTCCGGTCTTTTTCCAGCTGTTTCAGAGTAGCTTCTGTATTGATCTCATTTTCGAGCTGCTCTTTATAGTCTTCCAGCTGCTCGTTCAGCTTACGAATTTTCAGTTCACCCTCGGAGCCCGACTTTTTCTGTCGGCTACCTAGTGCGATCATTCCACCGACGACCACCAGAATGGCCACGACGAGTGTAACTGTCTTCAAGAGAAAGCTGCCGTAATCTGCAATAAACTCCACTCAGATATCCTTTAATCCTGTATTTGGGAAGAGCCAGCATAACGAAAACCGGGCGTGCCGCAAGCTCTGTCAGGTAAGAGAAGTAACCGCAGTCTGAAATTCAAACAATCGTTCGAATTTCGTTGACACCCTACAGAGGGCCACTTAGAGTGTCGACAGGCCTGAACGGGCACGAATCAACGGCAGTACTTCCGCCGCCGTAGAACAACACGTAAGTAACCGAAGGATATTGATATGTCATCTGCTGCTGAATTCATCAATGAAATGAACGCTAAATTCAACCCAGCTGCCGCTGAAGGCCTGGATCTGGTTTTCCAGTTCAACATCGAAGACGCGGACAACTACCACCTGATCGTTAAAGACGGCGCCTGCGAAGTTGTTCAGGGTGAAGCGGGTGATCCAAACGTAACTCTGATCATGAACAGCGAGACCCTGCAGGGTATCGTTAATGGTGATCTGGACGGCATGATGGCATTCATGTCTGGTCAGCTGAAAGTCGAAGGCGACATGATGCTGGCGACTAAGCTGGGTGAACTGTTCCCTGCTTAATATCGACAGATACGATAAAAGCGGCCGATGGCCGCTTTTTTTGTACTTGTGTTTTACCACTGCCCGGCGATGGCGCTCTCCGCAACGTCATTCACCGGCCGAGCGACCAGTCCTTTCGTGGTCCGGACAACACTGAACACAGCACCATTCTCCATAGGCATATAGACTGCGCTGCCAAAATCTGCATCCAGCCACAGATCGTAGTTGCGTAACCAGCTCCAGACATCAAAGCCTTCGGAACCACCAAACCCATAAACCGTTCTAGGTGCACTACGTTCCTGCTCAAGACTCAGATAACGCCCTGACAAGCGATCAAACCGATACAAAGGTTCCTTGCCCAGTGCCAGTAATGGGCCAGTCCATACCAGCATACGTACATCGAGCTGCCATTGATCGCCTTTTACAACGAAGCGCTCTTCTTCGCCTTCAGAGTCAACCAATGTCAGATCAAATACCTGTGGCTCGATTTCATAAATGCTTACCGACGCCAGAGGCCGTTCCTGAATGGCGGATCGATAGCTGGCCAGATCCCACACGACCAACCCTAACCAGATAGCCCCAGCAATAAGGATCATTCCTGTAGTTCCTCGGAGCCACTGCCTGAACCAGCCTTTGCCGGCCCAGAGAAAGAGTGCCACAACGACCGCAATTAGAATTGCGCCACTGCTGATTAGTGTAAGACTAGTTTGCAACATGACCGGCTCTCAACTGCACCATACTCTCTTCAGCCATGCGTAATGCATCACTGCCGCCAGAGGCTGGAGAATCATACGTGTCCAGATAGTACTCAACTGCAGTTACTGCGTCAGCAAAGGCATCCATATCCTGAGACGAAGGTGCCACTCTTGAGTCCATCACCTGATGCTCGACGAACTCCTCCAGCTCAAGCAGCATCGCGCGTAAATCGGCCTTACCCAGAAAAATAACTGCACCACTTACGTCCCGCAGGCTCTTGCCTACATTCTTCACGTGCAGTTTATCTCCGCTATCAACGTATGAAGCCACGGCTCTCTTCACCATGACCAGCGCAGTTACCGACTCAGCGACCACAGCGATATTCGCCTCTTTAAGCGTCACGGGATCAATAACCTGGGAGCCTTTCAGGCTGTTAGACTGAACAATTGCCTGAACATCCTGTTCTATACGGATAATGTCGTCAGCCAGCCCTTCAATATCCGCCTGTCCCGACCGTATCTGACGGATTACTCCGTCAGCGAGCTCGGCCGTCGGATTCATATCGACCATGATCAGGGTATCTGAGATACGCTCCAGCCGCTCGATCAACTCAGAGTCTTCGACAGCAAGTTCGGGGTTGCGCTGACTGCGATCAATGATGTCTTTTAATGCTTCAATTTCGTCCTGCAGAGCGCGTGCGAAGGACACCAGCGCAGACTGGTCCGGACCACTAAGATCGTTACGGGTGACCCTCAACTCCCGTTCGCGAACATGATCCGCCAACTGGAAACTGCTATGCAGCAGTTTCAGACGGTCAGACTCAGGCTGAGCCAACGCAACCAGGTACAGGAACTCTTTCAGCAAAGCGTCAGATGGCTGCTCGTTGAATGCTGCACCTTCAGTTGCCTGAAGTTTACGGACCTGACGATCCAACTGACCAACCAGAGAGATACGCTGTGGTGTGACGTCGAATTCATCCTGCTGCAAAGCATCCAGCGCTCCAGAAACAACTTCCCAGAATATCCAGCTGTGAGATCCTCTGGCCGCCAGCTCAAGACGTTCAACAGCCCTGACGAGCACCTGTAAGGGGCCACGTTTGCCGGAGCCACGAATTAGTCCCAGCAAGCCCAGTTGAAGCATCTGCCGCACACGACGATAAGCGACTGCACGATTCGCAGCGGCCTTCGGCTGGTCCAGCTTCGGGCGCAGGTTATTCAGAAAGAAATACCCTTCAGGCAAGCCTTTTTCTGCTCGCTCACGTCTCACGAGATTGATGGTAGGTATCAACAGCGATGGAGCAACATCCTGACCTGTAATCACAAATTCTATGTATCGTTTCAGGTACACCACAGCCTGAGTGGACGCATCAAGAAGGCCTTCACTGACACCTGAATTGAGTGATCGGCGGATGGTTTCGGTAAGCTCCTCACACAAGCGCTCACCCGCACGGAAGTCGAGCATCTTAAAAGTGCCGCGAAGCTGACGAATTTCTTCCAGAAAAGTACGGATGGTCTCTTCACTGTCATCGGTACTGTAGGTATCCAGCTGAACCGCCGCATGGTCCAGCGCGTTTTCAATCTCTTTGCGCACCACGTGTAACGACGATGCGAACTGATTTGAAACTTCTGCGCTAGGTAAATCTGCCATTTTTATTGTCTTCCTGTCCGACCAATAAAGCCGCCGGGTTATTTATTACTGAATAGTCGCTCTGGCGGATTCTACCGGAGTGATGGGTGTTTTCATCAACTGGCAGACAGACGCACCGATATCCCGTAGAAACGGCATAGTTCAACATAACCTGTCTGGTTGATAAATCCGTGCTCGCCTTCGCAGTTTCGCCATTCAGTTTTTTATTATTAAGAGCGACGCCACAGCGCCCCTTCACTTTTCTTGTCTATCAAGTCCAGAAACGCCTCGTGGGCGGCTGCTTCCTCTGTAGTGGCCTTTACTACTTTCAATGCCGCTGCATCGACTTTGATGTCGCCCAGATCAAGCTCGACAACCCCCGAATCTGATTCGTCCTCCCCAAGGGCGAGATCCGTCTGGCCGCCGGTCATCATCAGATAAACATCGGCCAGAATTTCGGCATCGAGCAAAGCGCCGTGGAGTTCACGGTGCGAGTTATCAATACCATAGCGTTTACACAAGGCATCGAGGCTGGCACGTGCACCCGGGTGCATCTGGCGGGCCATCACAAGCGTATCAAGGATGCCACAGAAATCGCGTGTTGGCGTCATATTCAAGCGCGAGAATTCCGCATCCATCATACCGACGTCAAACGGCGCGTTGTGAATAACGAGCTGAGCGCCATCAATAAACGTGCGGAAATCATCAACGACCTGACTGAATACAGGCGCGCCCTGTTCAATCAGCCACTCGTTGGTAATGCCATGGACCTCTGCTGCTTCTTCATCAATAGGCCGCTCAGGGTTGATATAAACGTGATAATGCCGTCCGGTCAGCTTGCGTTTAATAACCTCAACACAGCCGATTTCTATGATTCTGTGACCATCGCCAATACCGGTGGTTTCTGTATCAAGTACTACCTGTCTCATTTAACTGCCTCTGCTGCACCACGATTTGCCAGTTGATCCGCACGTTCATTACCATCATGGCCGGCATGCCCTTTTACCCAGTGCCACTCAACCTCATGGCGCGAGCACTCCTTATCGAGAGCTTGCCACAAATCTTTATTTTTCACCGGTTGTTTTGATGCCGTCTTCCAACCGTTTTTTTTCCAACCAGCCAACCACTGATTAATGCCTTGTTTTACGTACTTTGAGTCTGTTGTCAGAACAACCTGACAAGGGCGGGTCAAAGCCTTCAGGCCCTCGATTGCAGCCATGAGCTCCATACGATTGTTCGTCGTATTGTTTTCGCCGCCCCACAGCTCTTTTTCGTTTTCGCCGTATTTTAACAATGCGCCCCAGCCTCCCGGGCCCGGGTTACCTTTACACGCACCATCGGTGAACAGCTCTACTTTCATGTCTTACAGTGATCCTCTGGTTCTGGATACAGGCTTTCTGGTCGCAGGAATCGCGAAGCCCAGTTTCGGTTCGCGCCGCACTTTACGCCCTGAACGTATAGTTGTCATGCCTGCTACGGTTTTCCGTGCCACCAGAAGGTATATATTTCCGGCGACAATCCGATTGCCTGCCAGAACACGATCAACCCGGCGGCTCATAGCTTCAGATCCAATTTTTACAGGCCATAAATGCGCAGCGGTAGTGATATTTTCAACCCGGAAGTCCAGTAGCATCAGCCAGTCTGACAAGCGTAATGGTGCGACAGGGTTTGACACCCAGGGCAATTCTGTCGACATGGTTCGCAGCCACCGAACACCACCCCAGGTGCTGTAGGGATTAAATCCAACAACAACCAGATAACCGCCCGAAACAAGCGAGCGAGTGGCCTCCCGCACCAACTGGTGTGGCCGGTTTGTCATATCGAGCGCATGCTGAAGAACCACGACATCAAGCGCTTCATCAGGGAACGGCCAGCGCGTATTATCGATCTGAGCCTGACAATCAACCAGGCCTCTCTGCCAGGGCAAACCCACGCGAAAGGTATGATCCGCCCGACTACGACTCAGGAACTTAGGGTCTGAATCTACGCCGGCGTAAAGAAGATGACGTCCTCTTAAGTGGGAGACTCTTTCCTCAAGCCACGAGCCCTCCAGCGCCATCAGTCTTTGTGTATCCTTGCGACTCAACCATCGCTTCTGAACCTGAGTTTTTATTCTGTGGCCGTGTTTCATTTGACACTGTTCGCCTTGCGGGCATGGATTATGCTGATAGACTGACAGGAAAACGTAGTCAGACACCAGTTGTATGAAGTTATTGCAAGTATGCCTGCTGACGGCAGTCCTGTCAGCGTGCAGTTCCATCGCCCCTAAAACCGAGCCTGCCTCAGAAGACAATATCGCAGGCATCGCGCCAGGTCAGCCAGTCAGCGACACCGCACCAACCCTCCAGGCCGAACCAGTTCCCGAAGAAGAGTTTACGGAGCCTCTGGCGCCAGCAACTTCCTGGGATCATGTTGTTCGTAATTTCGGACTTGAGCTCGATACATCAAACTCGCGCGTAAAACGTCACATGGACTGGTACATCAGACACCCACGACACCTGGAACAGGTATCTGATCGTGCGCGCCGCTATCTTCACTACATCGCAAGCGAAGTTGAACGTCGCGAGATTCCGGGCGAACTGGCTTTGCTCCCGGTTGTCGAGAGTGCCTTCGACCCCTTCGCCTACAGTCATGGCCGTGCTTCAGGCGTGTGGCAGTTTATACCGTCGACAGGTCGCGCCTACGGGCTCCATCAGGACTGGTGGCATGACGGTCGCCGCGACATTCGCAGCGCTACCAACGCGGCCCTCAATTACCTCGAATACCTTGCAGGTCGCTTCGATGGCGACTGGATGCTCGCGCTTGCCAGTTACAACTCTGGTGCAGGCACCGTAAGAAAAGCCATCAGAAAGAACAAACGCAAAGGGCTGGATACCGATTTCTGGAGTCTGGATCTTCCTAAAGAGACCCGTGCTTATGTGCCTAAGCTCGTCGCTATTTCCTACCTGTTGAAGCATAGGGAAGATTACGACATCGCCTGGAGAGATATTGAAGATGCTCCCTACTTCGCTATCGTGCCAACAGGTGGTCAGATTGACCTGTCACAGGTCGCCGAACTTGCAGACACCGACCTCGATGAGATCTATCGCCTGAATCCACAATTTAATCGCTGGGCAACTCATCCTGACGGCCCTCACGAAGTCCTGATTCCTGCGACGCAGGAGTTTATCTATCGAGAGAACCTCGCCAACCTGGATGAGAACTCGAGACTGAAATGGCAACGTTACGTGGTCCGCTCCGGCGACAGCCTGATCACTATTGCCCGGAAACATAACATCACGGCGGAAGTTGTCCGCAGCGCCAATCAGTTGAAGTCAGACACCATCTACGCGGGTCAGCAGCTTCTTATTCCTTCTGCACTAAAAGCCGGCGGCGAATATGGTTTGAGCCTGAGTGAGCGCCTGACCCGCAAGCAGAATGCAGGTCAAACGGCAAACCGCTCACAGCGCGTAGATTACCGCGTTAAGAATGGCGACAGCTTCTGGAAGATTGCTCGCATGTACGACACCTCGGTCAATAAACTGAGTCGTTGGAATGGCATGGCGCCTGGCGACCCACTCAGAGTCGGTCAGAAGCTGACCATCTGGACCACGGAGTCTGACGGTCAGCGAGAGGAAGTGCGTAAGGTGTATTACAAAGTGCGCAGCGGTGACAACCTGAGCACCATCGGTTCCCGCTTCAATGTCACGGTGTCCGACATCAAGCGCTGGAACTCAAGCAAACTGGGGGGCCGTTATCTGAAGCCCGGCCAGAATCTGACTTTGTATGTAGATGTCATTCGCTAAACCCTACCTCGCTGCACTGGCGCTCTGGCTGACCCTGAGCGCCTCAATGTCCTTCGCCCTCGATGTATTTGTTGAAGATGCCAGAACGCTACC
This sequence comes from Thalassolituus sp., assembly GCF_984348125.1. NCBI lineage: Bacteria > Pseudomonadati > Pseudomonadota > Gammaproteobacteria > Oceanospirillales > Oceanospirillaceae > Thalassolituus > Thalassolituus sp. Next base: position 36,946 of record NZ_CFHJLR010000022.1, read on the forward strand.
AGAGCTACCTGTCGTCGATGTCATAGAATCAGAGTCAGCCGTCAAGATAGCAGGTGCGTTCACCACCCTCACCACTACGCTCCCAAAAAACTGGAAGCGCCTGCCGTCAACACCATCAGACGACCTCCTGGACGATCTTTATGTTCCTCTGGCAGGAAAGCCGGGGACGGATGGTCTCCGGCCACCGCTTCTGGCAGCAAGCTGGCGTGACGAGCCAGACAACCACAAAATCATTTTCCGCATCCATCCAGGGGCAACCTGGAGCGATGGCATACCCGTCACAACAAAAGACGCTATATACACTCTTTTCTACTTGTCAGAGCTAACGTCCGGGACACCCTATCAACGTCAGCTGATTAATCAGTCTTTGACGGGGATTACGCAATACGATGCCGAACACTTCGCTCTCCACTACTCACAAAAGTATGACAGAGCACCCGAAGCATTATTTGGATTACGAATCATGCCCGGGCACGCCGCGGGCATGGCCGCTGATGCACGTCCACCAGTAAACGGCCCTTACCTCCCTACCGATCTGAATGGCACCACCATGAGTCTGGAGAGAAACCCTGACTGGTGGGGAGACAATGTACCTGCACTGAGTGATCGATTCAGAATACGGAAAATAGTCTTTCATAAAGCTTCAGCGGAGAGGTTCGATCAATTCATACAAGGCCAGGTTGACTGCATCAGCACGACATCAATATCCGACAGCGCCGATGAGTGGCTGAAGACACTGCTTGAAATCAAAAACATTACTCACATTATCAGTGAAGCCGAGAACCCACTCAGCGTTTTACTGATTGCTTCTGGCAGCCTGGATCAAGATCGCTTTACTCTTCTGAAGGAGCAAGTATTCAGCGCAGTTGATGGTGAGAAGTCCGAAGGCCTGGTTGCCGATGTTATTTTCAGCCCCGCACCAACACTGAACTGGGCCAGCCAGGCTGAATACTCTCAAGTGCCATCACGGATATTCAAATCCCGGGTACGAACCGGGTTTTATGAGGCGGCAATAATCGCCCTTCCGCAAAGCAAGATCGCAAACCATGCAGAAGTACTACGTTATCTTTCGTCGAATGACAGCAACCTCCATATTGCCGCTCTATACGACATTCCCTATTATCAATACGCATGCTGGCCCTGGGTGACACTCCCGGAGCCGGGAGAAGAAAAAGGTGACCTCCTCTCACCGACAGACATCTATCAGGGTGGCTACATCGGGCTAGACCGGCGACAGAGAGCGCGCGTTCTTGGCAGGCCTGACCGGGACGAGGATGAAGAGCCCGTGGTAATACGCTACCCCGCAACCAACAACACGACACAACCAGAATAACAGGAGCCTAGTGTGGGTCTACTCAGTGGCAAGAAAGCCCTTATTGTTGGCGTGGCCAGCAAACATTCAATCGCCTATGCCATTGCAGAGGCATTTCACAGAGAAGGTGCCGAGCTGGCGTTTACGTATCAGGGTGACAAGCTCGGCGAACGTGTTAAAAAAATGGCTGCAGACTGGAATTCAGATCTGTGCTTCCCCTGTGACGTATCATCAGATGACGACATTCAGGGCGTGTTTGATTCGCTTAAAGAAACATGGGACGGCATAGATATCCTCATCCACTCCGTAGGGTTTGCTCCAGCTGAGGAACTCAATGGCGATTATCTCGACGTCACCAGCCGAGAAGGTTTCCGGGTGGCACACGACATCAGCTCCTACAGCTTCGTGGCACTGGCAAAGCACGCAAAACCAATGATGGAAGGCCGGAACGGAGCCATGCTCACGCTGACGTATCACGGCTCTCAGCAGACACTGCCAAACTATAACGTCATGGGGCTCGCTAAGGCCTCGCTCGAAGCGTCTGTGCGCTACCTCGCAGGCTCAACCGGACCTGATGGTATCCGCGTCAATTCAATTTCTGCCGGGCCTATAAAAACGCTGGCTGCGTCCGGCATTAAGAGCTTCCGAAAAATGCTCAAGAAAAACGCAGAGCGTGCTCCACTCAAACGAAACATCACGGCTGCGGAAGTCGCAAATACCGCGGTATTTTTGTGTTCCGACATGGCATCAGGTGTAACGGCACAGAATATCTATGTCGACGGTGGGTTTAACACCTGTGCCATGAGTCTGGAAGAGATGGACGATTAATAAATCGTTTTTGGGGCAGTGACCCGACTAACCAATAAAAAAGGCAGCCCACGGCTGCCTTTTTTATTGTTCGGACTAACTACTGAATTACCTTACTGGGAAATCTCAGTATTAGCTTTTGACCATGCCTGGTAGCTCACCATATCGTCACGGGCAGACTGATTGCGAACAGAGGTTTTAAGCTCATCCGTTAACGCCATATCTTCCCATGACTTACGATCAACAGACGTCAGTTTGACCACTGTATACCCAGCAGGTGAAGACACTACATCTGACTCGCCTTCAGCCAGTGCAAAGGCCTTCTGCTGTGCAACACGAGGCGCATCTGTTGATTGACGCAGTGTGGTCGTCACCTCACTCCAGTCAGCATCTGCCTCACCTGCGAGAATAGCTTGAGCCTTCTCAGAAGCAGCCTCAAGCGCTTTCTGGCTGGTCAGAGCAGCAACAACCTGACCACGAACTTCATCGAGTGGCTTAGGCTGAGCATCCTGATAATCATCAACAACGAACACCATAGAGCCTGCTTCCATATCGACAAGGTCACTCAGCTCACGATCAAGCTTCATGTTATCTTCAAAGGCTGCCCGGCGAACCTGATCTGAATCAGCAACACCCTGACCACTTGTCTGGGTAAAATAATCACTGGTCTGAACCTCGAGGCCTGAACTTGCTGCCAGCTCTTCAATCGTTTCAGCCGAGAACGCTGAATTAGCGAGTTCCTGGCTACGCTCAGCGAACAGGAAGCCTGCCTTCTCAGCTTTTACGATATCGACCAGTTCATCACGAACGTCAGCCATCGCGGGAACATCTGCAGACTGAACGGATACAGCCTTAATAATGTGAACACCGAATTCAGTCACGACTGGCTCAGACACTTCGCCTTCTTCGAGCGCATAAAGAGCATCGTCGAATGCTGGGTCAAACGCACCACGAGGGTTAACACCCAGCGAGCCACCCATGTCAGCCGAACCGCCATCTTCTGATACATCCGCTGCGACAGTCGCGAACGACTCACCATTCTCGAGGCGCGTACGAGCAGCTTCTGCCAGTTCAAGCGCTTCGCTTTCAGAACGGTCTTCGGTCAGGAACAGAATATGCGCAGATTCACGCTGTTCATTCTGTTCGATATCAGCAACGTAATCCTGATATGCCACTTCGAGATCTTCTTCAGTGACTTCCTGTGCATTTTCAATACTGTCGCGAGACAGGAGCACATAACGAATGCGCGCACGCTCTGGAGTCATGAAACGCTGAATATTCTCGTCGTAATACGCAGTAATTTCGTCATCAAGCACTTCGACAGAATCTTTAAACTGATCCGCAGATACCGAAGCGTAAGAGAATGTGCGCTGTTCATTTTCAAGAGACTGACGCAACTGCATTTCGAATGGAGTTTCAATGGTCGACAGCATGAAGGCTGCACGAACCTGATTCTGACGAACACTGTCAGCCAGCATTGCACGGTACTGCGCAACCGAATAACCATTCATCCGCAGAACCAGCTTAAATTGTTCCGGATCGTACTCGCCCGCCGTCTGGAACGAAGGCGTATTTACGATCATCTGATCAACGATACCTTTCGCTGCGTACAGGTCGAGTTTATCCGCCTGAGTCTGTGCAACTTTCTCGTTAATCAATTGTTCTACCGCAGACTGCTCAAGAAACTTGTCATTGAACAGACCTTCATCGTACTGATCGCCAAACTGACGACGCAGCTGATTTTTCTGCTCAGCAACCTTCTGCTGAACTTCGACGCGGCTAATCTCATAGTCGCCAACCGTCGCTACGGGTTTTTCGCCACCGCCAAGATTGACAATACTTTCAACACCCCAAAGTGCGAAAACAACAATAATAAAACCTACGATGATTTTGGCGATGATGCCCTGCGCATTATTACGCATGGTCTGTAGCATGTTTCCTCCCTAATGCCCGGTGATTCCGGACTTAGTGCCTACCGCGACAAGCGGCATTAATAATTATGAGAGCTGATCGTCAGCAACAGCACTATACACAAAAAAAGCGCATCAAGGATGCGCTTTATTCTGGCGGACCGGACGGGACTCGAACCCGCGACCCCCGGCGTGACAGGCCGGTATTCTAACCAACTGAACTACCGGTCCTAACCCTTACAACGGTGTCTTAGTTGACAGCGTCTTTCAGCGCTTTACCAGGCTTGAAGCCAGGTACTTTAGCCGCTTTGATTTCGATCGGAGCGCCAGTCTGCGGGTTACGACCTGTACGAGCAGCACGCTCTTTAACCAGGAAAGTACCAAAGCCAACCAGAGCAACCTGGTCACCTTCTTTCAGAGCACCGCCCACTGCCTCAATCATGGCATCCAGAGCACGACCAGCCGCTGCTTTTGGCAGATCAGCAGAAGCCGCAATAGCATCAATCAGTTCAGACTTGTTCACACTTATCCCCTTATTGCATCCATATCTTTAGTTTTGTTGTGCGACTGGATGATCGCTACAGAAACTTGAGAGCGTTGATTTATACCAACTACCCCCAAGAGCGTCAAGCGACCTTAGTGTGTACTTGGCCGACCTGAGTCATCTTTTTTCGTGTTCGCATCGTCAGTGGTCATAATTTCACCAATTACATCCTCTGGCTTGCTCTCGAGCGCAACATCCAGAACTTCATCAATCCAGTCAACAGGGAGAACCTGCAAGTCGGCTTTAATGTTATCCGGGATATCCTTCAGGTCTTTTTCATTCTCTTTTGGAATGACAACCGTCTTAATTCCACCGCGATGCGCCGCAAGAAGCTTCTCTTTCAGACCACCGATCGCTAGCACTTTACCGCGCAGGGTAATTTCACCCGTCATGGCAACATCGGCACGAACCGGAATACCCGTCATAACAGAAACCAGAGCGGTTACCATACCAATACCGGCACTTGGACCATCCTTCGGTGTAGCACCCTCTGGTACGTGAATATGCAGATCGTGCTTCTCGAAGTAGTCTTCCGCGATACCCATACCCGCAGCACGCGAGCGAACGACCGTGAGTGCCGCCTGGATAGACTCCTGCATCACCTCACCCAGCTTACCGGTTTTGACGATACGCCCTTTACCCGGCGTTGCAGCGCCTTCCAGAGTCAGCAGCTCACCGCCAACCGACGTCCACGCCAGACCAGTCACCTGGCCAACCTGATTATCGGCAGCCGCCAGCCCGTAGGAGAACTTGCGCACACCCAGGTAATCCTGAAGCATTTCCTCACTGATTTCGCGCTGCACATTCGATTTATCAAGCATATTTGCTTTCACTACACGACGGCACAGTTTCGCGACCTCACGTTCAAGGCCACGCACACCCGCCTCACGTGTGTAGTAACGAATAATCTCGCGCAGACGATCATCAGACACTTCAATTTCACTGTCTTTGAGGCCATTCAGCTTAATCTGCTTAGGCAGCAGATAACGACGCGCAATATTTACTTTCTCGTCTTCGGTGTAGCCCGGGATACGAATAACTTCCATACGATCCAGCAGCGGACCAGGAATATCCATACTGTTCGAAGTACAGACAAACATCACATCAGACAGATCGTAGTCGACTTCGAGATAATGATCGGCAAATGCAGTGTTCTGCTCCGGATCAAGCACCTCAAGAAGTGCCGACGCCGGATCACCACGATGATCCATGCCCATTTTGTCGATTTCATCCAACAGGAAAAGTGGGTTCTTCACTTCAACCTTGGACATTTTCTGGATCAGTTTGCCCGGCATAGAGCCGATATAGGTACGACGATGACCACGAATCTCAGCTTCGTCACGCACGCCACCGAGCGCCATTCTTACAAACTTACGATTGGTCGCACGGGCAATGGATTTACCCAGTGACGTTTTACCCACACCCGGAGGCCCTACCAGACACAGCACCGCGCCCTTCACTTTCTTAACGCGGCTCTGTACTGCCAGGTACTCAAGAATACGTTCTTTTACTTCCTCAAGACCGAAGTGATCCGCATCCAGGATCTCGCTGGCTTTAGCGATATCGTTGTTTACCCGACTGCGCTTCTTCCAGGGAATATTGATCAACCAATCAAGATAACCGCGAACCACAGACGCTTCTGCAGACATTGGCGACATCATGCGCAGCTTCTTCAGCTCAGCATCGGCCTTTTCACGAGCGTCTTTGCTCATGCCTGACTCTTCAATACGATTCGTCAGCTCTTCAAATTCATTAGAGCCGTCTTCCATATCGCCAAGCTCTTTCTGAATGGCTTTCATCTGCTCATTCAGGTAATACTCACGCTGGCTTTTTTCCATCTGCTTCTTAACACGGCCGCGAATCCGTTTCTCGACTTTGAGAAGATCAATCTCGGACTCCATCAGCTCCATCAAGTGCTCGACACGATCTTTCGCATTGAGAACCTCAAGAACGTCCTGCTTCTCTTCCAGCTTCAGGGAGAGGTGTGCAGCAATGGTGTCGGCCAGACGGCTGGCATCTTCGATATTCGAGATAGTTGAAAGAACTTCACTCGGGACTTTCTTCGACAGCTGAACATACTGTTCGAAATGACCGGTTAATGAACGGAGCAGCACTTCATTCTCGCGCTCGCTTAATTCTTCCTCTTCGACAACCGTGATGTCACCGCGGTACATGTCACCGGCGTCGACCAGATTGTCCAGTCGAGCACGGACATCACCTTCAACGAGTACTTTCACAGTACCGTCAGGGAGCTTCAGTAGCTGCAGAATGGTGGCTAGCGTTCCTGTCTCGTGCATACCTTCAAGAACAGGTGCATCGTCGGCGGCATCGCGCTGTGCAGCCAGCATGATGCGTTTATCTCCATCCATTGCCTCCTGCAGTGCGTTGATCGATTTTTCACGTCCGACAAACAGAGGAATGACCATCGCTGGAAACACCACGACGTCACGGAGAGGCAATAACGGAAGGTTTTGCTGTGACATATTTACAACCTGTTCAAAGTATCTGTAACACTATTGATATTGGGGATGGCAACAGAGGATTACAAGGGGACAGAAAAAGAAAAGGAGCCATTCGGCCCCTTCTCTGTAACGCAATTCTAAAAGTGTGGATCAGTCGTCATCTGGTGAGACTTTACCAACATCATTGCTTTCATAAATAATGAGCGGTTCGGCTTCGCCGCGGATAACGGAATCCTCGACCACAACTTTGGCGACATGCTCTTCTGACGGTACACGGTACATACTATCAAGCAGCGCCGCTTCAAGAATTGAACGCAAGCCACGAGCACCGGTCTTTCTTTCCATCGCCAGTTTGGCAATGGCGTCCAGCGCAGTGTCACGGAACTCGAGCTCAACGTCTTCCATTTCGAAGAGACGCTGATACTGACGTACAAGCGAGTTCTTCGGTTCGGTCAGAATACGTACAAGCGCGTCTTCATCCAGCTCATCCAGCGTTGCCACAACCGGCAGACGACCAATAAACTCAGGAATCAGACCGAACTTAACCAGATCTCCTGATTCAATTTCGCGCAGAACTTCACCAACCGCCTTCTCGTCTTCTTTGCCCTTCACAGTGGCAGAAAAACCGATGGAACTCTTCTCAGAGCGGTCACGGATGATATTGTCCAGTCCGGCAAAAGCACCACCACAGATGAACAGGATATTGCCCGTATCTACCTGCAGGAACTCCTGCTGCGGATGCTTACGTCCACCCTGAGGCGGAACAGAAGCAACAGTACCTTCGATCAGTTTCAGAAGTGCCTGCTGAACACCCTCACCCGATACGTCACGAGTGATGGATGGGTTGTCAGATTTACGCGAGATCTTATCGATTTCGTCAATATAAACAATGCCGCGCTGCGCCTTGTCGACATCGTAATCACACTTCTGCAGCAGTTTCTGAATGATATTCTCAACATCCTCACCCACGTAACCCGCTTCAGTCAGCGTTGTTGCATCGGCGATAGTAAATGGAACGTTCAAAAGACGCGCCAGCGTTTCAGCCAGCAGCGTTTTACCACTACCAGTAGGACCGATCAGGAGAATATTACTCTTAGAAAGCTCTACGCCAGTCTTGCCACCATCGTGCTGCAGGCGCTTATAGTGGTTGTACACGGCAACTGCCAGCACCACCTTCGCCTTATCCTGGCCAATTACGTATTCATCCAGAGTCGCCTTGATCTCCTGCGGAGTTGGCAACTGATCTGAGCTCCCTTTTGTTTCGGCGTCCTGTACTTCCTCACGAATGATGTCGTTGCACAAATCAACGCATTCGTCACAGATAAACACCGAAGGCCCGGCGATCAACTTACGGACTTCATGCTGGCTTTTACCGCAAAAAGAGCAGTAAAGCAGCTTACCGTCGTCGCCTTTGCCTTTTGTTTCGTCGGTCATTCGACTGCCTCGTCGTCTTACTTACTGTTTATTCAAAGATGGATGCTTCCGACGGCAATTTCAAGCCGTCGGAGAGAATTAAAGCGGAATATTTCGTTATGCCCGTTTTGTCAGGACTTCGTCGACAATCCCGTAGGCTTTAGCCGCTTCTGCATCCATAAAGTTATCGCGTTCGGTATCCGCAATAACTTTGTCCAGAGGTTGGCCCGTATGTTCCGCAAGAATGCGATTCAGGCGGTCTTTCGTGTCCTGGATGTTCTGAGCGTGGATAAGAATATCGGTCGCCTGACCCTGAGCACCACCACTTGGCTGGTGAATCATCACGCGTGAATTCGGTACGCTGTAACGCTTACCTTCTGCGCCCGCTGCAAGCAGGAATGCACCCATTGAGCACGCCTGACCAATAACCATAGTGCTCACATCCGGCTTAATGAACTGCATGGTGTCATAGATCGACATACCCGCAGTGACCGAGCCACCCGGTGAGTTAATGTAAAGGTGAATATCTTTATCCGGGTTCTCAGACTCAAGGAACAGCAGCTGGGCTACGACCAGGTTTGCCATATGGTCTTCGACCTGACCAACCAGGAAGATGACACGCTCTTTCAGCAGGCGTGAGTAGATATCGTAAGAGCGCTCGCCGCGCGCGGACTGCTCTACCACCATTGGTACCAGAGCGTTATCGATAATTTCTGATTGTTGCTTCATGGAGTCAAACATTCGACCCTGCACTCCCTGACGTGAGTAAAAAGAAAAACAGCCGTTATCCTTAAAGGATAGCGGCTGTCTTTCAGTTTAGCCATGTCTTGGCTGAAAGTCAGGTCTGAATGGTAAGTTCTTACGCAGGCTGGTTAGCCAGACGCACAATTTCCTCATAATTAGACTCAACTTCGCTCACCTGAGCAGACTCAAGAACCTTCTCTACTACCTGGTCTTCAAGAGCCAGAGCTTCAACCTGAGCTTTCTGCTGCGGGTTGCTGTTGTAGTATTCGCGAACCTGTTCTGGCTCCTGATAAGCAGACGCCATCTCTTCGATCAGCGCTTCAACTTTCTCTTCGTCTGGCTTCAGATCTGCAGATTCGATCGCTGCATTCATCAGCAGGCCGATAACAACACGCTTTTCAGCCTGTTCTTTAAACAGTTCAGCCGGAAGCATGCTTGCATCCATCTGCTGACCACCACCAAACTGCTGAACAGCTTGCTGACGCAGACGATCAATTTCCTGATCAACCAGTGCAGAAGGAACTTCAACTTCGTTGTTTTCCTGCAGACCAGCAATAACCTGCTGCTTGGTTAGGTTGCGGATCGCACGACCGAGCTCACGCTCCATGTTCTTACGAATCTCAACCTTGAACTCTTCCAGGTCAGCAGTTTCGATACCGAAACCTTTGAAGAAGTCTTCGTTCAGCTCTGGCATTTCAGGCTTCTTAACTGCTTTAACAGTCACTTTGAACTGAGCTGGTTTACCCTGAAGATCTTCTTTGTGGTAATCCGCTGGGAAAGCAACATCAAGTGTTGTTTCTTCGCCGGCCTTCTTACCAACCAGACCGTCTTCAAAACCTGGGATCATAGAGTTAGAACCCAGAGTCAGGTTGTAGTCGTTTGCCTGACCACCTTCGAACGCTTCACCGTCGATGAAACCTTCGAAATCTACAACAACCTGGTCGCCATCAGCGGCGGCTTCTTCGCTTTCGTTCCACTTAGCCTGCTGCTTCTGCAGGTTTTCAAGCATAGTGTCGAGGTCAGCATCAGTAACTTCAGCGCTGCGCTTCTCGATTTTGATGCTGTCGAAGCCAGCCAAAGCGATCTCTGGGTACACTTCGAAGACTGCTTTGAACTCAAGATCTTTTCCTGCTTCATCAACAGTAGGCTCAAACTTAGGCATACCTGCCAGCTTGATTTCCTGCTCCTGAACCGCCTTAAAGAAAGTCTGCTGCATCTGGTTGTAAACAGCTTCCAGGCGAGCCTGCTTACCGAAACGCTGCTTCAGAACCTTCGGAGGCAGAGGCTTACCAGTACGGAAGCCAGGAGTTTTCTGGTTTTTCTGGCTTTGTGCGATGCGCTTTAACTCTACAACTTCTTGCGCTTCTACTTCCGCAGCGGGTACACCAACGGTCATGCAACGTTCAAGACCAGAGGTTGTCTCAATGGACACTTGCATAGATGCCTCTCATATCAGTTTTCGTGGGAACGGCGAGCCTCCGGCCAACCGTCAATAAATAAAGGTCGCGGATTATAGCTCAAGGAGCAATACGTTAAAACCACCAGAAATAGAGGAACGAAGATAGGCCCGAAAGGGCTATAAAACTATCAAGACAAGGGGGAGAAAGTGGGGTGGCCGACGGGGATCGAACCCGCGACAACAGGAATCACAATCCTGGACTCTACCAACTGAGCTACGGCCACCACATAGACTGCTGAGCTGCCATTAAAATGGCGCACCCGGCAGGGCTTGAACCTGCAACCCTCGGCTTAGAAGGCCGATGCTCTATCCAGTTGAGCTACGGGCGCATGTCCATCTAATCCGAGAGATTAAATGGTCGGGGTAGAGAGATTCGAACTCCCGACATCCTGGTCCCAAACCAGGCGCGCTACCAGACTGCGCTATACCCCGATCTAACAACTTAAAAGGCTGTGCCCCTCAAGTGGATGCGCATATTATAGATGGCTTAGATTCCCGTCAACGGGTTTTTCAAAAAAATGTTTAAAAACAAATGCTTCGGTTAATTTCTCACCAGACTGATGAAAGTCCGCCCCGCCCCCTTTGTTTTACGGCCCGGGCATGAGAAAATCGCGCGTTTTACAGCTTACTGTTAGGGTTGATACTCAATGACCGCACAACTGATTGACGGCAACGCCACCGCCAAAGCCATGCGCGAATCCATTAAAGAGCGTGTTGATGCACGCCTTGAGCAAGGCAAGCGTGCTCCCGGCCTCGCCGTCATTCTGGTTGGTACCGACCCAGCATCTCAGGTCTACGTATCGCACAAGCGCAAAGACTGCGAGCAGGTAGGCATAAACAGCAAAGCATTCGACCTCCCGGCAACAACCAGTCAGCAGGAATTGCTCGATCTTATTGACCAACTCAACAACGACAACGACGTCGACGGCATTCTGGTTCAGCTGCCGCTGCCGGAAGGTCTTAAATCTGACGAAATTCTTGAGCGTATTGATCCAACCAAAGACGTCGATGGCTTCCACCCTTTCAACGTTGGACGTCTGGCTCAGCGCATGCCTCTGCTGCGACCATGCACACCTGCAGGCGTGGTCGATCTTCTTGACGGCACCGGCCAGGACATTACCGGCATGCATGCAGTCATCGTAGGCGCATCGAACATTGTCGGTCGCCCCATGGGCCTTGAGCTTCTGCTGAAAGGCTGCACAGTGACTACATGCCATCGCTTCACAAAAGACCTTGAAGGCCACGTAAGACAGGCAGACATCGTCGTTGTAGCCGTCGGTAAGCCTGGCATCGTTAAAGGTGAATGGGTGAAAGACGGCGCTATCGTCATCGACGTAGGCATCAACCGCCTGGACAGCGGCAAACTGGTTGGCGACGTTGATTTCGATGCAGCGGCACAGCGCGCATCACACATCACCCCTGTTCCCGGCGGCGTTGGCCCAATGACTCGCGCCAAACTGCTTGAGAACACCCTATTCGCTTGCGAAGAACTGCACGACCAGTAATCGCAATAGAAGTTACACATCAAAAAAGGGCGCTTAAGCGCCCTTTTTTACGTCGCTCCACTTATCCTTTTTCACGACGACTAACATCCTGCTCTCCGATCAGAGTTTCGTGCGCATTGCTCACTTCGTGATAGCCCACATCGTCCACCAGATAACACGCAACAAGAGCATTTGCAGACTCTGATGCAAAACGATTCCACTGGTGATTACTGCGCTGAACTACAAAAACATCAGAAATAGGATTTGTTTCTGCGGACTTAGCCTGATAATCCCGGACAGGCTCACACAGAAAGTGATTGCAGACATCCGAACGCATATCACGCGGCAATCCGCACCCGGCTTCACCTTGATTAATGCAACCACCATCAATAGCGGCCTCAGGGATGCTACCAATATAAGCCGACAATAAACTCTCAGGAGTTAATTCAGGGTCAGCGTCCAACTGACGCCTTAACATAACAGCAGAGACATAAGCGCTATCGCCGCCCTTCATACAGCAGCCGCCACGACAGATCTCACAAAAAACATCCGACCGCCTTGCCAACTCCGGGTTCTCTGCCAGAAAGGCATCCTGAGCGATCCGGCGATCAATCAGAGTGTAGTGCTGATCATGGGGTAGTTCAGAAACATCTTCACACCCTACTGCCTCTGCCATTTCAGTTTCAAGGTGCCTGATGTATTTCTTCCTTCGTTCCTCGCTTAACGGGACTGTATGCTGAGGCACCGACGGCAAAGTTATCAGGTCGATATCTTTACTCCGGCCGCTAGCCGTGACGTATTCCTGCAATGCCAGACGGCCTTCCTCATCCTCATCACTGATGATACGAGCAACTTTCGCTCTATTCGCAGCCGCTGCAGACCTTCGCTCCCGGATAAGAGATTTCTGAAATGCCAGGTACGGTGCATAAAGATTCGGGGCCATTGTTAAACGCTGATCATGCAATCTCCGACATTGAACATCAGCACAGACAACGTCCCGATCTACGGAAAGAGCAGGAGCAACAAAACAATCACATATCAGGCACTGGTTTCCCACGATCGAGAGCTCCTTCCTTGGCTTATCCTATTTTTTGTTAGTCGAGACGCCACAACTCACCCGCATCCGTAGCAATAAAGATGACACCTTCGCTGTCTTCAAGCAACGCACGCAGCCTCTGACCACGCTCTTCAAAGTAGCGCTCTTCATCTACAGGCTTACCGTCCTTCATAACAATTCTATTCAGATGCGTCAGCTTGAGCGCCCCAGACAACAAATCACCTTTCCAGCCGTACTTGTCGCTTCTGACTGAGATCAGACTCCCCGGCGCAATCGACGGCACGTAAACTTTCGCCGCTGGCTGCATCCCATCCTTTTCCTTAACACCAACATCAAAAGGCCCCCAGTATTCCTTACCCTGAGAAACCACAGGCCAGCCATAATTCTCGCCTTTAGCAATCAGATTCAGCTCATCACCACCCCGAGGGCCATGCTCGATAACCCACAGACGCCCCTCTGCATCAAAAGTAATGCCTTGAGCATTGCGATGCCCATACGACCAGATTTCATCCAGCCCCTGCTCTGACTCAACAAACGGATTATCCTCAGGTACAGAACCATCGCGCTTCAACCGGATCACTGCGCCAGCGTGTGTTCTGAGATCCTGACCATTTTCACGGACACCGCGATCACCGACAGTAAAAAACACATGATCGTCATCAAACGCAATACGGCTGCCAAAATGGCGGGAGGTGTCCGATACTGAGGTCGTCACCAACAGAGTCTGACGGTCAGTCAACATCCCGCCCTTCAGATTCAACTTTGCTCGCGCCAGAGCGGTTGCAGCCTCACCCTGAACAGGGGCACTGTAAGTAAAATAGATCCAACCACCGGCTTTATAACTACGCGGAACAGCCACATCGAGAAGACCACCCTGACCATTCGCGACGACCTTGGGTGCGCCAGCGATGTCACGTGCATCCCCAGACTGCACATCAACAAGAACGAAGTTACCCCCCTTCTCAGAGACCAGCAATTTACCCGGCGCAACCTCAGCCATTCCCCAAGGGCTATCAAGCCCGCGATAGACGACCTGAACCGAAGGCGCAGCGGATCCAATTGAAGAGAAGCCTGCCAGGAGAACAGACAGACCTATAAGAAAGAAATTAAAGAGACGCATAATCCATCATTGCCCTGCTTAAGAGTTTCTGTTTAATGGCCACTATATCGGCATTATGTGGTCACTATGTCGACAGCAAGGTGCGAAATAGGTTCGCAGCTTTCCTATGAGCTAGTAGTGACAACCTCGGTCATGCCAGCCCAACCCACACCAACCCAACCCACACCAACCCAACTAGGCCCAAGCCAATCAGGCGGGCCACAGCATGTGGGTTAACTCTTTTGCAGAAACTTCACGACAACCGCTTCTCTCCGTACCCGACCACAAAGGCGTAAAGTCCGAGCGACCGACACCCTCCGCCGCGGTGCGCAATGGGCCTAACGCTACTGAAGCGTATGGAAACTCAGGAACTCCCGAAAAAACACAATCAAGGTCATTCATCACCCGGTTTTTAATTCCACGAGCGAGACGTCCTGAGAACACATTAGTCAGTGCCGTGACCGAGCTTTCATCCATAATCGCAGCACGATGCAGCGCACTGGTCTTTGCTTCGTAGCAAAGCAAATAAGACGTACCAACCTGAACCGCTGCAGCCCCCTGACCTAAAAGCGCCTTCACATCAGCGGAAGAGGCAATACCACCGGCAGCAATCACAGGGATAGACAATTCAGCGACGAGCCCCGAGAGCAACTCTGCCAAGGGCAACTGAGAGTCAGCATCGTCGGTAAGAAACATCCCACGGTGACCGCCAGCTTCAACTCCCTGAGCGATAACAACATCGGCGCCATTCGCCTGAAGCCAGACACCCTCTTCAATCGTTGTTGCAGTAGAGAGAACGACCGAACCCCAGGATTTCACTCGATCAAGCAACTCAGGCGACGGAAGACCAAAATGAAAACTGACAACAGGCGGCTTAAAGCTCTCAAGGGCATCCGCAACTTTATCGTCAAACGGCAAACGAAGGCCTGACATACCTTCTGGTGGCGACACGTCAAACTCGTCATAGTAGGTAGCCAGGGTCTTCTTCCAGGCACTTAGCGCAGACTCATCAACGCCCGGCATCTCATGACAAAAGAAATTCAGGTTGTAAGGTTTCGTGGAGCGCGCTGTAAAATTCTCTACCTCAGACACGATCTGGTCGGCCGACAACATACCGCACGGGATAGAACCCAGTCCGCCCGCTTCTGAAACAGCGAGAGCCAGCTCCCAATTCTGAACGCCCGCCATTGGGGCCTGAATAATCGGGATATCAATACCCAGAGTTTCACAGATGTCCATTTAAAGTGTTCCTGATACAGTAGCTCAATCCTAAACACTATTAAGCGGAGAGTCTCTAAGTGGAGAGTCTTTAAGCGGAGACTCGTTGCTTTTCACCCGAACTCTCACCGATATTTCTGGAGGCATTCCCTCTACTTTCAGCAATCCCAGCCGTCCCGAGGTTCTTTCCTGAGATGAATATGCCTGACCAGCCTGATCGACGGACGAATCAGAAACTGAAAACTCCCGAGAATAAACAACCAGATCGCCGCATGCTCAAATTGAGGGAACAGGAACAATATACTGCCCACCAAAAACCAAAGAGCAATCACAAAATCATTAGCGATGCTGATCACTTCGTATCTACGCTGAATAACCAACCTCTCCTGACCGATACGCAACGTCAGTTGATCTTCAGACTCAGAGTTACTCATATAACCTCCTATGTTTAACCAATCGATAAACCTGGCGCGTTAAATAATGCCGTAGATGGTCGACAGCAATAAGGGAGGGATGTTCAGGTGGAGGGTGTGAAAGCAGAATTTAAGAATGATTGAAAGAAGTTAGGAATTGTTCCGAGCAGATCAAGAGGCTTCTGCCTCACTCGCGAGACGTATACTTTTCATGGAAAATCCGACCAATTAACGCCTCAAGCAGAGGCGCCAGATTCTCTGGCGTCCTGCTGACTTGACTTGTTAGCCGCTTCTGGTTTCTTTTGTCCTAGCTGAATACATAACCGATAGTATGCTGCCAATGATTGAGACTGTTCTGTTGGTGATGGAGCAAAACAAGAAACTGGGGCACGCAATGCAGATACAAAGCAAAGAAAATCAATTGCTCCAATTGATTTATAAAAATTCAAGGGTTCACCATAATCAGCATCTGCGAATGCACCATGAAGAATTCCATGCCTATTGGTATTGTCACTCAGAGAATAATTGTTCGAATTGATATAAAGATGATTATCTGTGAATTCAATGAAGGCATCCATCATTGAGACAGTTTCACCTACGGCACCGACATTATTGGTCGTTACATCATCCTTGCAATCAATAGCTAAATTTTGAAAAACACTCTTTATGCTTGTTACCGTAACCGAGCGACTATCTGCTAGCTTTCTTCCTGCACCCTCAATCACGGGCATTAAACCTGAAACAGCAATGTGATTAAGACCGAGAAAATGAGCCTCTACAGACTCAGCGATAATTTCATGATACTCATTGATATATGGAACCGCGTGGTAACGCTCCGAAACCATGGCTGACAAATTTTCAGGGGAATAAATTTGCTCAAGATAATGGGTAAGTGTGCTTTCGCACACATTGTTGTCATTAATTTGTTTTGCGATATTGTCAAGAAATCCTAGCTGAACATATGGAGGTATAAACCAGCCGACATTGTTAAACGCTTGTTTATGAAAGTCCAAATTGTTCACTTTTCTCTCCTTGGCGGCTAACGCCGCAAATTACCGGGTGATCTGCTACCACTTTCGTGGACACTTCAGGCACACGCCCTTGAATAATTTTC
>NZ_CFHJLR010000023.1:0-50301 GCF_984348125.1 Thalassolituus sp.
GAAAATTATTCAAGGGCGTGTGCCTGAAGTGTCCACGAAAGTGGTAGCAGATCACAACACTGGCAGCGAACGTTAACCCGGCAGAAGGCTCAGCCATCGCTGAAGGCTACATTGAGCCTTACACCATCGTTGAGCGCGAAGGTCAGAAGATCGGCATCATCGGCATCGACATTGCGGGTAAAACGAAGAACTCATCGAGCCCGGATGACGGCACGACCTTCTCTGACGAAACAACAACGGCTCAGCAGTACATCGATGAACTGACTGGCATGGGTGTGAGCAAAATCATCCTGATGACCCACTATCAATACGCCAATGACCTCGAGCTGGCCGCGGCGCTGAATGGCGTCGACGTCATTGTTGGCGGTGACTCTCACACCCTGCTGGGCGATGAGACCTTCTCACAGCTGGGCTTTAATACACAGGGCGAATACCCAACGGTTGTCACCGACGCGGGTGGTAATACCGTTTGTGTGGTACAGGCGTGGGAATACGCCCACCTGATGGGCAAACTGGATGTCGACTTCGATACTGACGGTAACGTCACAGCGTGTTCTGGTCAGCCGTATATGCCAATCAGCACAACTTACGAATACGAATACAACGACGATGAAACGCGTGTTCTTACTGGCGCAGACGTTACTCGTGTGACCAGCGCTCTGACCAAAGAAGACGAGATCGTCGCTATCCAGCCAGATGCGACGACTCAGGCCATTCTGGATGTTTACGACGAAGACGTTGATGTACTCAAACAGACCGTGATCGGCACCAACGCCGAAGACCTCTGCCTTGAGCGTATCCCGGGTCAGGGTCGTTCAACTATCTGTGATACTTCGGCAACTTATGAGAACGGTTCTGATATCTCAAACGTCGTTGCAAAAGCCTTCCTGACGGTAACGCCGACTGCGGATATCGCCATCCAGAACGGTGGTGGTGTGCGTGTTGATCTGCCAGCAGGTGACGTTACTATTGCCGACGCCTTCACGCTGCTGCCTTTCTCGAACACACTCGTGATTCTGGATATGACAGGCCAGCAGATCATCGACGTCCTCGAAGATGCGTTGGCTAACTTCCTTGATAATGAAGGTTCAAGTGGCTCGTATCCATACGCATCAGGCCTGCGTTATGACATTGATGCATCACAGGCAAAAGGCAGCCGTGTCAGCAATGTCGAGGTGAACTCGCAGGTTGCAGGCACCTGGGCTGCCATTAACCCAGCAGCAACCTATCGCGTAGTCACCAACGACTTCATCGCGTCAGGGCAGGATGGCTACACCACCTTCAGCGTACCGTTTGATGCAGGTAATTATGAAGATACCTACACCGAATACGCGCAGGGCTTTATCAACTATGTTGAGGCACTGACTGAAGACGGCCAGCAGGTTCAGAAGCTGCCGATTGAAGAGTATTCAACCCAGCTCTTTATTGATGCCGATGGCTGCAACCACAGCATCGGCGCTGGCTGTGTACCGCGTTAAGCGCTGATTCACACCAGTAGCAACAGACGGGAGCCTCGGCTCCCGTTTGTGGAAGCGAATTACCGCTTCTCTTTGTGGGAGCGAATCAGCCGAAGGCTATTCGCGATTACGAAATCCTCGGTATTACACAACCTACGATAATCACCCCCTGTAGGAGGGGAGCTTCTCCCCGACACGCACGCTCTTCCCGTTACGACTCCTCCCTCCATGTAGGAGCGCTTCAGCCAGCTTGTCTGGCTATGCGCGAAATCTTCAGAGCCGCGCCTTCTGATATCTGGATTGGAATCACCTTGAGTGAGCAAATTACCTCTTCTCTCTGTGGGAGAGAATCAGCCGAAGGCTATTCACGATTACGAAATCCCCGGTATTGCACGACCTACGCTAATCACCGCCTGTAGGAGGGGAGCTTCTCCCCGACACGCACGCTCTTCCCGTTACGACTCCTCCCTCCATGTAGGAGCGCTTCAGCCAGCTTGTCTGGCTATGCGCGAAATCTTCAGAGCCGCGCCTTTTGATATCTGGATTGGAATTGCCCTGAGTGAGCAAGTTATCTCTTCTCTCTGTGGGAGCAAATCAGCCGAAGGCTATTCGCGATTACGAATCCCCCGGTATGACTCAACCTACGCTATTCACCGCCTGTAGGAGGGGAGCTACGCACACGCTACGACTCCTCTTCCTATGTAGGAGCGCTTCAGCCAGCTTGCCTGGCTATGCGCGAAACCTTCAAAGCCCCGCTTTTTGATATCTGGATTGGAATCACCTTGAGTGAGCGAATTACCTCTTCTCTCTGTCGGAGCGAATCAGCCGAAGGCTATTCGCGATTACGAAATCCCCGGTA
Source organism: Thalassolituus sp. (assembly GCF_984348125.1). Lineage (NCBI taxonomy): Bacteria > Pseudomonadati > Pseudomonadota > Gammaproteobacteria > Oceanospirillales > Oceanospirillaceae > Thalassolituus > Thalassolituus sp. Next base: position 2,317 of record NZ_CFHJLR010000023.1, read on the forward strand.
TTGCACGACCGACGCTAATTACCCCCTGTAGGAGGGGAGCTTCTCCCCGACCCAATCCCACACATGCACCTCACCTCCACACCCGGTATACTCGGTCTATCAAGGCAGAGGAAGCCATCTACACCGCAACAAGCCCTCAGCCATCCCTAACAAAAAACGAAGCAGTACACATGAGCCTAACCCAGCAAGAACTCATCAATCAGGATCAGATCAACAAAGCCCTCTGGAACGCCTGCGATACCTTCCGCGGCACCATCAGCGCCGACACCTACAAAGACTTCATCCTGACCATGCTGTTCCTCAAGTACATCTCAGACGTATGGCAGGATCACTACGACGGCTACAAGGCAGAATACGGCGACGAGCCAGAACTCATCGACGAGATGATGAAAAACGAGCGCTTCGTACTGCCTAAGTCCGCCAGCTTCTATGCGTTGCATGAACGCCGCCACGAGCCCGGCAACGGCGAGCGCATTGATCAGGCACTGCACGCCATCGAAGAAGCCAACGGCACCAAGCTCAAAGACGCCGGTAAAAGCGTGTTCCAGGACATCTCCTTCAACACCGACCGCCTCGGTGAAGAAAAACAGAAGAACACCATCCTGCGCCACCTGATGGAAGACTTCGCCAAAGACGACCTCAACCTCAAGCCCAGTCGCGTCGGCACACTCGATGTCATCGGTAATGCCTACGAATACCTGATTAAAAACTTCGCCGCCAGCGGTGGCCAGAAAGCCGGTGAGTTTTATACACCACCCGAAGTCTCAGACCTGATGGCCGAACTGCTCAACCCACAACCCGGCGACAGCATCTGCGACCCGGCCTGTGGTTCTGGTTCGCTGTTAATGAAATGCGGCCGCAAAGTCGTCGCCAACCACGGCAGTAAGGAATACGCCCTCTACGGGCAAGAAGCCATCGGCTCGACCTGGTCGCTGGCGAAAATGAATATGTTCCTGCACGGTGAAGACAACCACAAAATCGAGTGGGGCGATACCATCCGTAACCCCAAACTGCTCGATAAAAACGGCGACCTTATACTGTTTGATATCGTGACTGCTAACCCGCCGTTCAGCCTCGATAAGTGGGGTCACGACGAAGCCGAGCACGACAAGTTCAGCCGCTTCCGCCGTGGCGTGCCGCCAAAAACCAAGGGCGACTACGCCTTTATTCTGCACATGATCGAAACCCTCAAACCCGCATCCAAAGGTAAGAAGGGCGGACGTATGGGTGTGGTCGTGCCACACGGCGTACTGTTCCGTGGTTCCAGCGAAGGAAAAATCCGCAAACAACTGATCGACGAAAATATGCTTGACGCCGTGATCGGCCTGCCAGAAAAGCTGTTTTACGGCACCGGCATACCAGCCGCGATACTGATCTTCAAAACCAACAAAACCGAAGAAGCCGTCACCTTCATCGACGCTAGCCGCGAATTCAAAGCCGGTAAAAATCAAAACCTGCTCACTCAAGAGAACATCGCCAAAATCGTCGAGACGTACCACGCAGGCACCGACGTTGATAAATACGCCTACGTCGCCAGCCTTGAAGAAATCAAAGAGAACGACTACAACCTCAACATCCCGCGCTACGTCGATACCTTTGAAGAAGAGGAAGAAATTGACCTGATGGCCGTGCGTGCAGAGCGTGAGCAGCTGAAAGCACAACTGACCGAGCTGGAAACTGAGATGGCCAAGTATCTGGAGGAGCTTGGTTATGCAAAGTAAGCGTAAGATTGCTGAATTTGCCACTATCAAGCATGGTTACGCTTTCGAAGGTCGGTATTTTTCTGAAATGGAGGGAGAGCACATCCTATTAACCCCAGGAAACTTCCACATAGATCAGAAATTGTACTTTGGTAAGAATACCAAGTACTACCAAGGCCCCATTCCTACAGATTACGTTCTGCAGAATGGCGACCTATTGGTAGTCATGACAGATTTAACAAAGAATATGGCTATCCTTGGCAACGCAGTAATATTGGAATCACAAAAGGCAGTTCTACACAATCAACGGATAGGATTAGTAACGATCCAAGATGATCAGATAGACAAACAGTACCTCTGTTACATTCTGAACTCTGATTTAGTAAGAAATACTATTAAGTCGTCTGCATCAGGAACTACTGTCAGGCACACATCTCCTTCAAAAATACTAGATGCGAAAGCTTGGTTCCCTGAGCTCCCGACGCAAAAGAAAATCGCCCAAATCCTCTCCACTTGGGATAAGGCCATCACCACCACCGAACAACTACTCGTCAACAGCCAGCAGCAGAAAAAAGCCCTGATGCAACAATTGCTCACCGGCAAGAAGCGCCTGCTGGATGAGAATGGAGTTAGGTTTAGTGGGGAGTGGCAAGTGCTGCCGTTGGGCCAGTTAACCAATATTTTTGATGGTACGCACTCAACTCCCAAATACGTCGAAGATGGCGTTCCGTTCTATAGCGTTGAGCATTTGACCGCAAATGATTTTTCAAAAACAAAATTCATTTCTGAAGAGGTTTTCGATAAGGAGAATAAAAGGGTAAAGCTAGAACGGGGCGATATTTTGATGACTCGTATTGGAGACATAGGTACAGCCAAGCACCTTGATTGGGATGTGAGGGCATCTTTTTACGTTAGCTTGGCCCTTGTAAAGGCTTCTGAGAGTTTTGACTCTGAATATATGACCCAGTACATCAACTCAAACATATTCCGGTCAGAGTTATGGAAAAGAACGATTCATGTGGCCTTCCCCAAGAAAATCAATCTTGGTGAAATCAGCAACTGTTTGGTTGCGATTCCTTCATTAGAAGAACAACAAAAAATTTCAGCAGTCCTATCCACCGCCGATCAGGAAATCACTGCTTTGCAACAAAAGCTGGATGCCTTGAAGCAAGAGAAGAAAGCCCTGATGCAGCAGTTATTGACGGGTAAGCGTCGGGTTAATACCGCAGAAGAGGAAATAGCCTGATGAGCGAGCAGGAAGCACTGACGTTTCAAACCAGGGATGACTTTAATCGGGTCGGTATTGCCGATAATCTGATCAAGTTGCTGACATCCCCAGTTGATATTTCGCCTATGGTCATTGACGGCGATTGGGGGACGGGTAAAACCGAGTTCTGCCAGAAGCTGATGAACAAGTTCACAGCAGAGCATGAAAACTATCAGTTGGTGTATGTTGATGCATTCCAGGCGGATCATGCCGATGATCCGCTGATGACCATATTGGCTGAAGTCGCAGCTCTGATTCCTGAAGGAGAGAAAAAGGAAGGCTTTATGCAGAAAGCCATTCCGGTGGCTCGCTATGGTTTAAAAACTGCTTTAAAGGCTGTAGTAAGCCATGTTCTGAAACAGGAAGCAGGTGAAATTGCCGACGGTGTTGAAGAACATCTTCAGGATGCGGCCAATAAAGCCATTAACGCTTCAGTTGCTGCGGTTCTGAAAGATCACGAAAAAGCTAAGCAAAATCTTATAGCACTGCAAACCACATTGGCTGAGCTAGCAAACGAATCACCTATTGTGATCTTTATTGATGAGCTTGACCGCTGCCGCCCAGACTTTGCTGTACATATGCTCGAAGTAATTAAACATACCTTCGACGTTGAAAACGTAAAGTTCGTTTTGGTCACTAATACCAGACAACTCCGTGCCGCCATTAACCACAGTTACGGTTCTACTGTAGATGCTCAGCGATACTTAGATAAGTTTCTGAAGTTCAGTATTAAGCTACCAGCGGAGGTCTATGGTCGATCAGGTTATTACGAGGACGAACTACTCGCATCAGTCGAACATTTTCTGAAACTAATGTCCTCAAGCACAGTTTTATCTGATACAGATTTAAATGACCCTAACAAAGCTCTGTTTAGATATGTTAGTCATTTGATTCAAGTCAACGAACTATCTCTTAGAGAGGTGGAAACGTTAGCTAGACACTTAGCGATCTATCATTCTCTTTCACAAGGTTTGGACTCGAATAGACCTTACGGATATTGCCTGTTAAGAGTCTTCGCTGTACTCGTATTTTGTTTCAGACAAGATATCTATGGAGACATACAATCGGGACGAACAAAGGCAGAGGTGGTAGCTGAATGTTTTGGTGTTACCACTTTACCTGAGTATGACGTGTCTAGATTTATGCGAGAACATGCATTGACACTAGGTGTGATTTTGGGTCAGAACGCTACGTATTCATCAGAGATGTTCACACCTGAGGAAGATGTTTTTCGGGAATGTTGGAGGAACGACTTTAGTCGTTTCTTTGATGGAATGGGAGCGCCCTTTGACCCTTGGGAGCCCATTAAAGACGTTTTCTCAGTTTTAAGTCTTTCTGGCCAGCGTCGGTAACATAATCGTTACCAACCTATAGGGGAGCCTTCAAATGACCAATCAACCATCGACACCACCGGCCGCTGAGTTTTGGTGTTTAGAACAGATCACAGCCATTCTTGGGTCGAATGTCGGTTTGAGTCGGATACCTTGTGGTTGCCTCAAGCCGCCATGGCTGATCTTTATCAAGTGACTCCGCAAGAGATGATGCAGCATATACGCGCTGTTTATGACGAAGGCGAACTTGATCAGAACTCAACCTGTAAAGATTGCTTACAAGTTCAAATGGAGGGGGAGGGAGGCCGCTAGTGCTTTATGGCACAACGATTTGACTCCAGGTATGTGTTGGGCAATAATTTTTTCACGACTCACCCCTTGCAGTGTCTTCAGTTGGCTACTGCTTGGGGCGAAGAAACCGCCTTCGGGCGGTTTTTTCATTTCTGCTATAAGGAAAGCCACCGGCATCAGTGATAAAGTGGCGTAAAGGAAGTAACCCATCACCAAACCGGAGTACTGGTAATGGCTGTTCAGCAGGCCCCCAAATTTCAGGAAGAATACAGTGCCAAGTTACCCGCACTGACGCTATTGACCAGTCTTGGGTGGTCGTTCCTCTCTCCTGCTGAGGCTCTGGCCAAGCGTGGTGGCAAGTACGATCAGGTGGTGTTGCGGGATGTTCTGCGGGCCGAACTCGAAAAGCGTACCTTTAATTTCGCTGGGCAGACACATTCGTTGTCGGCAAAAGCCATTGATAACCTGATTGCGGAGATCTGCAGCCCAGCCCTGAACGAAGGTCTGCTACGCGCCAACGAGCGGCTGTATAACCACCTGCTGTACGGCATATCTGTCACTGAGTTTGTCGATGGCCGTAAAGCCAACCCGACCATATCCATTATCGACTGGCAGAATCTCGCTAATAACAGCTTTACCTTTACCGAAGAGTTTATTGTCACCTGCTCGGGCGGTGCGGGTTCGTCGGCGCAGGATACCCGCCGCCCGGATATCGTCTGCTTTGTAAATGGCATTCCTTTAGTTGTTATCGAGGCCAAGCGCCCGGATGGCAGCAGCCGCAAAGGCCCAACGATTGAAGCCGGTATTTCGCAGTCGTTGCGGAATCAGCGCCATGATGAAATCCCACAGTTGTTTGCATATAGCCAGCTACTGTTCTCGATTAACGGTATTGATGGCCGCTATGGCACTTGTGGCACGCCTCTGAAGTTCTGGGCAGCCTGGCGTGAAGAAGACATCTCGGATGCTGAGATGTTCGCTATCAAGAATCGTCGTTTGGATGACACCACAAAAGCAGGGCTGTTTGGCCATCGTAACCCGGACGATCTGGACTGGTACGAGCATTTGATCAGTAGTGGTGAGCTTGCGGTATCTGAGCAGGATAAGATTCTGATCAGTCTGCTCAGCCCAGAGCGACTGCTTGAGATGACCCGCTATTTCACTTTGTATGACAAGAAGGTCGGCAAAATTGTTGCCCGTTATCAGCAAGTGTTTGGCATCAAACGCTTAATTGACCGGATCAATACTCGTAATTCAACAAACGGCCGCGAGGGCGGTGTCATCTGGCATACCACGGGGTCGGGTAAGTCGTTCACTATGGTGTTTTTGAGTAAGGCGCTGATTCTTCACGATAGCCTGAAACAGTGCCGGATTCTGGTTGTTACTGACCGTGTCGACCTTGAAACTCAGCTCAGCAAAACATTCGCCAGCGGTGGTGAGCTGGCAACGTCGAAAGACAAAGACGCGGCGATGGCAACGTCGGGTGCTCGCCTTGCAGAGCAGATCGGCAAAGGCAACGAGCGCATCATGTTCTCGCTGATCCAGAAGTTTAACTCAGCCACCAAGTTGCCTGAGTGCCATAACGACAGTGCTGATCTGATCGTATTGATTGATGAGGGCCATCGCAGCCAGGGCGGTGAAAACCATATTCGTATGAAGCTGGCGCTGCCCAACGCATCTTTCGTGGCCTTTACCGGTACGCCACTATTAAAAGACGATAAAACCACTAATAAGTTCGGCCCGATTGTGCATGCCTACACCATGCAGCGCGCGGTAGAAGATAAAACCGTGACGCCCTTGTTATACGAAGAGCGCATTCCCGATATTGATGTAAACGACCGGGCGATTGACCGTTGGTTTGAGCGCATTACTGAAGGCCTGACAGATCAGCAGAAGGCAGACCTTAAACGTAAGTTCTCAAAGAAAGGGCAGGTATACGGTGCCGATGAGCGTATTCATCTGATCGCGCTGGATATCGCTAACCATTTTGTGAAGAACGTTCCCGATGGCTTGAAAGCTCAGCTCGCCTGCGACAGCAAAGCATCGGCGATTCGCTATAAGAAATACCTTGATGAAGCAGGCTTATTTGAATCGGCAGTCGTGATGAGTTCACCGGATACCCGCGAGGGTAATACGGCGGTGGATGAATCTGGTACACCAGAAGTGACGCAGTGGTGGAAAGAGCACGTTGGTTCACAAGATGAGCAGACGTACACTAAGCATCTGATCGAACGCTTTGATAAGGATGATTCGCTTAAGCTGCTGATCGTGGTGGATAAGCTGCTCACGGGCTTTGATGAGCCAAAGAACGCTGTTTTGTACATCGACAAGCCGTTAAAAGAGCACAACCTGATTCAGGCCATTGCACGTGTTAACCGCCTGCACCCGAAGAAAGAGTTTGGTTATTTGATCGATTATCGCGGGATTCTCTCTGAGCTGGATACCACGATACAGAAATATCAGGATCTGGCTTCGCGCACTCAAGGCGGCTACGACATCGACGATATTGCTGGCCTCTACAACCAGATGAGCACGGAATACAAACGCTTACCGCAGTTGTATAAGCTGCTATGGGCGATCTTCGATGGGGTGAAGAACAAAGCTGATACTGAATCTATGCGCCAGGCATTGGTGCCCAAGATAGAAGAAAGAGAATCGTCAGTGCCCGGCGAACAAAGCGAACTGGTCGATGTAAACCTGAAAAAACGTGAAGACTTCTATCAGGCGCTGACGGCCTTCGCCAGTTGCCTCAAGGTCGCGTTGCAGTCCGTAACCTTTTTTGAAGACAAGAGCTTCACCGATGAAGATCGCCACCATTACAAAGAAACCCTGAAAGCCATGACGTCTCTTCGTCAGACCATTCAGCGCGATACGGGCGAGCGGATTGATTACGATGAATATGCAGAAAAAGTAAAACAACTCATCGACAAACATGTGGTGGGTGTTGAAGTACGCGAGCCCGGTGGCCAGTATGACGTCGGTAATATGGGTAAAAGCCAGGAACCAGAAAACTGGACTGACAATAAGACCCGCAACGAAACCGACATCATCAAAACCCGTGTTACGAAGATGATTGAGCAGGATCTTCAGGATGACCCTTACGCGCAGGAGGAGTTCTCCAAGCTTTTGCGTCAGGCGATTGAAGAGGCCGAGGCGCTGTTTGATCATCCGTTGAAGCAGTACATGTTGTTCCGTGACTTTGAAGAGCAGGTGCAGGAACGGCGCCTGGATGATCTGCCTGATTCTTTCTCGGGCAACCGTCACGCACAGGCGTACTTTGGTATCTTCAAGAAGGTACTGCCAGAGGCATTGGCAGTGATGGATGAGCAGGTTCAGAACCACTGGGTAGAACTGGCGTTTGAGGTAGACCGTCAGGTAGAAACTGCCGTCGCAGAGAACTCAATTAACCCTCAGAATATTGAGGCTGACATCCGTACTAAGTTGCTGCCGATGTTGTTTAAGTATTGCAAAGACGTTGGCGCAGGGCTGGATAAAGTGAAAAAGATGGTTGAGCTGATCGTGCAGATTACTCGTGTTGGCCTGAGCAATAAGTAACCTATGAACGTGCCAGTTCGCCCCAAGGGCGAGTTAATGAGCTTTTATTACGGTGACGAAAAAATCTCGTTTACCCGCTTGGCCCGGCCATCCGAAAGTTCAAAAGTATTGATTAAGGTGTATCCGGATTGCCGGGTTATTGTGTTGGCACCAGAAGCCGCCAGCCGGGATTCGGTTCTTGCAGCCGTGAAAAAGCGTGGCCGGTGGATTTATCAGCAGCTCTCTGAGTTCAGAACTCAGTTAGCAGACTATCAGCCACGTCAGTTTGTGAGCGGCGAGAGCCACTACTATCTGGGTAAGCAATACCTGCTCAAAGTGATTGAAGATTCTGAGGCGAAGCAGTCAGTAAAACTGCTGCGCGGTTCGATAGAAGTGACGGTCAGAAGTAAGTCACAGGACAAAGTCTCTGGACTTTTAAAAGACTGGTATCGGCTGCGGGCAAAAGAAACCTTCTCCAAGCGTCTGGATGCCGTATTGGAGCAAGCGCTTTGGGTTGAAGAACGACCACCGATGAGAGTGCTCACTATGCAGACTCAATGGGGGAGCTGTTCGCCTAATGGCAGGATTACATTGAATCCGTATCTGGTAAAAGCCCCACGGGAATGCATCGACTATGTGATTCTCCACGAGTTGTGCCATATCGCTGAACACAATCACAGTGAGCGGTTTTATCGTCTGATGGGGCAGGTCATGCCGAACTGGGAAAGCACGAAAGAGCGATTAGATCAAATGGCAGGGAAGTTGTTTTTGTGAGTACGTTATTCAAGGCTTGGGAATATTTTCTGCGTTTTCTGAAGTGGAAACGTGAACGAGAAGAGCGTGAAAAGACTATCGAAAAGTATGGTCGCTGGGCAGCTGAAACGACGCTACCAACGCGCTTTATAGCGCTATTTGAGCATCACGGTGTACACCGAAATCAGATTCCACGTTTCTTTGATCATGGTTTGACGGTAAAGGACGTAAGCAGCGATGAAGCTCTAACTGAAAAACTTACTGAGCAGATTTTACAAGATGCTTGTGATCTATTCGCTGTGCGGCGTGAGTGGCTGGATGGCGTTTCTGACGAGATTTATGAAGTTCATCATTTCTACAAATACCCTGCAGATTTCGAGCAATTTATTCAGAGGTTGGCTCGTGAGTCAGACGAGGCCGGCCGACTCTGGGGGAAAGTTATTATTCCATCGTCGAAGAGCCCGCGCTCTGACGCACTGTTCTTTATCGAAGAAAGGATAGGTTATTTGGGTAATGAACCTATTAGGCGTTTTCACCTGACCGGAACGTGGTCGTACGATTACTGGAAGTGCCGGGCCTACCTTGCTGCGTGTGTGTCAATAGCATGCCGGAATGGATGCCACGTCAATGGATCAGTTGTAGACCGAAAGTATCTTAAGAATGTTACTCAGGGGCTAGAGTTTATTGACCCTCAGGCACTACGTCGTTGTGGCCGAAGTTGGGAGCCAGAAGATATGGCCTATGACCCAGACGTCTTTCTTAAAGACCTTGAATTGGCAGGGTATGAAAATTCAAAACAGCTAGGATTGGAGTTGTGGTTGAAGTTAGCGAATGATGGTTGGATGGACGGATATGTTCCAGCAACCATTGATAAATTCGAGAGAGCGCTAAGTCTTGGTGCTCAAATTCCCCCAAGGAAACGCTACTGGTTCTGCTTAAGGAGAACGGAATGAGAGCAGCAACAATCAAACTCTTTTTGGTTCATGGAAGACCGAATGGGCTTAGAACAGCAGAGCTTTCCAATTGGTCTGGTAAGGCTGTGATGTTGCAAAGCCTATCCCAATAAACCTGCAACTGAAACGGATAGGCCACGCAGCTGGATATAATAGGGTTTATTCGGTTCTCGCGCATAGCCAGGCAAGCTGGCTGAAGCGCTCCTACAGGGGGCGATGTTCACGGCGTAATCGCGAATAGCCTCCGGCTGATTCGCTCCCACAAGGAATGTGACTCACAAGGAGTTTGGTGAATTAGTCTGTGTTATCGATTCTCGTGGGGAAGGTGTCGGGAAGAAGCTTCCCTCTTACAAGGGGTAGCCCTTCCAGGTTTTCGCGTATAGCCAGGCAGGCTGGCTGACGCGCTTCTACGGGGGCGATGGTCACAGCGTAATCGCGAATAGCCTTCGGCTGATTCGCTTCCACAATGAATGTGAAGTGTCGAGAGTACAGTGGGTATCGCACAACGTTTGCTTGGGTGGTGAGGTTGTCGGGAAGAAGCTTCCCTCCTACAGGGTTCATGGCGTTGTCAGTTTTTCGCGCATAGCCAGGCAAGCTGGCTGAAGCGCTCTTACAAGGTGTGGTCACGGCGTAATCGCGAGTAGCCTTCGGCTGATTCGCGCCTACAACCTTTCACGGCCCTCAGGTATCATGCGGCCTTCGTCTGTATGAACTGGGGTTCTGTCTTGTCTGATTCATCTGTTATCCGTCTCACTGAGTACAGCCACGGCGCGGGTTGTGGCTGCAAGATCTCGCCTAAGGTGCTGGATACGATTCTGGCGTCTCAGCTGACGCTGCCTGATAGTCCGAATCTGCTGGTGGGTAACAGCTCGAAAGACGATGCAGCGGCGTATGACATAGGCAACGGCCAGGCGGTACTGAGTACCACGGATTTCTTTATGCCGATCGCGGATGATCCGTTCGATTTTGGTCGTATTGCCGCGACCAACGCGATTTCGGATATCTATGCCATGGGCGGTAAGCCGTTGATGGCGATTGCGATTCTCGGCTGGCCGGTGAATGTGCTGGCGCCAGAAGTAGCACAGCGCGTTGTCGATGGTGGCCGTCAGGCCTGTGCCGATGCCGGTATCCCGCTTGCTGGCGGTCACAGCATTGATGCGCCAGAGCCGATCTTTGGTCTGGCGGTTACGGGCATCGTTGATATCGATAAGCTGAAGCAGAACGATCAGGCGACGGCTGGCTGTAAGTTGTATCTGTCGAAGCCTTTGGGTGTCGGTGTGTTGACCACCGCTCAGAAGAAGAAAATTTTAAAGCCAGAGCACGAGTTTCTGGCACGTGACACCATGTGCATTCTCAATAAGGTCGGTGAGAAAATTTCTGCCGTTGATGGTGTTGAAGCACTGACGGATGTCACCGGCTTTGGCCTTGGCGGGCACCTGCTGGAGATTTGTGAGGGCAGTGGCGTAGACGCTGAGATTAACTATGATGCGCTGCCTGTGATGGCGCCGGTGAAAGACTACATCGCACAGGGCTCCATGCCCGGCGGTACTGAGCGTAACTTCGAGAGTTACGGCGAGAAGCTTTCAGAAATGACAGACGAACAGCGCGCCATCATTTGCGACCCTCAAACCAGTGGCGGTTTGTTGATCGCCGTGCGCCCTGAGCAGGCAGCCGAAGTCGAGGCGATTCTGTCCGCTGAGGGTTTGCAGAGTGACTGCATTGGTGAGCTTGTCAGTGGCTCTGCGCCTGGTTCTGGCTCAGCCGTGCGTGTGACGATTAAAACAGGAAGTTAATAATGAGCCGCCCGGATACTGCTGATTTCAGAACGCTGTTTTTATCGGACACTCCGATGATGGATACCCGTGCGCCGCTGGAGTTTAAAAAGGGCGCTTTTCCCCACACGGTCAGCTTGCCGTTAATGACGGATCAGGAGCGTGCGAAAGTCGGTACCTGCTATAAAAAGAAAGGCCAGGATGAAGCCATTAAACTCGGCCATCAGTTGGTATCGGGTGACATCAAAGAGCAGCGGATCCAGCGTTGGCTTGAGTTTGCTCAGTCTAACCCGGAAGGCTATCTGTATTGTTTTCGTGGCGGTCTGCGCAGTCAGATTACGCAGCAATGGCTGAAAGAGGCGGGTTGCGAATACCCACGCATTACCGGTGGCTACAAAGCCATGCGACGCTTTCTGATCGATACTCTCGAACGCGTTGTGGTTGAGAAACCCCTGGTCGTGGTTGCAGGGCAGACGGGGTGTGCAAAAACTGAATTACTGAAGCAGGTTCCGGCAAGTATTGATCTCGAGGGGCTGGCGCATCACAGAGGCAGTACGTTCGGTAAACGCCCGGGTGGCCAGCCTGCGCAGATCGGATTTGAGAATGCTCTCGCGGTTGATTTGCTGCGTCACGAAGAATTTAAAGCGGATATGCCGGTTATTCTCGAAGACGAGAGCTTGTTAATCGGGCGTTGTGCACTGCCCGAAACCTTACGCAATCAAATGGTGGAGGCGTCGCTTGTGATCGTTGAAGCGAGCTTTGAGTCCCGCGTTGAGCACAGCTATAACAATTACATTCTGAATAAACTAACCGAGTGGCAGCAGGCGCTTGGCACCGACGAGGGTTTTGCGGCGTTCGCTGATGACCTGCGTCAGAGCATGAGTAAAGTGGAGCGGCGTCTTGGCGGAGTTCGTCACCGCGCGATTACCGAATTGCTAGAACGTGCTATTCATCAACACGAGCAGGGTAACCCTGAATTACATCGTGAATGGATTGGGCATCTGCTTGAGCAATATTACGACCCTATGTATCAATACCAGCTGTCCCGTAAAAAGGGGCGCCTGGCCATGCGCGGCTCCTTCGATGAAGTGCGTGATTATCTGAATTCTCTTTCTGTATCTGATCTAAAAGGATAAATAATGATGTTCCGTTCTGTATTTGCAGCCGCAGCAGGCTTACTGATGAGTGCTGCGGCCGTCGCCGAAACCTTTACCTTTACGGCCATTCCTGACGCCGATGAAAGCCGTCTGAATGCACGCTTCGGTAAAGTGGCAGACTACCTGTCAGAGCAGCTGGGCGTGGATGTAAAATACATCCCGGTAAAATCCTATCCTGCGGCGATTACGGCATTCCGCAATGATCAGGTACAGCTGGCCTGGTTCGGTGGTTTGTCTGGTGTACAGGCGCGCGCACTGGTTGAGGGGTCTGAAGCTATTGCTCAAGGCTATGAAGATCAGTTCTTTAAAACTTACATCATTGCTAACACCAGCACTGAGATCGACGCATCTGATGAACTGCCAGAGGATATTAAAGGCAAGACGTTTACCTTTGGTTCAAAGGGGTCTACCTCTGGCCGCCTCATGCCTGAATTCTTTATCCGTGAAGCCTTTAATGCATCCCCTGATGAACTGTTCAGCCGCGTTGGTTTCTCGGGTGATCATAGCCGTACTATTGCGCAGGTACAGAGTGGTGTGTACCAGGTCGGTGCGGTGAACTACAGCGTTTGGGATACCGAAGTGGAAGAAGGCAAGGTCGACACAGATAAAGTTAAAGTTATCTGGACGACGCCTACCTATCCGGATTATCAGTGGACGATTCGTGGTGATGTCGACGCCCGCTATGGCGAGGGCTTTAAAGAAAAAGTCAGAACCGCGCTGCTGGATATGAAAGACGAAGATCTGCTCGCGAGCTTCCCGCGTAAGTCGTTTGTTCCTGCGAGCAACGATGACTATGCCCCGATTGAACGTACAGGCAAAGCCATCGGCCTGCTGGATTAATCATGCCGGGTCAGGCCATGTTCCAGCTTACCGGAGCGTCTTTTGCGCACGATGATCAGCTTGTGCTGCACGACATTAGTCTGGAAATTCGTGACGGTGAAAAAGTCGCTCTTGTGGGCCCATCGGGTGCGGGTAAGTCAACGCTACTTTCGCTTCTATGGAAGCAGCAGCCTGACGCCGTTGCTTTGTGCCCGCAGGAAAGTGGCTTGGTGGATCTGTTTTCCACCTATCAGAATATTTATATGGGCGGGTTATCCCGCTTTTCGACGCTTTATAATCTCATCAACCTCATTCGCCCTTGGGCCGCTCGTCGTGAAGAAGTCGCTCGCGTTGCGCGTACCTTAGGTATCGAAGATAAACTCTGGAACTCGCCGGATCAGTTGTCTGGCGGGCAACGCCAGCGTGTTGCGCTCGGGCGTGCTCTGTATCGCAATAAGTCTGTATTTATGGGTGATGAGCCCGTGTCTTCGCTTGACCCCGAGCAGGGCGAACAATTATTGATGCACGTGCTTCAGCAACATACGACGGCGATCGTTGCCATTCACAGCCCGGAATTAGCGGCTAAGCATTTTGATCGCATTATTGCCTTAAAAGACGGTCGCATTTTCGGCGACTGGCAAGCGGCAGAGTTGGATCTCAGTACCCTCGAAACCGTTTATCAGGATGCCTGACATGGGCGGTAAGAGTGTTTCCCTAGCTAAAGGTGAAAAGTCTAAAGCTGAAAAGCCTAAAGGCAAAAAATCTACCGGCGCACGCTTTCGGGACCTGAGTCTGTGGTTTGTGCTTGTTGCCATTGTTTCTTTGTTCTTCGCCGATATTTTTCTGTATCAGCCTGACCCCTGGGAAGAGTTTACCCGCATAGGCTGGGGAATGGTGACGCCGTTCTGGCCGGACGCGAATGAGCTTCTGATGTCTGCACTGCATACCGTCAGTTTTGCCTTGCTCGCTGTGGCAGTGTCGGCAGCCTTAGGCGTGTTACTGGCCATCTGGTTTCACTGGCGTGTGGTCAGAGTATTTTCTGCCGTTATCCGCTCGGTGCATGAAATTTTCTGGGGCCTGCTGTTTATGCAGGTATTTGGTCTCAGTGCATTAACGGGCTTGTTGGCGATTATTATTCCTTTCGCAGGCATTTTTGCGAAAGTCTTTTCAGATATCTTTCATCAGCAGTCTTCTGCGACGGTCGATACACTTGCAGGCTCCAGTCGTTTAAGCCGTTTCTTTTATGGATGGATACCACAGGCCTGGCCAGCCATGCGCTCATATATTCGTTACCGCTTTGAGTGCGCACTGCGGTCGAGTGCGATTCTGGGCTTTATTGGCCTGCCAACATTAGGGTTTCATCTGGAGACCGCTTTCCGTCAGGGAGACTACAGCGAAGCAGCGGCGGTATTCTGGGTGTTTCTGTTATTGATAGGCACCGTCAGGTTCTGGTTTTACAAAAAGCTCTTGCCAGCCTATCTGCTGGGCGCTGTGTTTATGCTGCCAGAAATGCCGCCCGTGAATGCGAGTTTCGTGTGGCAGTTTTTTACTCAGGATTTATGGCCCAGCCCATTACTGAACGGCGACCTTCCGGGCGCGATGAGTTGGTACGGCAATGTATTGGCTGATGAAGTTGGTCCTGCACTGATACAGACGATTGCTATTACACAAGCGGCGCTGGTTCTCAGTGGGGTAATGGCGCTGGCCTGGTATCCGTTCGCCAGTCGTTGGCTTGTCGGGCGGTATTACTGGGTAGGGCGGTTTAAACTTCTGGTATTGAGGTCTGTCCCTGAGCTGATGTTGGCGTACCTATTTATGTTGCTGTTTGGCCCTTCGGCCTTGCCAGCGATTTTTGCGCTTGCGTTGCATAATGGCGGCCTGATTGCGTTTCTTCTTGCTAATCACAGTCAGGATGCGGCTGCTCAGCAGAGGCAGGATTCTCCCTCTGGGTTAGCGCGCTATTTCTATCAGGACTTGCCTCAGCGTTACCCGGCGTTTCTGGCTCTGCTGTTTTACCGTTGGGAAGTGATCATGCGTGAGAGTGCCATGATGGGCGTGTTGGGTATTGCGACGCTGGGCTTTTATGTTGACTCTGCGTTTGAGGAGATCCGCTTCGATAAAGCGTTTTTCCTGATCCTTGTCGCCGCAGCATTGAATGTTATCGTGGATAGCCTGTCTCGCCGCTTGCGTAAAGCGGCCGGTTTAAAAACACCGCGGATGTAGTATGTCGATTGCCTTTCTTTTTATTTCAGCCATCTGTTGGACGCTGTTTGATCTCTCACGTAAAAAACTGGTCGCCAACGAGACGCCTCTGGCGCTGACTCTGGCATTCAATGTCGGGGCGATCCCTCTATATCTTGCGGCATATTTTATAGCCTCTGATTCCACCGTGTCGGCTGGATACTGGCTTCCGTCTTTGGTAGCGGCTGCACTTGCGGCAATGGCGGCAGTTGGTTTTATTACGGCGCTCAAGCTGGGGGATGTGGCTAAGGTTATTCCAGTACTGGCACTGACGCCGGTGATTTCGACATTGGCTGCAGGGTGGCTGTTGGATGAATCATTGAGCGTGTACCAGTGGCTCGCCATGCTAGTTACCGTGGTGGCGATCGGTGGTGCGCAGGGCGGTTTGCACCATGTTAAGGGAAAGCCTTTTCTTCTGATGTTGCTGGTCTGCTTTGGCTGGGGCGTTGGTATTGTCTTTGATAAGCAGGCGCTGGAGCACAGTGGGCCTTTCTTTCATGGTGTCGTGCAAACAACGTTAGGGGCGCTATTGATTGCGACTTACGCCTTTACAACGAAAACCCCGGCAAGGTTACAGGGGCAGGCGTTAAGGCTGATACCTGCTCTCTTGATCTTTGTT
Organism: Thalassolituus sp.; assembly: GCF_984348125.1. Taxonomy (NCBI): domain Bacteria; kingdom Pseudomonadati; phylum Pseudomonadota; class Gammaproteobacteria; order Oceanospirillales; family Oceanospirillaceae; genus Thalassolituus; species Thalassolituus sp. Next base: position 18,751 of record NZ_CFHJLR010000023.1, read on the forward strand.
GGTGCCGTTGTCTTTCAGTGGCTTGCGCTCGACGGTCTGGATGCGGGGATTGTTGAGACCGTCAAACGCAGTGTCGGCATTGTTGGAGCTTTATTAGGTGGTTTGTTATTGTTCAGAGAGGCCATAACAAAAGCGCAGGTATTCTGGTGCATTGTGATTCTGGCCTGCATTCCGGTAATTCTTCAGCCCGAGGTGTGAAATGAACAAGAAGGTTCTGATCGGTATCGCAGACGGTACCGAAGAGTTGGAAGCCGTCACTATCATCGACGTGCTGCGCCGAGCGGAGGTCGACGTCACGGTGGCTTCGGTGGCGCCAGGCCATGAAGTGGAGTGCTCGAGAGGTGTCCGTCTGGTTGCAGACAAGCTCATTGGTGAGTGTGTCGCAGAAGACTGGGATGCGATTATGGTGCCGGGCGGTATGCCGGGCGCGCAGAATCTCTCGGATAACGAAGCCTTCGTCTCCCTCCTCAAACAACAACACAGTAGCGGTAAACTGATTGCAGCCATCTGTGCTGCGCCATACGTTGTTCTGGCGTGTCATGGTTTACTCGAAGGCAAATCAGCGACGGCTTATCCCGGGTTCAGAGAAGATCTGACAACGGTCGGAGTCATGCCGAGTGATGAGGTGGTTGTTATCGATGGCAATATAATGACCAGCCAGGGGCCCGGTAGTGCAATGCAGTTTGCTTTAGCTCTGGTGACAAAGCTGTGCGGGGAAGAGGTGTCTCACCAGGTCGCGGACGGTTTATTAGTTTAATGCGCCCCTGAACAATTCTCTCAGGAGCGCATTAGTGTTTACGCGTGGTATACGCGTGAGCCTCAGAGGTTCATGCAGTTTGCATAGTAAGTCGTGGTCGCTGGCCAGTCAGAAAAAACGCCGATAACGCCAACATCCTGAGCCAGAACATCGAGCACTGTCATAACGTCACCGTCGTTATCGATCACATCCATACCGCCATCATCGCCATTCACCGACTGGAAGTACCAGCCACCGTTGTCCGTCAGGCGACCAGAGCGTTCAAGTGTCCAGGCAATCAGCTTCAGGCCCGCTGCTTTGGCATTGATCGCGTACTGTGAAGGGACGATCTCGCCGTCGCTGTTCACGTTCAGCAGCATCCACATAGGTGGCGCCAGAACGCGTAGGCCTTCATCAACCCATTCTTCCATCTGTGCCTGTGTCACGCTGGTATCGTAAACGCCATCGAGATAAACCGCCTGGCGACCATACCAGGTGTTATTAATCCAGTATTTTACGTCTTCGTAATTGAACGACTGTGGCCAGACTTTGCGTGGGTGGATACCGGCGTCGCGGTATTCGTCGATCATTTGCTGAGCGTACATTTCCTGGGTGTAGTCGCCTTCAAACGGCATCTCTACCGAAGGGGATTTCAGTTCAGGTGTGTAGTGGGCGCCCAGTTCTTTGAACAGTTGGATGCTTTCTGCGTGGGTCAGCAGGGTACCTTTCGATGCGTAGAGGTCTGTGCGGTAGTCTGCTGTGGCATTCATGTAGCCTTCAATGGTGGTTGCCGTGCGGTCTGCCGCGTCCATTTTGCCTTGCAGGCTTTTGAATTCAGCGAGGGTAATGTCGCTGGTGCAGCAGGTGATATCTGCTGCATTGGTGAGCATGCCATTGCTGTCGAATTCAGGCGGTACTGAACATTTTTCAGCCAGTGGCGTTGCCAGAATATTCGTTGTGGTGTGCAGGTCGCATTGTGAATGGCGGCACACCAGCTCGCGATCTTTCGTAAAGGTTACGTCGCATTCAAGAATGCCTGCGCCCATTTTTGCCGCCGCTTCGTAGGATTCTTTCGTGTGCTCTGGAAATTGCAGAGGTGCACCACGGTGGCCGATTGAGAAGCGACTCTGGAAGAAAGGACCAGTGTCACAGCTTTTCAGCTTATCTTTGAGTTCGCCTTCGTCCATGTCTTCGATAAGGTAGAAAGGGCGTGGGCCGATCTGGGTTTCAGAAAACTTACCGAAGAACCATTTGCCAAAATGGCTGTTGCGGTGATCAGGGCCAGCTTGGGTGGCACAGCCGGCAACCAGCATCAGAGATGCCAGAGCGTAGGTCAGAAGGGATTTCATTATTAACCTCCATATCAGTTGGAAAACAGGGAGGTTCAGGCTAGACGTCAAGCATGTCAGTTTTAAAACTACTGGGTGACGGTCTTGTTTCATTTGGTCTTCCTGATGACGTGGCGTACCTTGTCGATATCCTATCATCAGGAAGGGAGGGTTCGTTATTGGTCGGCAGCCTGATGGTCGCCGTATTTTTCCGTTACCCAATCCGGATGCTTCCACATAATTCTCGGGTCTTTGTATTTTTTCAGATCCCGAAACATATTCTGCCAATCATACACTTGCGCATGCCATGGGTTATTTGGCTTTGTTGGCATGCGTTTTACGCCGTAGACAATTTCGCCCGCCGTTTCTTCAGCCTGAAACGTACCGAAGAGTTTGTCCCAGATAATGAGCACACCGCCGAAATTCTTATCAATCTGTTCCGGGTTGCTGCCGTGGTGCACTCTGTGATGTGACGGAGTATTAAAGATTTTCTCTGCCCAGCCCAATGAGCGGACTTGTTCTGTATGAAGAAAAAACTGGTACACCAGATTGGCTTCGATCGCGATTAAGGTCCAGGTTTTATCGAAACCGACGAACGCGGCAGGGATCCACCAGAGAATCCAGGTACCTGAAAATGCATAGGTGAAGTTCTGCCGCAGCGCCGTCGAGAAATTCATGTGCTCAGAACTGTGATGCGTTACGTGCGCATTCCAGAACCAGCGAATTTTATGCATCAGATAATGCGCGGCATACATACACAGGTCGATAAACAGAATCAGTGCGATGATGCTGACAACGCCGACCTCTGGGTTCCATTGAAAGCCAAATTGATACACCCAGTCGTAAAACAGCTGAATAAACAGTGCGATGGCGATGCCGTCGACGATTTTATACGACGCACCTGTCATCAGATTGGTGAAGGTTTCAGGGAAGTGATAGAGCTTAGTAACCCCACGACGCTTGGCCCAGAGGTTTTCAATGACCATGGTTCCGATGAACACACCGGCAAACAGCCCAATAAATAGCAGTGCGCGCAGTAAGTCTTCCATCAGTGTCTCCAGCTTTCTTATTTGATGCTGATAGATTAGCGCAGTCGTTGTGGGCTATATTGATATTTTCAGACTCTTAATTGATATTTCCAGACATACTTGCTCAGCGAGGATCAACGACTTATGACAATTGGGCACGGGTACTTATAAAAGAGCGCGACGTATGAAAGAGCGGGATTCTCGTTTAGCCGGGCTGTCTGTCACCGGGGACTTAATGTCTCTGGTGTCGTCGTACGTCTCCGAGCAGCGACGCTCTGTGCCAGCGGTAATGAGCCGTGAGGGTGGCGCCCGGCGGCTGACCTTCGATGAGTGGTGGTCGTTGCTGGACAGTGTCCGTGACGGTTTAGGCTCATCCTCGATTGGGATTGATCTGGCTCGCCGAGTCGGCCCTGAGCATGTTGGCGTCATTGGTTACCTGACCTTGTCATGTCAGACGGTTCTGGAGGCTTTTCAGTACTTTGAGCGCTTCCAGACCTTGCTCTACGAAGGCCCCAAGGCCCGGCTCGAACTGAGAGACGGCCTTGCTGGGTTGGTGTGGGATACCAGTTTTGGCGGCTCGACGCGTGTATCGGATCAGGTGATCCTCGGCGGATTTGTGACTTTCTTGCGAAGAATGACGGGGCAGAGCGAACTTACAATAGAGCGTGCGGAAACCTGGTGGGACGACGTGCCCGCCAGCGATCTGTTCGAGCGCCACTTAGGTGGAGGTCTGGTATGCGGCGCCAGCGCTAATGCACTCTGGTTCGATGCCAATGTGCTGACACTGCCACTGGTCAGCCATGATGATGTCGCCTTCAGGGCATTGAATGATAAGGCAACCGCAGCACTGGCAAACATGCCCGACCTTGGGCGGTTTGCGGATACCGTACGGCAACTCATCATTGAGCGCTTACCCTTGGGGGGCGCCGACCAGAGCGCAATTGCTTCTCGACTGGCAATGTCAGAGCGCACATTGCTGCGCAGGTTACGTCAGTCAGGTATTGGCTTCAGAGATCTGCTGGGGCAGGTCAGGGTAGAGTTGGCGCAGGTATATCTGCGGGATAAGCACCTGACCCTCAGTGAAATCGCTCTGCTGCTTGGCTACTCAGAGCAGGCGCCTTTCAACCGGGCTTTTCGTAAAGCAACGGGCAAAACACCGGGCAAGTGGCGGGCTGAGTTCAAAACAGTTTAGCCCAGCAAAACTATAGGCAAGAAATAGTTGGCCTGATAGTATCAATGCCCTAACTTAGAGCATAAGGATGTGTAACGTGAGTTCACCGGTCATTTCCAATCTTTCCCAGTTCCAGCTATCTCCATTCGGGCCTCAAGCCTCTGGTCGTCAGATCCTCGCTGACGAGCAAATGCAAAAGTTGCTTCAGAACTTTCAGGCGAGCTCGCAAGAGCAAAGCAGTACTGGGTATCATGCTCTGGCAGTAATAAGTGCAGTTAACAGCCTTCGTAGTAGTGCCGTTCCAGTGAATTCTTATGTTCGTAACGGCTCCCCATCGACCCGTTGCATTTCGGGCCCAGGTTTCGAAATTGAATATGAGCTGAATATGGGGCTCTCGCAGACCGATATTACGATCACAGATATTCGGGTTGTGAGGCAAAGCGCTCGTAAGGTAACTGAGCCCGGTCTATGGAATGTTGAGGCGGACGCTGAGAATGGGTCATGGAAGGTTGCCTCTACTCCTTCATATAACCTCCAGGCTGCAAGCCAGAGAGGCGGAACTATAGAGAAGCCCTTACAAATAGGTATTAACGGCTATTGTGGCGGCATTAGAGAAGCTGCTGAAATACTTCCTGATCACATATCAAAAGGTGACCCTGCTGTAATAGATAAGCTTAAAGCGTCTGGTTTCGAGTTATTTTATACACCGCAACACAAAGCGGGTAAGGCTGGCTGGGAATTTGTAAGGCGTCTCGGGAAGAGGACTCCCTCAGAAGATGTTGTTAAGGCGGGGCGGGTGTTAGCTAGTTATATGAAAGATGCACACCAGCGAGGGTTGCGCGTCGAGTGGACGAGTCATCGTGGTGGTTCGGCTGTTTTGACCGAGGCAATGAGATGTTTGAAGCAAGCCAATGTTGACTTGAAAGGAACGCAGCGCATTTTTCTTAGCGATCACACTAGCAGCCACTATGAAGCAGATATCGCTCGGCGGGCTATTGGTATGGATGTGCGTGATTCTAAGTGGTTCAATTCTTCTCCGGGACTAGCCCAGGTTATTGGTGGCCAGAGGTTCGGTGGTGCGACGGTAGCGTGCTCTCTTAATAAGCTTGTCAATCATACTCCGAGGGACCAAATAGCAAGTGAATTCGTTGGTACGGCCTATGATGTCGTCGCACAAAGCAAGAATACTATGGCAGTCGGGGGATTAGTGGGGGCCTTAGGCACGACACCAGGATTTGCCCTTGTAGTGTTGGGCGCTATTCTGGCCAGTGCACCTACGTTGACCGAGGGCTACCATAGAAGCCCTGTTGAGCCACTCAAAACATTAGCGAAGAAAGTTCAGAATAAGGTCTTCTGAGGATTATGCGATTATTTGGTACTGAGAAACTCCCCAAGGGGCCTAGTTTTCGCTCCGCAAGGCTTATCTGTAAAGACTTGGGATGTAGCTCACTGGAATTCAAGGCACCAGCCCCTCGGCCGGCTTTTGGAGGGCGCTGGGAGGAGGAGCCAGGCTCAGTTGATCTAAATTCTCCAGCGCGCTTTGAGTTGGCAGAAACTTGGGATAAGAAAGTTATCGAAGGTATGCGCTGGCAGCGGCTTTACTCGAATAACTGGCGTTTTAATGGCTTTCCAATTATCCAGCCTCGCGTCGGATATCTCAGTTGTTTTGTTGATGTCCATGCGGTAGATGGCCTCCCGATTAATGAGAGTTTGTTTGATTTTAGCGTATTGGCAAATCAGGTGTTAACTAATAGGGAGTTGTGTATTTATGCAAGAACTGAAGAGGGCTATACAGAGGCCGCTCTCGACGTAAACCCTGATCTATGGCCGGATGTTTTAGGGCCTGTTAATAGTCAGTGGTTGAATAAGCATGGTAATGACTGGCTGTACATTGAAGAACAGCAGCTGACTGATACCGCTTATGCTATCAATTGGATCTCGCCAATTACTCATCAGCATTATGTGTGTTTTCGGTTTGTAATCAGACGTTATTCTATTGAAGGCCCTAACGCTTATCGAATCGAAGAGCGGGTTCGCCCCGACACCTTCCTTGATCTGATGCACCAGATCATGGACTCCGTAAAGCTTGAACTTTGTGAAGAGATGAAAGTTGAACGGGACCGCATTCGAACAATAGAACCGTCGGAGAGGCGTCCGGTAATTGAGTTTACTCCGGAGCAGCTGAAGGTTGCTAAACATGTACTCTACATGAGTAGTTTCAGGAAACCAGAGGATGGCGATGACAGGTGGAGTTCTGGAATGGAGCGTCTCGCCCCCCGCGAAGAGGTCGAGGCCTTTCTGGATGAGCGTGTGAAGTTTAAGCCATTACCGGGAAGCTATCCGCGCGGTGAGATTATTTATAACCGTGTGCCTGTGTTACCGATTACCAGGCTTTTAGATTCGCAGCCGCAGTCGTCCCTTGAAGAGAAGGTGAATTTCTGAACCGGATACTGTCTCCTCGAGCAACTGGTGACTAAATTGCAGAACAAGGTTTCTTGATTCGATGAGACTATTTGGTACGGAGAAATACCCTAAAGGTCCTTCTTTTAGAACGGCAAAACATGTTAGCAAAGACCTTGGCCTTGCTAGCCTTTCCTTTATGGCTCCAAACCCTAAACCAGCGCACGGGGGCTCATGGAATAAAGAACCAAATCACTTCAATGCAGCTAGTGATGCAGGGTTCGAACGGGAATTGACTTGGAATCAGTGTGAGATAGAGTCTTTGAGTCGCCTGAGGGTATATTCAAGCAGCTGGGAGTTTCGAGGTATCCCAGTGATAGAGGGGTATTGCGGGTTCCTCAATTGCATTGTGGATATTAGACGGGTAGGTGACCTGCCAGCGAACGAAAGTCTCTTCGATAACTGGGTTCTTGCCAGAGAGCTACTAAGAAACGAAGAGCTCTGTACTTACGCCGCAACGTCAGAGGGGTATACCGCCGCACCGTTGGATTCGAATCCTGATCGCTGGCCGGAAGTTTTAGGTCCTATCAATAGTCAGTGGGTGAATAGAAATGGTACTGACTGGCTGTACACAGAGGAACAGCAGCTTTCAGATACAGCTAATGCTGTTACATGGGCTACCCCTATTTCTCATGATCGGTATCTAAGTTGTTTATTTCTAATTGAACGCTCTTCTTGGCATGGCCCTAACGCCTATCGAATGGAAGAGCGGGTTCGCCCCGACACCTTTCTTGATCTGATGCACCAGATCATGGACTCCGTAAAGCTTGAACTTTGTGAAGAGATGAAAGTTGAACGGGACCGCATTCGAACAATAGAACCGTCGGAGAGGCGTCCGGTAATTGAGTTTACTCCGGAGCAGCTGAAGGTTGCTAAACATGTACTCTACATGAGTAGTTTCAGGAAACCAGAGGATGGCGATGACAGGTGGAGTTCTGGAATGGAGCGTCTCGCCCCCCGCGAAGAGGTCGAGGCCTTTCTGGATGAGCGAGTGAAGTTTAAGCCATTGCCGGGAAGCTATCCGCGTGGGGGTATTATCTATAACCGCGTACCGGTTCAGCCAATAACAAAGCTGGTTGATTCACTTCCTCAGGGGGCTATTGCACGAAAGGCTATTCCAGAGTGAGTAAGCCGCAGGCATCAACTGTTTACAGGGATTTTTCCGACCTGTAGAGTACTCGGTCTTTACATTCATGTGGCCTGTCGTGGGGGCCACCACTGACAAGGATTTACTATGCCTGTTATTACCCTTCCAGATGGCTCCAAACGCGAGTTCGATCAACCCGTTACCCTGATGCAAGTTGCCGAAGATATTGGCCCTGGTCTTGCCAAAGCGACCGTATGTGGTCGTATTAACGGTGAACTGGTCGATGCCTGTGAGCTGATCTCTGAGGACGCCGATGTCACCCTGATCACAGGTCGCGATGAAGAAGGTCTGGAAGTTATCCGTCACTCATTCGCTCACCTCGTTGGTCATGCCGTTAAGCAGCTGTACCCAACGGCTAAGATGGCCATTGGTCCGGTGATCGAAAACGGCTTCTATTACGATATTGATTACGAGCGTCCATTTACACCCGAAGACCTCGAAGCCATCGAGAAGCGTGTTAAAGAGCTGATCAAGAAGGATTACGAAGTCATCAAGAAGATGACGCCGATCAAAGACGCACGCCGCGTGTTTGTTGATCGTGGTGAAGACTACAAAGTTGAGTTGATCGACGATCTGATCGAAAAAGGTGAAGAGGCGGTTGGCCTGTATCACCATGAAGAATACACAGATATGTGCCGCGGCCCGCACGTACCGAATACTCGTGTTATGCGTATCTTCAAGCTGCAGCGTGTGTCCGGCGCCTACTGGCGTGGTGACTCTCAGAACGCTCAGCTGCAACGTATCTACGGTACCGCGTGGAACGATAAAAAAGACATGAAAGCGTATCTCCAGCGTCTTGAAGAGGCTGAGAAGCGCGACCACCGTAAACTGGCGAAGCAGCTGGATCTGTTCCACCTGCAGGAAGAGGCGCCGGGTATGGTGTTCTGGCATCCGAACGGCTGGACCATTTATCAGGTACTCGAGCAGTACATGCGTAAAGTTCAGAACGATGCTGGTTATCAGGAGATCAAGACCCCGCAGGTTGTTGACCGTACCTTGTGGGAGAAGTCTGGCCACTGGGAACACTACTCAGATGCCATGTTCACTACGGAATCTGAGAAGCGCAGCTACGCGGTGAAGCCGATGAACTGCCCATGCCATATTCAGGTGTTCAATCAGGGTCTGAAGTCTTATCGTGAACTGCCGCTGCGTCTGGCTGAGTTTGGTTGCTGCCACCGTAATGAGCCATCCGGTGCACTGCACGGCATTATGCGTGTGCGTGGCTTCACTCAGGATGATGCACACATCTTCTGCTCGAACAGCCAGATCCGTCAGGAAGCTTCTGATTTCATCAAGCTGACTCTGGACGTCTACAAAGACTTCGGATTCGACGCGGTTGAAATGAAACTTTCAACGCGCCCGGAAGGTCGTATTGGTGAAGAGTCGCTTTGGGATGAAGCTGAAGCGGCACTGGAAGATGCTCTCAACGACGCCGGCCTCGACTGGGAACTCCAGCCGGGCGAAGGTGCCTTCTACGGTCCTAAGATCGAATTCTCTCTGCGCGACTGCATCGGCCGTGTATGGCAGTGCGGTACGATTCAGCTCGACTTCATGCTGCCTGAGCGCCTTGGTGCACAGTTTGTTGATGAAGATGGCGAGCGTAAGACGCCGGTCATGCTACACCGTGCTATTCTTGGCTCGTTCGAACGCTTCGTTGGTATTCTGATTGAACACTACGCAGGTGCGATGCCGCCATGGTTATCTCCGAAGCAGGTCTCAATCCTGAATATCACAGACAGTCAGGCCGAATATTGCACGGAAATTGCCGAAAAACTCAAAGCTGCGGGCTTCCGGGCAGATGCGGACTTGAGAAATGAGAAGATCGGCTTTAAAATCCGCGAGCATACTTTACACAAGGTCCCTTTCCAGCTCGTGGTGGGGGATAAAGAAAAAGAAACAAACACTGTCGCAGTGCGCACCCGTAAGGGTGAAGACCTCGGTACAATGAGTGTCGACGAGTTTATTGCCATCCTTGAGAAGGCGATTGCAGAGCGCGGCCGGTTTGGAATGGAGAACTGATCATCAGACGCGATAATAGAAGAGGAGCACGTGATAACCGTGCACCCATTAACGACCAGATTCGTGCAAACGAAGTCCGGTTAATCGGAGCAGACGGCGAGCAGGTTGGCGTCGTTTCTTTACGCGAAGCCCTCGAGGCCGCACAAGAAGCCGAACTGGATCTGGTTCAGATTTCAGATGGCGATCCGATCGTCTGTAAGATCATGGACTTCGGCAAGAAGCTCTACGAAGAGAAGAAGCAGAAAGCCGAAGCCAAAAAGAAACAGCACCAGGTGCAGATTAAGGAAGTCAAATTCCGTCCGGGTACGGAAGAAGGCGACTACCAGATCAAACTGCGTAACCTGAAGCGCTTCCTCGAAGCGGGTAACAAAGCGAAAGTATCGCTGCGTTTCCGCGGTCGTGAGATGGCGCACCAGAACCTGGGTATGGAACTGATGATGCGTGTCGAGAAAGATCTCGAAGAACTTGGCAGCGTAGAACAGCGTCCTAAGATGGAAGGTCGCCAGATGATCATGGTCATCGGCCCATCCAAAAAGAAGTAGTCTGGTTTTCAAATGAATACGCAGACCCCGGCGCTTGCCGGGGTTTGTGCGTTCTGCCAGACGCTGCGTCGGCCTGATTTGGGCAGGCGTTATTACGGCAGAGATTGTACAGGGTCTTAGTTTCTGTACGTCTCATAACTTTCAGGAGTATGAAAATGCCTAAGATCAAAACTAAGAGCGGCGCTGCGAAGCGCTTCAAAAAGACTGCGAACGGTTTCAAGCACCGTAATGCTTTCCGCAGCCACATCCTGACTAAGAAGAGCACGAAGCGTAAGCGCCACCTGCGTGGTATGTCTCAGCTGCACGCTGCAGACAAGAAGCTTGTTATTCGTATGCTTCCTAATCTTTAATCGACTGTCAGGAGATAAATTATGGCTCGTGTAAAACGTGGTGTTGTCGCTCGTCGTCGTCACAAGAAAATTCTGAAGCAGGCTAAAGGTTACTACGGTGCCCGCAGTCGCGTGTTCCGCGTTGCTAAGCAAGCGGTAATCAAAGCAGGTCAGTACGCTTACCGTGACCGTCGTCAGCGTAAGCGTCAGTTCCGTCAGCTGTGGATTGCGCGTATCAACGCTGGTGCACGTCAGAACGGTCTGTCTTACAGCAAGTTCATCAATGGCCTGAAAAAAGCCACTGTTGAAATTGACCGTAAGGTTCTGGCTGATCTGGCTGTGAATGAAAAAGCAGCGTTTGCGGCTCTGGTTGAAAAAGCCAAGTCCAGCCTGTAATTTCACCGCGCTCTTCTGAGCACGCGGAACCGGGCCAGCCATTAACTTGACTGGCCAAAGGATAGGGGAGTGGCTTTCTTTGAAAGACCTCCCCTATTTTTTTGCGTTATTAAACACATTCAGTGCTTACCAGAACTTCTTCTATAGGATGCCCTGAGGGAATTCCGGTAAGCACTTAATCAAAAAATGACCTTTCAGGATCATCACGATGGAAAACTTAGAGGCTCTGACGCAACAGGCGTTGGATGCGGTCGCTGCCTCGAGCGACATGGCTGCACTCGATCAGGTACGTGTTCAGTATCTGGGTAAGAAGGGCGAAATCTCTGCCCTGATGAAAAACCTGGGCAATGTTGCTCCAGAAGATCGCCCGAAAGTCGGTGCGGTGATCAACGAGGCGCGTGGCAAAGTTCAGGATGCCCTGAATGCGCGTAAAGAATCACTCGAGAGTGAAGCGCTCAACGCTAAGCTGGCGTCTGAAACAGTCGACGTGACGCTACCCGGCCGTGCCGTTCAGGAAGGCAGCCTGCACCCGGTAACCCGAACTCTGGAGCGTATTGAAGGCTTCTTTGCTAATGCCGGTTATCAGGTCGCTGAAGGCCCTGAAATCGAAGACGACTTTCACAACTTCGAAGCGCTGAATATTCCTTCGCATCACCCGGCGCGTGCCATGCACGACACTTTCTATTTTGATGCAGGCACTCTGCTGCGTACCCACACCTCGCCGGTTCAGGTACGTACAATGGAGTCTCAGGAGCCACCGATCCGCATTATCTGCCCGGGTCGTGTATACCGTTGCGACTACGATCAGACTCACTCGCCCATGTTCCATCAGGTCGAAGGTCTGCTGGTGGATAAGGGCATCAGCTTTGCGGATCTGAAGGGCACGATTCAGGAATTTCTGAGCGTCTTCTTTGAGCGTGATCTGGTGATCCGCCTGCGTCCGTCTTACTTCCCGTTCACTGAGCCATCCGCTGAGATCGACATTGAATGGGTGATTGAAACTCCAGAAGGTACCAAGCGTCGCTGGCTCGAAGTCGGCGGTTGCGGCATGGTCCACCCGGAAGTCTTCAAACATGTGAATATTGACCCTGAAGAATACACAGGTTTTGCCTTTGGTATGGGCGTTGAGCGTCTGGCGATGCTCCGCTACGGCGTGAATGACCTGCGTCTGTTCTTCGAAAACGACCTGCGCTTCCTGCAGCAGTTCAAGTAATTCAGGGGATATTAAGAAATGAAATTCAGCGAACAGTGGTTACGCGAATGGGTTAACCCTGAGATTACGACTCAGGAACTGGTCGATCACCTGACTCTTGCGGGTCTTGAGGTCGACGGAGAAGAGCCGGTTGCCGGTGATTTTTCTGGTGTGGTTGTTGGACAGGTTGTCAGCCGTGAGCAGCACCCGGATGCCGATAAACTGAGCCTGTGTCAGGTGACTGATGGCAATGAAAATTTCCAGATCGTTTGTGGTGCGGCGAACGTGCGCGAAGGCCTGAAAATTCCTTTCGCTAAAATCGGTGCGGTTCTGCCAACCGAAGATGGCAAAGGCTTCAAAATCAAAAAAGCCAAGCTGCGTGGCGTTGAGTCATTCGGCATGCTGTGTGCCGAAGCAGAGCTTGGCATGGCAGAAAGCTCTGAAGGTCTGATGGAGCTGCCGGATTCTGCCCCTGTTGGCGCAGATTTCCGCGAATACCTGAACCTCAATGACACCATCATTGAAGTCGACCTGACACCGAACCGTGCAGATTGCCTGAGCATTGCGGGTCTAGCGCGTGAAACTGGCGTGCTGACGCGTACCGAAGTGAAGCCGCCACTCGTGGCTGCCGTTGCAGCATCAATTGATGATAAAGCGTCTGTCGAAGTGACTGCGGCAGATGCCTGCCCACGCTATCTCGGTCGTATCGTGAAAGGTGTGAACGTAAAAGCAGAAACGCCACTGTGGATGGTTGAGAAGCTGCGCCGTGGCGGTATCCGCTCGATTGACCCTGTCGTGGATATTACCAACTACGTATTGCTGGAACTGGGTCAGCCGATGCACGCTTTTGACCTGGCACAGGTAGAAGGTGGCATCCGTGTACGTATGGCAGAAGAGGGCGAAAAGCTAACTCTGCTCGACGGCCAGGAAGTCGAACTGAACGCAGACACTCTGGTGATTGCTGACCACAGCAAACCGCTGGCTATGGCCGGTGTGATGGGTGGCGAGCACTCCGGTGTAAACGGCGACACCCAGGACCTGCTGTTGGAAGCGGCGTTCTTCAACCCGATTGCGATCGCTGGTCGTGCCCGTAACTACGGCCTGCACACCGATTCTTCGCACCGTTTTGAGCGTGGCGTTGACTACAACCTGGCCAATACTGCGATGGAACGTGCGACTCAGCTCGTTATTGATATCTGCGGTGGTCAGGCGGGTCCTGTGACAGAAGTAACTGCCGAAGACAAACTGCCTGAAGCAGCCACCATTACTCTGCGTCGTAAGCGCATCGAGCAAGTCCTGAGCCTGACCATGGCTGACGACGAAGTGACCGACATTCTGGTTCGCCTCGGCATGGACACTGAAACCACTGCTGAAGGCTGGACAGTAAAAGCACCGTCGTATCGTTTTGATATGGCGATCGAAGCTGACCTGATTGAAGAGCTGGCGCGCATCTACGGCTATAACCGTCTGCCTACCCGTGTTCCTGCGGCGGCGACGCCTCTGGCAAAAGCCCCTGAATCCCGTATGCCGATCCGCGACCTGCGTCGCCAGATCATTGCTCGCGGTTATCAGGAAGCGATTACCTACAGCTTTGTTGAACCAGAGCTGCAGAAAGCCCTCGATCCTGAGCGTGAAGCCCTGCCACTGCTGAACCCGATTTCAGCGGATATGGGCGTGATGCGTACGACTTTGCTGACAGGACTGGTGTCTGCCGCCAGCTACAACCTCAAGCGTCAGCAGCCACGCGTTCGCCTGTTCGAGACTGGCCTGCGTTTTGTGCCTGAAGCTGATGGCCTCAAACAGACTCCTACGCTGGCGATGCTGGTGTGCGGTAATCGTCTGGCTCAGGGCTGGAGTGAGCAGGAAACACCGGTAGATTTCTTTGATCTGAAAGGTGACGTTGAGTCTCTGTTAGCTCGTGGCGGCGATGCCTCCGCGTATCGGTTCGAGTCTGCTCAGCATCCAGCACTGCATCCTGGCCAGACAGCGCGCGTTCTGAAGAACGGCGAACCAATTGGTTGGATAGGTGCACTGCACCCGGCGACTCAGAAAAAAGTTGGTGTGAAGCAGACACTGTTTGTTGCCGAACTCGACCTTGAAGCCGTTCGTGATATTGCCGTGCCTTCGTATGGTGACATCTCGAAATTCCCTGAAATGCGTCGTGACCTGGCGTTGGTTGTAGACCATTCAGTTCAGGTGGATCAGGTATTCGACGGAATCCGAAGCGTAGCGGGGGATTACCTCACTAAGCTCAACCTGTTTGATGTATATGTCGGCAAAGGTATTGATCCTGATAGAAAAAGTCTCGCTTTGGGCTTGACGTGGCAGCATCCTTCACGCACTCTGACTGATGAAGAAGTGAACAACTCTGTGGAAGCAGTCTTGGCTCACCTCTATGAAAGCATAGGAGCAACGTTAAGGGGTTAACATGACCGCCCTGACCAAAGCAGAACTGGCAGAAAAACTGTTTGAAGATCTTGGTCTTAATAAGCGTGAAGCGAAGGATATGGTGGACATCTTTTTTGATGAAATCCGCGATAGCCTGAGCCGTAATGAGCAGGTGAAGTTATCAGGATTTGGTAACTTTGACCTGCGTGATAAGCGTCAGCGTCCGGGAAGGAATCCGAAGACAGGCGAGGAGATCCCTATTTCTGCTCGCCGGGTCGTGACGTTCAAACCGGGGCAGAAGCTCAAAATCCGGGTAGAAGCCTATGCTGGAAGCCAGCCACAATAACGAACTACCGCCCATTCCATCGAAACGCTACTTCACTATTGGTGAGGTCAGTGAGCTTTGCGATGTGAAGCCTCATGTTCTCAGATATTGGGAGCAGGAATTTCCAACCCTCAAGCCGGTCAAGCGTGCCGGTAATCGTCGTTATTATCAGCGTCAGGACGTCATTCTCGTCCGTGAAATCCGTGCTTTGCTGTATCAGGATGGCTACACCATTGGTGGCGCCAGACAGAAGCTGGAAGACAACGGAGAGTCGCAGGCGGTGGCCATGGATAAAGCCCTGATCAAAAACATGATACGCGAGTTGAAAGAGCTGGAAGATATGCTCAACCCAGACTCCGACTTCTGACGGGCATTCCAAAAAAAGTTTACCTTTTCAGGCACTTAAGTATACTTAAGCGCTCTGTTCACAGGCTTGTGGCAGCATAAGTCGGGATGTGGCGCAGTCTGGTAGCGCACTCGCCTGGGGGGCGAGTGGTCGCAGGTTCAAATCCTGTCATCCCGACCAATTTTAAATCCTGTCACTCTGATGAAACTCCATCTCTTCGATAGTCTGATGATTCTTAATAGCGCACTTTAAAACCGGGCTTTTGCCCAGTTTTTTGTTTCATGGCTGATCAGTCGACACTAACAGACCCCTTGCGCTAGTAAATTGTCCCAATTTAACACCAGAGTGGTGTGGGGATGAGATGCTATCGTTGCTGTCAGTAAGCGGTGGCTGCGCTCACCGCTGGATAAAGTTGTATCAGAGAAGCAATGAGAATTATGCAGACGACGAAGCCAGTTTCTGAAAATCATCCATCAGTATCGTACGATAATAATGCTTCAAACCAGCGTCTGGTCGAATCACTCAGAATACTGAGTAAGCCATACCGGGCTACTCCCTGGTTGTTTAATGCACATACCCAGTTAATCTTTTATAGCCTGCGCAAGTATGGCTTTCAGCGGCGCAACGAAAGCGCATCGCTCTACGATTACCATGAACAGCTGACAATGCAGGACGGTGGTCTGACAGCTTTATATTGGAGTGGCTACGATTTACCTGAAACAACACCAACGATCGTATTAATTCACACCATCAGTGGTAGTCCGGATAGCATGGCAGAGCTCGTGCGCGATCTCGGGTTAAAAACGGGGTGGCGAATCGTGCTGTGTTTGCGGCGTGGGCATGGTCAGCTGCCATTGTTAACGCCACGGTTTAACATGGTGGGCTGTACTGAAGATTTTCGTGGGCAGCTTGCTCATATAAGAGAGCGCTTTCCTGATTCTCCACTTTACGCTGTGGGCACATCAGCTGGTTCCGGTTTGTTAGTGCGATACCTGGGAGAAGAGGGGGGCGATGCTCCCTTCAAAGCGGCCTTTGCTTATTGCCCCGGATACGACACAGGCACCTGCTTCGACAATGTGCATCCGCGATATAGCCGTATCATGGCAAAGAAGATGGTTCGCCAGTTTGTCTGCCCTAATGAGAGTGTGCTGTCTTCTCTGCGGACAGCAGACAGCCTGCTGACGGCTACTGATCTCGGCGATCTCTATCAAAAACTGTACGAGTTAGCGGGGTACGATGACTATCCGTCGTATGACCAGAATACGAATCCCATGAACGTCTTCGAGGATATTCGGATCCCCTTGATGGTGCTCAACGCAGAGGACGATCCAATCTGCCACATCAACAACCTGGAGCCCTGGCGAGACAGGATGAAAACGATGGACAACGTTATTCTGGTGACAACGAGAAAGGGGAGTCATTGTGCGCATTATGAAGGTTGGTCCGCGCGTTCATGGTCGGCTCGCCTGATGAGTGACTATTTCAAGTCTGTGTAGAGACCATTGCAGCTCTTAGTGATTAATATCGATTGCTATTTGCATTTTTTCTTCGGGTTATTATTTCTTGAGGTTACAACTTTTTACAGAAAGGGTGTGGCCTGAAGAGATACATATTGGCTTAATATGGCGCATGAAAAATCACTATAAAAAAATCATGCATCGCTCGATCTTATCCAGTCTCTTCGTGGGCCTGTTGTCATTATCCGCCAATGCTGTCGCCGATGAGCAGCCGACAGACAAAGAAATTCTCAAGATTCAGACCATCGCCAGTTGCATCGATGATGTCTACTACCAGGGTGGTTACGAAGAAGGCGATACTGCTCGTATCGACTTAATCGATACCATGCTGGTGCTGTTTGAGTTACCCGCCTATGACGAAGAGTATCTGTATATGGATGTTCCATACGACGGCAAACTCTCATCTGAACTCTATTATCAATGTATTAGCGGTCAACGTGACATGCTGGATGAAGCTGCGGACAGCCTGGGCATCGCAGCTCACTAGTCAACCCTAATGTGAACGGGATACAAACGCGTGTCCCCATATCCTTCTGATTTCCCCCATTTCTATTTTCTGTATTTCATCTTTTTTCTATTTTTCTATAAAAATATCATACCGTTTATCCTCTGATATTTAACGCTTATCTGAAGCTGAAATTGCACCTTGAAAATCGATAATTTAAAAGCGTCACACTGGTCTTTGTGACTATTGTGCTTTTTATTAATTACTCATCAAAACTGGAAATTTACGATTTTAAAAAATTCGTTTAGTTTGGGTTACTAATAATTACATATCCATCCTAAGTCATTGATTTTTATAGTTAAAAAAATCGTGTAAATAAGGAAACCAAGAGTAACAATTGTTTAGTAGCTGTAATTTTAAGTGCTCTGATAGAGTTTGTTGTAACTCCTTGATCTAAAAATATTAATAGTGGAGACAACATAATGCCTTTCTCTATTCGCCCGTTAGCGGGTGTAACTGCTTTTTCTGCTCTGATGATGACAACAGGCGTACACGCCAATATGGGCACCATCGGCAATACCTATGGTCTGTTTCCGCAGGACGTAGCAACGACGCAGGCGCTTTCTATGTTCAACCAGGAAGTGTCGGCGACATATTACAACCCATCAAGACTGGTAAAAGATCAGCGTGGTGAGCTTTCTACCGGGCTTCTGCAGGCTGAAGCCAAGCTAGAGGCTGCGGGACCAGATCGTTCAGGTGATCTGCTGTCGCGAACGCCAACGGCATCGGTATTGCTGGGATTGAAAACTGACCTGTCGAAGCTAACGACCTTTGACCACCCGATGTTTTTAGGTGTTGTTATCGGCGTAGAGAATTACGGCTTCTCTCTACTTGAATTTCAGTCTGAGACCAGCGAAGGCGGGCAGTTTCTGGAATACGACCGCCAGCCTCTGTTTGTCAGTGTTGGTGGTGCTACCGAACTGTTCCGTGGCTTTAGCGGCGGCCTGTCTGCGCGGGCGACGTTAAATAACAATGCGACGCTGACAACCACGACTGACCTCGCAGGTAACACACAATACGAATCTTTGAATGTGCAGGCTGAGCCAGCCTTATCATTTACGCTCTCGAATACGCTTGATCTGGGTGAAATGTTCTGTCCGTATTACGACTGTGCCGTCACCGGGCTTGAGTTTGCTGTGGCATACCAACAGCGTTCTTACTCTCGCACCAAAGTAGAAGCAACGACGGTCATTCCGGGTCTTATTCCGGCCTCTGATCCCCTTAATTTCACCATTCAGACGTACGACTCTTTTCAGCCAACCACCATTACAGCAGGCACGCAGTTCGATCGGGGATCAATCCGCATTGGCGCGACGCTCGAATATCAGGAGTGGTCGACTCTCGAAGACCAGTTTTCAAGCGACACCATCAAAGATCAGGCCGGTGCCGAATTTGAAGACATCATGATTCCGCGGCTTGGCGCAGAGTATCGTTTGGGTGAGTCGTTCTCACTGTTGGGCGGCTTTTCTTATCGACCAACTGCGCTGAAAAGTACTCAGACCGTAGACGTAAACCTGTTTGATACAGATCGCTATATCGTTGGTGTAGGGCTGTCGGCCAAGGTGGGTAAGCAGATGTTCCTTGCTCATCCACTGCAGATTGACCTCGGCTATCAGCGTCAGGAGCTGGTCGACCGCGATTTTACCATTGCGAATTCCCGTCCTGGCACAGCCAATAATATTGAAGTGACTACCGGCGGTAGCGTGGATGTATTCAGCGGCTCTATCAGCCTGAAGTTCTGAGGAGGTCGACATGAAAAAGTCATTAATTATTGCATGTACATCACTCGCGTTAGCGGCGTGTGGTGATAAAGACACACAGACGCTGCTCGGCGGAACCATGGTCGAAGGGCCTGACGGTACTTTTCTTGCGCCGTTTTTAAGTGCGAGTGTCGAGTATTCGTATCCGGCTGACGGTCAGATTAATGTGCCACCTGTCACCGACCTTGTGCTCCGTTTTACCACCCCTGTAGATGATCCATTATTAGTTGAAAAACTGGTTCTGGTGGACGGCGATGGTAATAATGTCGCCATCAGGTCTGTGCGCAGTGTAGATGGCGGGCGCGGTATTGTCGCGACTCCTACACAAGAGCTTTCTCCGGGCGCTGATTACAGCCTGACGTTTGATGGTGTACTTGGCTCGGGCACCAATGCGATTGCAACGCCGAACGCAACTGGCCCTGAGGGAATCCAGTTTTCTACACGCCCGGAAGCAACCGGTCCTTTGTCGCTGACATCGGTGGATGATGATTTCGGTATTCTGGAATTATTGCCTGATGGCAGTAATTTTGAAGTGATGGATTTCTCCACATTCCGTTTTCTGTTTACGCAGCCTGTTGACCCTGAATCCATCGAATACGGCGTGAATGTACGACTCCTTGATGCCAATAATAATCTTGTGCCAGCTGACGTTATTCTTAAACACCAGTCATTAACGATTGATCCATGTACTGTCGCACTGGTGGCAGAATGCGGCAGCGAATCAGATCGACTGATTGCAGGTGAGGCTTATCGCCTTGAGCTTACAGGGGTACGGCCTCTGAATGATGATGGTACGACGGGCATCAATTACTCCCTTGATTTTGTGCCACGGGATACCACGCCAACATCCATTCTGATTCAGGATATTGTCGATTCAGAAAACTCAGAAATATCGCCGTTAAACGAAGGTCTGGTCAATGGGGTAGTGCTTAATTCGGTATTGCAGGGCGTCACTGATTTATCGCAGCAGACCGGCACTCTGAATGCAGAGCTGGCCTATGCGGTTAACTTCCCTGGCAATCAGCCCGTACCACTGCGCATTGCTCGCGGCAGTACGCTCATGAGTTCATCACTTGATGTAAAAATTAATGGCAATGTTCCTCTTCTGGATGCTGAAACAGGCCTTCCGCAGGAAACCGGGTCAGTTATTGTGACCTTTATTTCTGACGCTAACGGGTACCTGTACCCGAACCCTTACACCGATGACCCGGAAGCTCAGCGTCATATACGCTTATTTATGGATGTCAGTATGAATACCGCTGCAGCACAGCCAAATGCGTCGCTCTCGCAGGATTTAATGCGCGTCGAACTGGTTGGGTTGGCTCAGGTACGCAATGGTTTACTGGAAATCAATTCCATCGGTATTGTCGAACCTAATATTCTCGGTCAGGACGTTGGTAACGCCACCATCGCGTTTAAATTGCTTGCCGAAACGAACGACCAGATCGAACGCTTATTTGATCAGGAGCAGAATCAGGCGCCGAATACTCCGCCACGCCTCGTAAGCTGGGTGCCTGGCTTTGAGACCGCCATTCCGGCGACGCGTCAGTCGATGCAGCGCCCGGGTGATCCTATTATTCTGAATTTCGATCAGCCGCTGCGCCGACAGGCCGGAGAACTCGTCGTTATTGAAGAGAATGGCGTGCGGCTATCTGCTGAAAACGTGACCAGTGACATTGACGGAACCGTACTGACGGTACAGGTTCGTGGCGGTCTTAAACCTGCAGCGGAATACGTAGTCACTACGACCAGCCGCTTACAGAACCTTGAAGGGTCGCCAGCACTGGCTGACACACTGACGTTCAGTATGCCTGCAACACAGCAGACAGATCAGGAAATTAAAGTTTCGCCTCTGGCGCTGACGACGTATCCCGGCTTCCCGTGTGTATCAACAGCCACTCTGAGTGATATTTTTCCGCTGCCACCCGAGCAGCCAAATCACGGCCAGTGCGTCGTCTCTGAGAATACGCCTGCTGAAGTAGAAAATCAGACATTGCCATTAACTACGATGCCAGCTGATCGGCCGATCGCGGTTATTTTCTCGCAGGTGATGGATATTGATTCAATCAATCTGAATACCTCGTTTAAAGTTGAGCGAGTTAACGAAGACGGAGAAATTACCCCGGTGTCGGGTCGTCTTGAAAAGGCTCGTCAACGTATTCGTTTCTTCCCGGAAAATGCTTGGGAAGAAGGGCAGGTCTATCGTTACACAATGGCGTCAGCACATGCTGATTCGGTAAACGATACCGTATGTGATGAGCTGGATATCATCTGCTCAGATGCCGGTCTTCCACTGCAGACGGATCTTCTTGTCGACTCTGAAGATTTCGGCGGCCCGGATATGGTGATTTACTTCCGTGGCAGCGCTCCTCAAGAATCTATTTTTACGCCGCTGCGTAATTACCCTGTGCGAGATGCTAACGCCAATTACGTTGTCGATTGCGGGGAGCCATGCCTGGAACCATCAACCAGTCCGATAACGGCGTCAGGGGATGTCTTGCCGTCAGAGAATGCCGCAATCCTTACGGTAGTTAACGGAGAAGCAACGCTTCTCAACGAGACACTCTCACTGCCAGCACGTAATGGGTGTGATCCGCTCGGTGACGATTGCCCCGACAATAAGGCCGTATTCCAGACATTAGCCCTGAATACAGAGGTGATAGGGCCAACGGTCGATCCAGAAACCGGTCAGCAAGCCGTGAAAGTACACCTGTATCCCATGCTTCTGGCGACCACACCTACCAGTGTTTTTCTCCCAGTGCTGGGCGAGCAGACCACCGGCACACAAATCCTCCGTATGCGCTACACCACACCGACCGAAGACAACCCAATGGGGTTGGTGCCCGGTATGATTGTTACTGGCGATAACGGTCAGCCAATCTTCAAAACAGAGGTTACTCTGGCGCTGGATTCTCCTAACCTGGCGTTACCTGACGGTGGTGAAATACTCAGCCACAATCTTTACAACTATCCGCTGCCTTTGACGCTGGTGGGAGATATCACATTCTTTGATGATGGCCGGATGCAGATTGAACAGCGCAATCAGAACGTGCCACCAATTAACGTACTCGTGAACATTGATCTGGAGTCGGCACTTGGAGAAGTCGGTTCAACCGTGGGTGACCTGGTAAACGCGATCACTATCTTTACCGGAGATCTCACTGAGTCACTTGACCCTGTCACCTGTGGCGCAACCGATGTTCCTCTGCTGGGCATCCTTGCAGACGTTCTCTGCACAGAGAATGAGTCAGACGAAGTTGCTTCTCTCCTTATCCCTCTGGAAATACAGGAAGAAGATCTTTATCTGAACTTTATCTCACTGCCAATTAAAGAAGCGCCGGAGGTCAGACGGTAACGTCTGCGCCGGTTAATCTAATCCCTTTGTTCGGGGGCTGCGGGTTTGTTATACCGAGCCTCAAGCCCCCGAAATACATCCCGCCAGGTCAGAATACCTGCAATCTTATCTTCATCGTTGAGTATCGGCAGACAGGTGACGCCGTGTTGGTATATCAGCGATACCGCCTCCCGGATATTACTGCCTGCTTTGATGGTAACCGGGTTCCGACTCATAATCTGATGAGCCCTCTTATTAATCGTCGCCGTATCGTGCAAAGTCTCTGCAGGCGTACCAATGTAGGGGCTCACAGCCTTAAAGAAGTCGCGATCTGTAATCACCCCTCTTAACCGACCGTTTTCAGCGACCAGAACGTGATGAAAGCGTGTATTAATGAATATTTCCTGCAGCTTTGTCAGTTTGTCATCAAGATGCACGGTAACGACTTTGGTGGTCATCAAAGAATCGACAATCATAGGGACCTCCTGCCTATCAAACCTCTGTCAGATGAGTTTAGCACTCACCAGCGAAAGTGACTGATGACCCGACGTATCTACTTGGCCCGCTGGGTGGCGGCACGTTTCTAGCAGCTTGTGTAGGATGTTTCACAAATCTGAAGCACTGGGGCGTTACACTCAGTGGTTTTATTGCAATCTTGGTCTGGAGACAGAAGATGAAAAAGCTCGCATTGATGGCGCTGGCCGTACATTTACCCGCCTATGGCATGTCCTGGTTTCCAGAGGAACCTGAAGAGCCGGTCGTTGAGGTGCCAGAAGGCGCAGTTTCTTTTATCGCCATCGGTGACACCGGTACGGGCGAAGAAAAGCAGTATAAGGTTGCCGCAGCCATGAAGGCAGTCTGTGATGAACTAGGCTGTGATTTTGCACTGGGGCTGGGTGACAACATTTATGAAACTGGTGTTGATTCAGTCGATGATGTTCAGTTTATCGATAAATTCGAAAAGCCGTATGCAGACGTTGATTTCCCGTTCTATATGACGCTTGGTAACCACGATAACGGCTGGTTGAGTGGCGATGGCCTCGACAATGATAAAGGCGAGTTTCAGGTCGATTATCACTACGCCGAAGAGCGCATGAGTGAAAAGTGGAACATGCCAGCACGCTATTACTCGTTTACGGCGCCGCTGGAATCAGAGTCACCAATAGTGACTTTCTTTTCACTCGATTCAAATCCGTTGGCAGCGGTATCTGATCCTGACCCAGAGTATCGTCAGTTTAAGTACTACCGGGTTCAGGAAGAGTGGATCGAAGCTGAAAAAAAATCTGCGACGACACCCTGGAAAATTGCGTTTTCCCATCACCCGTATATCTCAAATGGCCGTCACGGCAACGCTGGCTGGTACGATGGTGTTCCTGCTTTCGGATACGCTTTTTATGACTTTGTAGGCGACAATTTATGCGGCGATTTTGATCTGATGATTTCTGGTCATGATCATGACCTTCAGATTCTGCCTCCGGTTGACCGCTGTGACGGTATGACTCAGATAGTGTCAGGTGCTGGTGCCAAGCAGCGTCCACTTGACGATGTTAATCGTAACCCAGCTGAGTTTCAGCAGGGTGATGTTCTGGGTTTTATGCATTTATACATTGAAGGAAATGAACTGATAGTCCGCGTGTATACAGTTGATGAAGTGACTGGAGAACACACGCTGGCGCACAGCTATCAACTGATGCGAGATTGATTTACTCACTTGCTGATACATGTAAAAAGCCACTGGCAGCCTGTCAGTGGCTTTTAATTTTTAATCATGCTGCAAACGTTACCGCCCCAGAAGTTGGTTCAGACAGTTCGCATAGGGCTCAGTGCCTCGATACTTCTCACCGACCTCGCGTACCGCTTTACTAAGCAGCAAGTCGGCATCTACCGGGCCGATTGCCTCGCAGCAGCCGATGTAGGTGAAGTTAATCAGCTTACGTGCATCCCTGATTTCGAGTGGGGTATGAACGGCTGAGACCGAAATATCCGGTTGTTCAAACATAGCCACAGCTGCTGGCTGCAATTTCTTCTTCTGAGCAGCGCTGAGCACATACGATTTAATGGTGCGTATCTGATCTGAGCGCAAGCGGCTAAACAGCATATTAACTACTTCGGCGACCAGACTGTTCTGCGGTGCCGTATCTGAGTTCTTCTGGAATTGCGAAGGCCTGGAGGCAGTTTGCTGAGGCCGACGGGTCTCTTCTTTGATCACCGGCTCAGAAGGCGTAAACGAAGTTTCTGCATCGTCTGCTGAATTCATCCAGTTGATGGGGTCAGGCTTCAGATCAGATTCGTTAGCAGCCATGACCATGCGCACCAGACGACTGAGAATCTCAAGGCGATTCTGCTGAATACCAGGCACATCCCGGCACGCGCCCAGGAACTGATTCAGTTCATAACGCGAGCGTTCAGAAAATTCCGCTTGCCATAGGATCATAACCTGGCGAAGTTCTTCGCCAGCAATATAGTCCGACAAAATCGTAAACACGATGCGACGTTTAATATCAGGGCTCATGCTTATGGCTCCTGACGGAATGTGATGTTTTGCTGGAACTCTGGATAACCGACTTCATTGTGCTCGGTACAATCGAGGCCCATCTGCTCGTGTTCCTTCGAAGAACGTAGGCCGATCATAAAGCGAATCAGCGTGAACACCAGCAGCGACAGCGGGAAGGCCCAGAGGAAGGCAGTGATGACACCAATGGCCTGAGTCGCAACACGCTGAGTATCGAACATGTCGCCAGCGAAAAAGAGCCCCGCGGCAATCGTGCCCCAGGCACCGGCGAAACCATGCACGGGAATTGCTGAAACAACATCGTCGAGTTTCCAACGAAGCATCAGGTCCTGACCCAGAGTTGCAATCACACCACTGACAGCGCCTGTGACGATGGCGAATGGCGGTTCCATCGTTGCGCAACCCGCGGTGATCCCGACCAGTCCTGCGAGGCTACCATTAACTGTGGTCGTTAAAAGAATCGGACGCTGCAACAGAGCAGATAATAGAATCGCACCGCCGGCTCCAGCCGCGGCGGAAAGGTGAGTGTTAAGAATAATACCGCCAATATTTTCTGACGCAGATAATGCACTGCCGCCATTAAAGCCAAACCAGCCGAACCAGAGGATGAAGCCACCCAGTGCAACCAGAGATAAATTGTGGCCCGGAATATTCCGTACTCTGCCCGAATTATCAAAACGGCCGGTACGGGCGCCAACCGCAATGACCCCCGCAAGTGCACACCATGCGCCCAAAGAGTGCACAACGGTAGAGCCTGCAAAATCAATAAAGCCCAGTTCGGCAAGCCAGCCCTGACCGCCGTAACTTCCGCCCCAGACCCAGCTTCCGAACACAGGATAAATAAAGGTGACGATGGCCGCTGCAGATAATAAATAGGCGGTATAGCGAGTGCGTTCGGCCATGGCACCACTGCAGATAGTGACAGCGGTCGCAGCGAACATGGTCTGGAATAATAAGAAGGTGAAGTCCCAGTTGCTGCCTTCGGATAAGCCGAAGGCCGTGGTACCAAAGAAACCTGTGGGGTTGTAGCCAAACATAATGCCGAAGCCAACGGCCCAGAACAAAAGACTACCGATACAGACATCGATGTAGTTTTTCATCATTACGTTAATCGCGTTTTTCGCGCGCGACATGCCGCTTTCAAGCAAGGCAAAGCCTGCCTGCATAAAAAAGACAAGGGTGGCGGAAACCAGTATCCAGACGATATCCGTGCTAGTTATTCCGGTATCGGCGTGAGCGATACCGGGGATCAGAGTAAGCGACAGGAGTATCGCTGGGAGAATGTACATGTAGCTAAGCCTATGTTTCTTATAAAGTTTCTCCTGCTTGATTGGCAAGTGTCGTGCCATCTATTTATATCTTTGTAATTAACGGCAGGTTATGTGTCGCAGCTCAGCAGCGATGGGCCTTCAGCGACAGGATGGAAATTATATGGAAAGGGGATTTAAACCGCTTTTACGATATTGGTGCGTGTGTGTTTAGTATTGATGCGCCAGGCTGATCGAAAATAGTGCAAGGAAACAACACTGTGGGGCACGATTATTATTCACCTCGTAACGCTTCAATCGGGCCCAGGCGTGATGATTTATACGCAGGCCAGATACCTGAAATTAGCCCGGTGATTACGGCCACAGCGATGGCCAGTCCGAGTGTCGAAAACTGAATCTGAACCGGAAAGGCCGGGGCCAATAGGCTTAACAGGGCAACGACAACGGCTGTGATAACGATACCGATAAAAGCACCGAATAATGAGAGCATGACGGCCTCGCCCAAAAAGAGACTGAGCAGCTGCCGTCGCGGACAACCAATGGCTCGCAGTAACCCGATCTCTGCGGTGCGCTCGGTCAGGTTGGTCGTCATGATGGTGAAGATACCCACGCCGCCGACTAATAAAGAAATCCCACCCAAAGCCGCGACGCCTATGGTCAGGATGCCGAGAATGCGGTTCATGCTACTGAGCATTTCATCCTGGCTGGTCAGGGTGAAGTCTTCCTGGCCGTGGCGTTTTATCATCATCGCTTTTATGCGCTCAAGCATCTGGCTGGATGTTGTGCCCTCAGAGAACACGACATCCACTTCCATTAAGCCTTCGCGATTAAAAAGCGTAAGAGCACGATCCGCAGGAATGTACGCCATATCATCAAGATCAACCCCCAGTGTTGAGCCTTTGGGTTGCATCACACCAATGACCCGATAACGCTGGCCACCAATGCGGATAAACTTCCCGAGCGGGTTTTCACTGCGAAACAGCTCTCGGTATAAGGTGTTGCCTATCACTGTAACAGCAGGGCTATTGCCGCCGGTGTCGGGCAGAAACTTTCCCATCGCCAGAGGGAAATCCCAGGCCTGATTAAAATCAGAGGTCGTACCGAGAATCTCTGTACTACGAACGCGCTCGCCATAACGTACAGGCCCCGAGCCCTGAACATTTGATACCACCCATTCGCTCCCGGTAATTCTCGCTAAGGCTTCTGCGTCATCGAGGGTCAGTAATCGCACCGAGCTGATTAACCCTCCGGCCATACCGGCGGTTTCGCTGTGGCCCGGCGTAATCGCAATAATACGAGTGCCAAATTGTGAGAAGCTATCCAGAACATATTGGCGAACGCCGTGCCCGAGTGTGGTTAACAGCGTGACTGCGGCAATACCAATGGCGATGCCGAGCGCAGTTAATACGCTTTTGCCCGGCTGGCTGGTGACAGGTGAGGTAGCAAGGCGAAGCCAGTCGTCAGGTCTGATCATTTATATTTCCCTCGCAGCAACGTCTACCACAGTTATTTCCCTGCCTGAGCTTGCAGTGCCAACACGGGTGGTAGCTTTGCGGCTTTCTGCGCCGGTATCCAGGAGAAGAGAATACCCGCAATGGCAGACACACTAATCGCCGATACGCTGGCCCACAACGGGGTTGCGAAGGGCACTTCCGGAAATTTAAACCTAAGGCCCCAAAGAATAAACTCTGCGATCAACATGCCGAGTACAGCGCCACTGGTGGCGAGTAACGTGGCTTCGGTAATAAACAACAAGCGGACTTCTTTTGATGACGCCCCGAGTGCTTTTAGCAACCCAATTTCAGCCCGGCGCTGAGCTACGCCGATGAGTGTCATATTCATAATTAAAACTCCTGCAACTAACAGGCTGATGGCCGCAATACCGGCGACAGCAAAGGTCATGATTAACAGTACATTATTGAAGGCACTGAGCAGGCTGTCGGGCGTAACAATCGTAATATCCAGCTGGCCGTCGTGGCGTAGCTTCATTTGCTGCTCAACGGCTGTGGTCATGGCTGGTACAGCATCAATGTTCTCAATCTGAATCATTACCCTGAACAGACCTTCGGTATTAAAGATCTGCATAGCGTTATCTACGGGCAAGATCAGCGCGTTGCTCATATCGAAGCCGAAACCCGTTCCCGAGTCAGTGAGTACGCCCGTCACGCGGCAGCGATAATCCGCGACATTTATCCATTGCCCCAGCGCGCGTTTCGGGCCGAATAAATCATCCCTCAGGGTTGCCCCTAAAATACATTCCGAGCGGCTACGGCTACCTTCGCGAGTGGTAAACGCCTGCCCCTGGTTGAACGCGAGATCCCGAATACTGAAGAAATCCTGAGTTGTCCCGAGAACTAAACTATCGCGGCTCAACCCTGAAATGCTCAAGCGGCTGGTGCCCACAACGATCGGTGCAATACGCTCGACACCGGAAACTCGCATGAGGCTTTGGGCATCTTCAAGCGTGATATCACGGGTGCCTTCGCCGGTTAATGGCGGTAGGCCGCCGGTGGTTTCTTTTCGGCCGGGCAGCATGACTAACACATCGTTGCCGAGGCTTGCGAACTCGGCCATCACGAACCGTCGTCCGCCTTCGCCAATGCCGGTCAGCAACACCACTGCCAATACACCAATGGCCATAGCCACTAACTGCATGGTGGTACGAAAACGCGTTCGTGTCAGTGAGCGCAGGGTAAAGGTGAAGTGATCCTGCAGGCGGATCATAGGGCGGGCTCTTCTGATGGGCTCATGGCGAATGTATCGTCGCTGACGATGGCGCCGTCCACCATACGTAAACGTCGCTTTGCGCGCTGGCCGAGTGCCATGTCGTGCGTAACCACCATTAAGGTAACGCCCTGAGCATTTAATTCTTCCAGCAGCTCAACTACGTCGGCGCCCGAATGAGTATCAAGATTACCGGTAGGTTCGTCGGCGAGCAGCAGCGGTGCCTGCATAATAATGGCGCGGCCTATCGCCACGCGCTGGCGCTGTCCGCCAGACAACTGCTCTGGTTTATGATCGGCGCGCTCTGTTAACCCTAAGCGTTGAATAACAGGTGCTAAGCGTTTACGGCGTTCTGCTGGAGGAATACCTGCCAGCACCATAGGCAGCTCCATATTTTCACGGGCACTCAGGCGCGGTACTAAGTGGTAAGACTGAAACACAAAACCAATGTGGTCACGGCGATAACCCGCGCGCGCTTCCTCGCTCATGGGTACGGTGTCTTCGCCCGCGAGCCAGTACTCGCCCTCATCGGGCACATCCAACAGGCCCAGCATATTCAACAGTGTCGACTTGCCCGAACCAGACGGCCCCATCACTGAAATATATTCGCCTTGCGTAATATCCAGACTGATATCATTAAGCGCATGCACTGTCTGGTCACCGAGCTGAAAGCGACGATGTACTCCGCGAACTTTAATGGCCCGGCCTTCATTGCCTCAGTCATGAACAATAGTATCCAGCACGCGCACGGTGCGGCCGTCTGTCAGGTCGCTCTGGCCGGGTTCGTTGATGATCAGGTCATCTTCATTCACTCCACCGATGACTTCACTCCAGGTCCAGTTAGTCAGGCCCAGTTCTACCTGCTGCTTAACGGCGTGACCGTCTTTGGCGATCATCACATGATCCGTGTCGATTAACAGCTCGGTAGGAAGCCGCAGGGTGTTGTCAGAGGTTGCTGTAATAACCTCGATATCGGCGCTGTAACCAATCAACAGATGGGTGCCGTCAGGGAGTTCGTTGAGGCGCACATCAACATCCACCGTACGGGCCTGTTTCTCTTCATCCTGAATATAAGGCGATATACGCGAGACATGACCATCAAAGGTGCGGTCGCCGAAGGCATCCAGCGTAACGCGCACTGGCATATCCAGAGCTACCTGAGCCGCATCTACCTCATCAATCGGCGCCTGCACGTAAAAACAATCAGGGTTGATCAGATCAATGGCGGGTGGTGTGGCTACGCCCGGCGGCGACGGTGTCGCGTATTCACCAATCTCGGCGTTCACCTCAGCAATAATGCCAGCGAAGGGAGCGCGTAACTGGGTTTGTGCAAAACGAGCTTTCTGCAGATCCAGACTGGCAGACGCCTGAGTAATCAGGGTTTCTTGTTGTTTGCATGAAAGCTCGCTGATGGTTGCCGCGGTTTCTGCTCGGTCTAACTGCTCAGACGATGCCATCTGGCGCTTATGAAGATCATGAATGCGGCGTTCTTCACGCTTGTCCGATTGCGCCTGTGTACAAGTAGCCTCGTGCGAAAGCTTAGCAGTATCCAGCTGCGCCTCAGCAGTCGCCAGAGTGGCGCGAATGTCTTCGTTCCAGAGCTCCATCAAAGGCGCGCCAGCTTCAACTTTATCGCCCTGAGCAACATAAAGAACACTTACCTGGCCACCAAGGGGCAACGATAAGCGCGAGCGCTGGCAAGCCTTAACCGTGCCTGAGCGGGTATTGGCGACACTGGCTTCGACCAAGCCGACAGAGGCCTGCGACACCGTGACATCAAGCGGACTCTCAGGCCAGAAGCGCACAGCGGCTATACCTGCGCCAATCAACACAATAGGAATCAGAAGTTTAGGAGAGGGGAGACTCATAATGGCCCTCGTAGGTCAGTGACCGTGAATTTCCGTATACGCCATAACATATAGAGTGGGCGGGGGATGGGCAATGACATGCGTCAGGTCTGGTTGATATACAGCGCATTCCTGGCGCTACGGTAAAAGAAAAAAGGCATCGCCTGATACCAGGCTGATGGACCATCTAAGAATGTAAAGAGGTACTGTTTTTATGTACAGTATATTTTGCGTTTTTCCAGTAAGTCTGGCACGCTTTACATTCGAGGTTGCGCGTTATCTCAGAGCGGGGTAACGTAAACCGTAATCGAATCAACGACTTGCCTGCTTGGTTTACAAGTTTATGTGCGTAGGACTATCGAAATAACAGGCGTGCGCGTTTTTCTGTAAGGGAGATTGGAGGTATGGAAGATTCTTCAATGCGATCAATAGCTTATCCTGTAAACCTCGAAAGAGTGTTTCAGGATAAACGCGCATGCACACTAACAAGCTGTTAGGGTTCATTGATGTCACGGAAAGAGTTCGCGAAGAGAATTAATTCGGATGAAATTGCAGGTAGAGTTATTCGTCTGTGTGCAGTATTTGAAGATAGATTGAATTTCCTCCTTGTTGAGTACTTTGCTGATCTTGCCCCGATAAAACGGACACCAAAGTCAAACTGACGAGGTGTCCAATGC
>NZ_CFHJLR010000024.1:0-43214 GCF_984348125.1 Thalassolituus sp.
ACTGCACCTCTTTAATGAACAGAAAAAACTGTCCATGAAAGTGGTTACAGATCAGGGCGCAAAAGGCGCGCAGCGAATTTTTTGGTCCGAGTTAATTTTCCTTGTTAGGGCAGCTCATTAGAAAAAAATTCCTAGAAGAAACAAGCCTGCAATAAACCCCACCAAGACGTGAATCCACAATATCTCTTGTTCAGTTTGAGTCTTTTTTGATGACTCCGCTCGTTCGGATTGAATAATTGATTTATCAATCTCTGGCAACTCTCTTTGACAAAATCGGCAGATGATGGCCTCTGCCTTAACTTTTTCCGCACAGAACGGGCATGTTATTGTCGGTGAGCTTTGATCTACGGCCTGTTGGTTTTTAGCCGCCAATCCGAAGAATATCGCACCAACTACAGCCATTACTCCAGCGAAAATGATTATGCTCAGCCTTTCGTTGGCAAGCCAAATGTTGTGGACGCGACCACCAAGTCCAGACGATACAGATGTATCCATGCTGAGCCCGACGAGAAATGCTATTGCGCCTACAGCCAGCAGAAATGAGCCAAATTCTTTCATTTGATACCCTCGTATCGTTTTAGAAAAACTTCCATATTAGTCAGATTGCATTGGCCTAACAGCTTGTTAGTGTGCGTGCGCGTTTATCCTGGGACACTCTTTCGAGGTTTCTAGGATAACTCATTGACTGCATTGAAGAATCTTCCATAACTTAAACCTCCCTTCCAGAAAAACGCGCACGCCTGTTATTTCGATAGCGCTGCGCACATAAACTTGTAAACCAAGTTTGTAACTATCTGATTAATAGAAGGTTCACCGTACTACCCTGCGGCAAAACGCGCAAGCTCGAGTGTAAAGCGTGCCAGATTTCCGCGAATCTCGGAAATATACTGTTGCTATACACAGTACATCTTTACATTCATGAGATACAAAAACGCCGGGCATTGCCCGGCGTTCAGATGTTGCGTCATTACCTTACTTCACGACTTCGACCAGGTCGTCCCTTCCGGTCCGTCTTTCAGCACAATGCCTTTAGCAACCAGCTCATCACGTACAGCGTCTGCTGTCGCAAAGTCTTTGGCTTTTTTGGCTTCTGCACGCTTCTGGATCATTTCTTCGATCCATTCCGCTTCATCACCAGCACCCGACTGTAGGAAGCTTTGCGGATCAGACTGCAAGCAGCCCAAGACACCGCCCAGATAACGAAGCTGGCCTGCCAGTGCGGCCTGCTCTTCGCCTGATGCTTTGTTCAGGTCACGCACCAGATCAAACAGCACGGCGATAGCAACCGGCGTATTGAAGTCATCGTCCATCGCTGCGTGGAAGCGTGCGCTGTAGTCGTTGTCGATATCGCTGACAGAACCCACTTCAACACTCAGCAGTGCATTGTAGAAGCGTTCGAGTTTGGTCTGCGCTTCTTTGAGGCTGTCTTCTGAGTAGTTAATTGGGCTACGGTACTGGCTCGACAGCAGCAGGAAGCGCACAACTTCTGCCGGGTACTTGTCGAGGATTTCACGAATGGTGAAGAAGTTGCCCAGTGATTTAGACATCTTTTCACCATCGACACGCACTGCCCCAGCATGCATCCAGGTGTTGACGTATTTTTTGCCGGTTGCTGCTTCTGACTGAGCGATCTCGTTCTCGTGGTGCGGGAATTTAAGATCCGGACCACCACCGTGAATATCGAAGGTATCGCCTAAGCAGCAGGTCGACATCGCAGAACATTCGATGTGCCAGCCCGGGCGACCAATACCCCATGGCGAATCCCAGTGCGGCTCTTCTGGCTTAGCCGACTTCCAGAGTACGAAGTCAAGCGGGTCTTCTTTAACGTCGCCCACCTCTACACGGGCGCCGGCTTCGAGTTCATCAAGAACCTTACCCGACAGCTCGCCGTAACCTTCAAACTTACGAACACGGTAATACACGTCACCATTATCAGCAGCGTAGGCAAAACCCTTTTCGATCAGAGTTTCAACCAGCTTAATGATGTCACCGATGTGTGCGGTGGCTTTTGGCTCTGCGTCTGGCTTTTCGATACCGAGCAACTCTGAGTCTTTGTGCATTTCTGCGATAAAGCGCTCAGTCAGTGCGTCAAAGGCTTCGCCATTTTCGTTAGCACGCTGAATGATTTTGTCGTCGATGTCGGTGATGTTACGGATGTAATTCACATCGAAACCGCGATGGCGCAGATAACGCGCAATAACATCAAACGCGACCATGACACGGGCATGCCCCAGATGACAGAAATCGTAGACCGTCATGCCACACACGTACATGCCGACCTTACCGGGTACGAGGGGTTTGAATTCTTCTTTCTGTCGGGTCAGGGTGTTAAAAATCTTCAGTGTCATGTTTTTTCCGATAGCTAAATTTGAGGCTTTAGTTGCCGGTTAATTTTGGGCGTTTACGACGCCGAAAATACAAGGCGAAGGGCGCATCAAAAAACGGAGTTTACTAGAGTAAATGAGTATTTTTGAGGCGCACTTCAACGCTGTAGTTTCAAGGTAGTTAGCCCAAAAGGGCTTTGTCTTCGCGAAGACCGATAGTTAAATTGAAGATCGGTTTTTCAGCGGTGTAATCAAAACGATCAGCAACATAGTAGCCTTCGCGCTCAAACTGAAAGTTTGCCTCAACATCCACTTCTGCAAGTGCCGGTTCGATCAGTGCAGTAACAACACTCAAAGAATCTTTATTCACGTGATCCATAAAGTCGCCCTCGCCTTTGTCTGGCGTCGCGCTGGTGAAGAGTCGCTCGTACAGACGCAGTTCGGCTTCTTTGTGATCGGTGGCCGACACCCAATGAACAACACCCTTCGGATTTACGCCGTCTTCCGGGTTTTCACCAAGGGTATTCTCAATCAGCTTCGCCTTCACGAGCGTGACATTGCCATCGGCGTCTTTCTCGTAATCGGTTGCTTCAATGACATAAGAGAAACGTAGACGGATGCGTTTGCCCGGACAGAACTTCTTCTTGAACTTCTTGCTGTACTCTTCTTTGAAGTCGTCCTGATCAATAAAGATTTCACGCGTAAATGGCATCTCACGCTCGCCCAGGTCCAGCTCTGGGTGGAACGGCGCTTTGAGCATTTCTTTGTGATCTTCAGGAAGATTTTCTATTACCACTTTCAATGGCTTGAGTACGGCCATGGCCCGAGGTGCATTCTGGTTCAGGTCGCTACGCAACGCGTGCTCCAGCATGGCTACATCTACCATGCCATCACTGCGGGTTACGCCAATCATGTCGCAGAAGGTGCGAATTGAGCTTGGGGTAAAGCCACGACGGCGCATGCCGGAGATCGTCGGCATACGTGGATCATCCCAGCCAGCAACCACGCCTTCATCGACCAGGAACTTAAGCTTACGCTTAGACGTTACCGTGTAGTCGAGGTTCAGGCGGCCGAATTCGTACTGTTTAGGCTGCGCGGGTACCGGCAGGTTTTCAATGAACCACTCGTACAATGGGCGGTGATCTTCGAATTCCAGCGTGCATACGGAGTGCGTGATGCCTTCAATCGCGTCTGACTGGCCATGAGTAAAGTCATAGGTCGGATAGATGCACCACTTATCACCGGTCTGGTGATGGGTGATCTTACGAATGCGGTAGATGATCGGGTCGCGCATATTCATGTTCGGCGACGCCATGTCGATCTTAGCGCGCAGAACTTTTGCACCTGTATCGAACTCACCCGCTTTCATACGAGCAAACAGGTCGAGATTCTCTTCGACAGTACGTTCGCGATATGGGCTGTTCTTACCCGGTTCGGTCAGCGTACCGCGATATTCGCGCGCTTCTTCGGCGTTCAGGTCACAGACATAGGCCTTGTCGGCCTTGATCAGCTCAACCGCCCAGTCGTGCAGCTGGTCAAAGTAATCAGAGGCGTAGTGAATGTCGCCCTTCCACTGATAACCAAGCCAGGTGATGTCGTCTTTGATCGCATCAATGAATTCCTGGCTTTCTTTCTCTGGGTTGGTGTCATCGAAACGCAGGTTACATGCGCCATCAAACTGTTTGGCAACGCCGAAGTTGAGGCAGATAGATTTCGCATGGCCGACATGGAGATAACCATTTGGCTCTGGCGGGAATCGGGTCTGCACCGATTGTACGCGCCCGGCATCAAGGTCTTCCTGAATGATTTTGGCGATGAAATTATTACTGGTGTTCGATGTCGTATCAGTCATATTGGTCCGTATCTGTACAGAAACGATAGCCGCCCCATGTCGGGCCGTGGAAAAAGGCGGTATTATACGCGCCGAAAGCCCGTAAGGGATACCCGAACACACTATTTGAGCTGAGAGAAATCATGATCCTGCTGAAAACCAACTTTGGTGACATCAAAGTCGAACTGAACCACGAGAAAGCTCCTAAAACTGCCGCGAACTTCGAGCAGTACGTTAAAGATGGCTTCTACGACGGCGTTATCTTCCACCGCGTCATCGACGGTTTCATGATTCAGGGCGGCGGTATGGAGCCTGGCATGAAAGAGAAGGCGACTCGCGAGCCTATCGAAAACGAAGCTGACAACGGCCTCAAGAATGAAGTTGGCACCCTGGCGATGGCCCGCACTATGGACCCACACTCTGCCAGCGCGCAGTTCTTTATCAACGTTGCTGATAACGCCTTCCTTAACCACACCAGCAAAGACATGCAGGGTTGGGGCTACGCGGTATTCGGTAAAGTAACTGAAGGCATGGATGTGGTAAACCGCATCAAAGGCGTGCGCACTACGATGGCTATGGGCCACCAGGACGTACCTGCGGAAGACGTAATCATCGAGAAAGCTGAAGTCATCGCTGACTGATCCGGTTTCTATGACGCATTACTTTATTTCTGACCTGCATCTGCAGGGCAATCGCCCAGCCATGTCCGAAGGCTTCTTCGGACTGCTGGACCGGCTCAAAGGCGCAGAGACACTGTATATTCTCGGCGACTTCTTCGAAGTCTGGATCGGTGACGATTACACCGACGCTCTGGTTGAACGCATTCAAACCTCACTGAAAGCTCTCGCAGATCAAGGCGTAAAGATTTTCTTTATGCACGGTAATCGCGACTTTCTGATGGGCGATGTATTTGCCAACGCCTGCGGCGCGGAGATGCTCGCTGAGGGTACGGTTATTACCGTTGGCGATCAGCAAGCGCTGCTGATGCACGGTGATAGCCTGTGTACACGTGACGTTGCTTACATGAACATGCGACAGCTGTTCCGCAACCCTGAGTGGCAGGCAGATCTGTTGAGCAAGTCGATCGAAGAGAGACTGGCCATTGGTCAACAGGTCAGGTCAGAGAGCAAAGCTGGCCAGCAGATGAAAGCGGACGACATCATGGACGTCACCCCCGAAGAGGTCGACAAGGTGATGGATGATGCGAGTGTAAACCTGCTGATCCACGGTCACACTCACCGCCCTGCAACTCATGACTGGGAATGTAACGGCCAGGAGCGTCAGCGCATCGTACTCGGTGACTGGGGCGACGATCACGGCTGGCTTATCCACTGGGATGAGGGCTCAAGCCCTGTCTTAGAAAAGTTCGGGTTTTAACCCGGACTTTTATGAGTTCCAACATTAGCCCCAGCGATCAAGATCACTCCCGCCCGCCTCACTGGCTTCGCACACTAGGGTTCACCGCCTTTGCAATGCTTGCCTTTGCCGGTAATTCTGTCCTCTGCCGACTGGCACTCAAAGACGAAACTATCGACCCGGCCGGATACACCCTGGTGCGGCTTATTGCTGGCGCCGTTTTCCTTGCCCTGCTCTCGTTAATCCTGTTGAAGCCCAGTCGACCGAGCCAAATCCTGAATTACGGCAACTGGCCCGCCGCAATGGCTCTGTTTATTTACGCAGCGACCCTGTCATTCGGTTACATCAGCATTGATACCGGCGCTGGCGCACTTATTTTATTTGGTTTTGTGCAGCTTTCCATGATTCTGATTGGCGTTTTTCGTGGGCATCGACTTGTGCTCACAGAATGGGCCGGCACTCTTCTGGCCTTTGGCGGCTTAAGTTATATGCTGCTGCCAGGGTCAGAAGCTCCTGAACTTGCCGGCTTCGTTCTTATGGCCATATCGGGCGCAGCCTGGGGCGTATATACCCTGATCGGGCGAGGCTCTGCGACGCCTCTGGCCGACACCAGTGGAAACTTTTTACGCTCGTGTATACCTGCGCTGATTCTGCTTTTTTACTTTTTGGGCGACGTTTACCTAACGGAAAGAGGCCTCCTGCTCGCCATCTCATCGGGCGCACTAGCATCAGGCGCTGGATATGCAGTCTGGTATGCCGTCATCAGCCACCTTCGGGTATCTCAAGCGGCGGTCGTCCAGCTCTCAGTGCCGGTCATTGCCGCCGTTGGTGGATTGCTATTCGCGGCAGAGCCCATCACCAGTCGATTCGTTATTGCCTCTCTGTTGGTGCTCGGCGGTATTGCCATCGTCACGTTTTCTAAGAAGCCTGCCCCGCAATAAGCGCTGCCGACCTGACTCAGTGCCTTGATATTCTGAATAAACTGAGCCGAAACCTCAGTCAGTAAAGAGTTGCGGCTCAGGTTCGAGGTGGACACCAAAGCGTGATTCGACTTCTGTCTGCACCAGGCTTTGCAAGCGGGCGACATCCTGTAGCTCAGCCTCCCCCGGAGCGGTCAGCACGAGCGCTTGTTTTTCATACATGGCAACGGGCCCATACGCTTTGCCTTTAAAACCACACTGCTCAATTAACCAACCTGCCGCCAACTTAGCACTCTGGGGAGAACTATGAACCGGATAAACAGGCAGTGTCGGGTGCAGGTTTTTCAGGTCTTCGGCGGTCTCAGTGCTGACAATCGGGTTTTTAAAAAAGGAGCCAGCATTAGGAATCAGCCCAGGATCTGGCAGTTTTGCCGACCGGACGCCGGACACAAAATCGATCAAATCCTGAGCAGACAAGGCATTTGGTTCGAGTGAATTAAGCGGCGCATATTCAAGATTTGGCTCAAAGAACTTATTCAATCGGAACCTGACACTACAAATAACAAAATTATTTTTCAGGCGATGTTTAAAAACAGAATCCCGATAGGAAAAATCGCAATCTGCTTTTTCAATTGTCAGCATGCGCTGTTCTGCAATACTGAACCCAGTCACAGAGACAAGAAGGTCTGACACCTCAACACCATAAGCACCGATGTTCTGCACGGGCGAGGCGCCGACCGAACCTGGAATCAGTGCAAGATTCTCAAGGCCATGGCCATACTGAATGCTTTCTACCACCCAGTCGTGCCAGCACTTCCCGGCCGCCACATCTATAACGACTGAGTTTTCATCTTCAGAAACGACCGATACCGTTTCATCTTTTGACTGAATAACGAGCCCCGGAACAAACTCAGGCATAAGGACATTGCTTCCCCCGCCGAGGACGCGGATCGCAAGGCTTTTCTGCTCTGCCCAGTGAGCAAGCGCCACAAGTTCGTCACTTGAGGTAAATGTTGCGAAGTACTCCGCACACGAAGCCAGCCTGAGCGTATTTTTATCGTGGAGTGAATAGTGTTCAGAAATGACCGGCATCTGAGACATCAGGCATCCATCTTCTGCCGGATGTCGGCCAACAAGCCGTCACAGGCGTCTTCAACCAGATCAAGAACATGACGAAATCCTGCCTCACCACCGTAATAGGGATCAGGCACTTCATGTTCGTCAAAGCTGCGTCCAAATGCACGCAGAAACAGTTTGGGCTCAGTGCCCTGACTTCCATTACTGGCATAGAGCGCTTTCAGATCGTCGAGGTTTGATCGATCCATTGCCAGAACATAATCGAAAGTTTCAAAATCTTCTGCAGAAACCTGGCGTGCACGCTGGTCTGAAATATCAACGCCCCGCGCGAGTGCCGCCTGCTGAGAGCGCGGGTCTGGCGTTTTACCGATATGCCACCCTGCTGTTCCCGCAGAGTCGACAAAGACCTGATCATTCAGACCCTCACTCTCCAGCAGCCCCAGCATGACGCCGTGCGCCGTTGGAGAGCGACAGATATTGCCGAGGCAAACAAACAGTACCCGGATCATTCGGCTGGTTTCACCGCTTTGGCTTTCTCAAGCTTTTCTTCTTCGCTCATCTTACGAGCTTCGCCTTCCAGCATTACCGGCACGCCATCCTGAATCGGATACGCTAAACCATCGAACGTACACAGAAGCTCCTGAGCTTCACGGTCGTACTTCAATTTGCCTTTACACTCAGGGCATACCAGCATGCTCAGTAATTTTTTATCCATGACGGATTGCTCCCAATCTTTTCAATAACTGCGAAATGTTTTCTTCGGCGGCTTCCGACGGTACGGCGCTCACCCGAAGAAATCCAGAATTTGGTAGTTCAAAGTGACGACATTTTACCCAGTCTTTCTCTGTCATGACGACGGGTAAATCATCATTAAATACGAGGTCGTCTTTTACAAACGCGTGATGATCGGAAAATGCATGCTCTACAACATCAGCGCCTAACTGCCGGAGCGTGGTAAAAAAGCGCGCTGGGTTTCCGATACCGGCAACAGCGTGAACACGCCTGCCTTTCAGGCTCTCAGGCGCCAGCTCAACCGAACCAACGAAATAACCTGTCGGCTGCACCGTGAAGTCAACGCCATTTACCAGGTGCAGATCACACGTATCGATACGGGATATGGGCTCACGCAGAGGCCCAACCGGCAACTGCCAGCCATTACCAAATCCGCGCGTCGCATCACTGACAACAATTTCGGCGTCTCTGGCCATCGCATAATGCTGCAGGCCATCATCTGACAGAATCAGATCTACTTTATCTTTTAACGCGTTTACCGCACGGGCTCGCTGAGGGTCGACAACCACCGGGAGACCCAGCCCTGCCAGCAGTGCAGGCTCATCACCCGACTGCGCAACCGGTGTATCTGTATCAACAATCAGAGGGTATTGCTCTGCACGACCGCCGTACCCGCGAGACACGACACCGACGCGAATTCCCTGCTTTGCGGCGAGCCCGGCGAGCAAGGTGATCAACGGCGTTTTTCCGGTTCCGCCGATGGCAATATTGCCAACAACGAGTACCGGCGTGTCTGCCGGGGTTGCCGGAAAAATCTGATATTTAGCACGCCGAAGCGCACTGATCAGAACAAACAGGCACCAGAGCGGCAGCAACCAAAGATTTCCCAGCGCACGGCCGTACCAGTTTTTCTCTATATGGGCCGCCAACCCCACGATCACTCTTCCTCTGCAAATTGCAGCTGATGAAGCTGAGCATATGCGCCCTGCTGATTAAGAAGCTCCTGATGCGGGCCAGATTCAACGACCTGTCCATCATCAATCACAACGATCGTGTCGACGTTTTCAATGGTGCTCAGGCGATGGGCGATAACCAATGTGGTACGGCCCTTCATGACTTCTTCCATCGCTGCCTGGATGTGTCGCTCAGACTCTGTATCCAGGGCCGAAGTGGCTTCATCCAGAATAAGAATTGGGGCATTTTTGAGAATGGCCCGTGCGATTGCCAGACGCTGACGCTGACCGCCCGAAAGCATGACGCCATTTTCACCGACCTGTGTGTCATACCCTTCCGGAAGCTTCTCAATAAACTCATGCGCATGAGCGGCTTTGGCCGCTGCAATAACGTCATCATCACTGGCATCAGCAAGACTGCCGTATGCGATATTCTCACGGATACTGCAATTAAATAGGGTCACGCTTTGCGACACGATGGCAATCTGCTCTCTCAGTGAATTAAGCGTCAGCTCATTGATTGGGTGGCCGTCTATGCTGATGCTGCCCGACGTTAATTCGTAAAAGCGCGGTAGCAGATTGACCAGGGTCGTTTTACCGCTGCCAGAGCGACCGACAAACGCGACCGAAGTACCGGCTTTGATATTCAGGTTGATGCCTTTGATAGCATCAGTCTCTGCTTGAGCATAACGGAAACGAGCCTCTTTAAACTCGACCGCGCCCGTGCTTTTTCCTAATTCTTTTGTGCCGGTATCCTTCTCAGTTTCAGTATCCAGCACACTAAATACAGACTCAGCAGCGGTAACGCCTTTCTGAATAACCGAGTTGACGTCAGTGAGCGCACGAAGAGGTTTGGCGATCAGAGACGCAGCAGTAATAAACTGGAGAAATTCACCTGCGTCCATGGTGCCACTGGCCACACGCTGAAACATCAGATAAATCATCACCCCCAGGCCGGTAGCAATAACCTGCTGAGACAAAGGGACGTTGATCGCATTCGTTAACGCGAATTTCATCACCTGCTTGCGGTTTTCATTGCTTGCTTTCAGAAACCGCTGTTCCTCAACCGAGGTGGCATTATAGGTACGAACCTCACGGTAACCGCTGATCGATTCGTTGGTAACCTGAGTTACCTGGCCCATGGATTTCTGGATGCGACGACTGTAACGGCGGAAAAATTTACTTGCTAAAGAAACGAGACCACCAATCACTGGAATAACGACAAGAAAGATCGCCGTCAGAGTGTAATCCAGCCAGATCAGATACCCCATCAGAAGAGTCACTGTGAGACCTTCCTGAACCACCGTCGTCAACGCTTTGGTGCTGGCGCCGTTGACCTGCTCAACATCAAAAATAACCCGTGATATTACGCGCCCACTGGATTCATTATCATAATATTGGCTGGGCAGACGCAGCATACGATTGAACAGCTGGGTACGCAGTGCATGCACAATTTCACGCCCAACCAAGGCCGTAAAATACTTACCAAGAAAGGTACCGATACCACGAAAGAGGTAAACAGCAAAGAGCGCAGATACCAGAAGGAAAATATTCTCCTGCGTTGGCTCATTCAGGGTTTCTTCAACAACACCCATTAAATGAGCAAGCGCCGGAGCAGAAGCCGCAAACATCGCAAAACCGATGATACTCAGCAAAAAGTACCACTTCTGCGGCCCCAGGTAGGTCAGCAGGCGCTTATAAATAGCGCCTGCAGTTGCTTCAGTAGCCATAGTTTCAGTCACCACCGGCAGATTTGCGTGTCGTAATGCTGAGGTTAATTAACCCGAGCTGACCTGCCGCATCCATGGCGCGCACAACAGATTCATGAGACGTTCTGGCATCCGCTGAAATAACAACGGGGGCGATTTCACGTCCGTCTAAGATTTTTTCAATGGCACGCTTAAGAGTTTCTACCTTGGTATTCACCAGAGGTTGGCCATCAATACTGTACTCTCCGCTCTCTGAAATCAGTATCTCAATCGCTTTCGGCGGTTGGCCTGTCTCTTCCGAGCTGGACTCCGGCAAGCTGATGCTGAGATGATTTTCTTTCGTGAATGTCGTCGACACCATAAAGAAAATCAGCAACAGGAATACGATATCAATCAGAGGCGTCAGATTAACTGTTACCTCTTCTTTCGACTGACGACGAAAATTCACCCAGCGTTCTCCGGAGCGTCTGCTACTTCACGCTCACCGTGAAGTACATCAACGAGTTTCAGCGCTTCCTGCTCCATGTAAACGACAATTTCGTCGACACGGCGTTGCAGTATGCGATGACAAATAAGCGCCGGAATCGCAACAACCAGACCTGCTGCCGTGGTGATCAGAGCTTCCGAAATACCACCTGCCAGCAAATTAGCCTGACCAGTACCCTGAGCCATAATTTCAGCAAAGACCTTAATCATACCGATCACTGTACCGAGCAGGCCCATCAGCGGTGCGACGGCTGCGACAGTACCAAGAGCATTAAGATAGCGCTCCATTTCATGGATCTCGTGCGAAGCCACCTCTTCAATGCTCTCTTTCATGATCTGGCGACCATGTCGGGAGTTGATCAAACCGGCTGCTAAGACGTTACCTAACGGACTGGAATCTTTCAGAGACCGGATTTTCGCCGAGTCTAACTGTTTATTTTTCATCCAACCCCAAACCTGCGACAGCAGATTAGGCGGCGCAATTTTACCCGGACGTAGCGTCCAGAAACGTTCTACGGTAATCGCGAGTGCCAATACAGAGGCGATGATAATTGGCACCATCATCCAACCACCACTCTGGATGATCTCAAGCATGTCCAGCGTCTCCTGCCAGTTTTTGTTTGCGCGCTACTCTAGCACATGGCCGTGAAGTGAAAAATCCCTTTCCGCGTCGGGTGATACGTGCCAACGAGGCATCCACTGGGCGCGCATGAGTTTTATCTGCCCTTCTGGTGTTATTTCGATCAACCCAGACGTTGCTGTATTCACGTAAGGCAGCCCTTCCCGAACTATGCGGCCTATTACATCAGGGTGAGGATGATTGAAGCGATTGCGATAACCTGCACTAAAAACAACCACCTGAGGCTCAACGGCTTTCAGCCACATCGAGCTGGTGCTGCTGTTACTTCCGTGATGACCCGCGATCAGGATATCGGACTTAAGCCGCTCAGCGTCGTCCGCAATTAAAGCCCGCTCAACCTTCGAGTCAGCATCGCCAGGGATCAGGATGCGATACCCTGACCAGTGCAAACGGACCACACAACTCTGGTTATTATCGCGATCCCTCACG
This sequence comes from Thalassolituus sp., assembly GCF_984348125.1. Lineage (NCBI taxonomy): Bacteria > Pseudomonadati > Pseudomonadota > Gammaproteobacteria > Oceanospirillales > Oceanospirillaceae > Thalassolituus > Thalassolituus sp. Next base: position 12,458 of record NZ_CFHJLR010000024.1, read on the forward strand.
CGCTCAGGAACCGGAACAAACTCGATGCGCATTTTTGCGTCAAGGACGACTTGTGCTTCGTTATTCATTGAGCTCAACGCATGGCAGTTGATCTGATGCTTTAAACCATGAAGCTGCTGCCCGACATAGAATCGCCCAACTGAAACAGCTTCCAGAATATCCCGAGTGCCCCCGGAGTGGTCATTATCCGAGTGAGAAACAATAAGAACGTCCAGATGATCGATTCCTTTCTGACGCATCAAAGGAAGAACAGCGGCGCTCGCTACCGAAAAGGAATCAGAATACGCAGGGCCTGTATCGATCAGTACCGACGTTACACCATCGCTGGCGAGTATCGCCTGCCCCTGCCCGCTATCTACAACCCATACGCCAGAAGCCTGAGAACCGATGCCACCGGAGGTAAAGAACATCAGTCCGTATATTGCAGATACACAGGCAGGAAGCGCCCACGATCGACCCGCCCAGATCCACGCTAAGACAGCGACTGCAAGTACCCCCAGTGTTGAATTGCCATGCAAGTTCAACGACGGCAATTCAGGCAGACCGTCGAGCAAGCCCCAGAATAAGCTAACAGAGAAAGACAGAGCCGGATCAGCCCATGAACTCAATTGCGAGGCACTCAATAGTGATAGCGGGAGGATTATCAAAGTCACCAGCGGTATAGCGAAAAAGTTCGCAATTAGGTGGCCCAGCGTCACCTCCTGACCGAAATAGAGCATAACCGGCAACATAGCGAACAGAATCAGAAGCTGAGGAGTTAGCAGTGCAGAAACACGCGTCGAACGTCGCCCTTCAAAGAAGAATACCAACGCTGCAACCGCACAAAATGAATACCAGAATCCCGCCTGGGTCCAGCTGAGGGGGTTAATGATCATGATAACCAGCGCCGCCATAAGCAACAAAGACGCGCGTCGTACTCGCATTGGTAGCTTCCAGATGGCCAGGGCAACGGCAAACATAAACCACGCTCTGATTAAGGAAATCCCCGAGCCCGCCAGCAGCACGTACGCGGCTGTCACCACAAGTGCGCAGGCGACAGGCAAAGCACGAAGCCCTACAACCGATCGATTCACCGGGAGTAGTTCAAAGAGTAGTGCCAACAACCGAGCGACTAAGGCCCCAAGAACCAACGCCATCACTCCGATCATGCTGACGTGCAGACCACTGACGACCAGCAGATGCAGCGTGCCGCTGTCCCTCACCCTCCGCCATTGTTCAGCTGAAAAAGCAGCCTTATCTCCGAACACCAACCCCTTAACCCAGGCAGATGATTCTGGCGTCAAGCCAGCCAACGCAACCTGCTTTATCTTATCCGCCAGACCAGAGCCGAGCAGGACGCCGGGCGCTACACTCTCTACCTGCTCGCCGCGAGTCAGGTAGCCAGTCGCATCGATCTCCTGGAACATCATACTGGCGACATAGTCGTAGCTGAGACCATTGGCATAGCTGCGTGGCGGCTTAAGTCGGGCGATGCCCTTCAGGCAGGCTCCTGTCATAAGCCAATCCGGCGCATCAAACCAACTTACCCGCACAGAACGGAGGCCATTTATTGAGAGCGAATTGGCGTGTAGTTCGAGAAGAAACCTGGCCCGGGATCTTGAAGCTGAGAGGTTCTGTCGATCAACCTCGCCGACAATGCAGCCTGTGACAGAGACATCCTGACCGTATAAAACATCAGGCAAGCGGTGCCCAAGCTGGGCATCGGTAAATCCACTCCCCCATAGCAGTGACAAAGCGAGAGCGCCGGACGTAAAAATAATTTCCAGGCCAGAATTGCGAGCCCTGGCAATGACAACCATTGCCAGAGAGCAACTCACAATGGCAGCAGATATCAAGGCTGCCGATGACATTGGTATGAGTGTCCCTGCAAGCAAAGCCGCAAGGCATCCCAGAAGGGTCAGATTCATTGCCACTCCATGGCGTAATGTGCATAATTCAGCCGCGATCAATGAACGGCGACCAGCATGCCCAAAAAGCTTTTAAAACGATTTTTCCCGTCGCCGGAACAGGTCCAGCGAAAACGCTCCCTGCGTTTCCTGTCACCACTCTTCAGCAAGCCCAACCTCTGGCACGTTAACCGCCGAGCTGTGGCCCGCGCTTTCCTGATCGGTGTGTTCACAGCGTTTCTGCCATTACCCTTTCAGATGGGGATCGCGGCGTTCCTTGCTTTCTACATCAATGCGAATGTGCCGATCTCTATCGGCCTTGTCTGGATCAGCAATCCGGTCACTATTCCACCGATCTTTTACGCCACTTACTTGCTTGGCGCTCAGATTCTGAACGCAGACCCGCTGGACTTTAACATCGAATTATCAATCGACTGGGTTCTGAATAATCTGGCCGATTTCTGGGCGCCGCTCTTTGTCGGCTCACTGGTCGCAGGCATTTTCCTGAGCGTTATCGCCTACTTTGCGATCCATCTGGTATGGAGACGCCATGTCAGCAAGGCATGGGAAAAACGCAAGCGCCTGCGGCAGCAAAGAGCGCTTCAGTCAGACTGAAGGCGCCCTTCTATCAGGTGGTACACCCGATTCATTCTACGAGCCAGAGCCTGATCATGCGTCACCGTGATAAACGCGGTTTCGGCATCCGTACGTAGCTCTGCCATCAATTGCTCAACCTCTGACGCCGTTCCCTGATCCAGGTTTCCTGTTGGCTCGTCCATCAGGACGAGCTTCGGACGCGTCACGAGTGCCCGGGCAATGGCTGTCCGCTGTCGTTCACCACCAGACAACTCTGAAGGTTTGTGAACAACACGACTTCCAAGGCGCAGTCTCTCAAGGCTATCCGTTGCCCGGCGCTTAGCTTCAGTGCGCGACACACCACCAAGCAGTAGTGGCATCATCACATTCTCGAGCGCTGAAAACTCAGGCAACAGATGATGAAACTGATATACAAAACCTACATCCTGATTACGCAGTTTCGTCTTTTCGTGCTCGGTGAGCTGACTTAACTTACGCCCGCAGATCTGAACGTCCCCCGCATCCATATCATCCAGACCACCAAGAACGTTCAGAAGTGACGTCTTGCCTGAGCCCGACGCCCCCACGATAGCAACAGAATCTCCGGCATCCACCGTAAGATCGATACCCTCCCAGACCGTGACCGCCTGTGGGCCACTGGTGTAGGTCTTTTTCAGGCCTTCAGCGACAAGGATTGGATTACTCATAACGCAGGGCCTCCGCAGGCTGGACGCGCGACGCCCGGTAAGATGGGTACAGGGTAGCGAGGAAGCTGATGGTCAGCGATGCAGACACAACGATCAGAACATCAGACAGCTTCAGCTGACTCGGCAAGTACGAAATAAAGTAAACATCTGCATTCAGAATCTGGAACTGAAACAGTCTTTCCAGCGCCGCAATCAGATCTGAGATGGTCAATGCACCAATAATCCCGAGCGTTGTGCCAAGAAGAACCCCGACCACGCCAATAGACAGGCCCTGCACCATAAAAATACCCATTATGGTACGCGGGGTGGCGCCCATTGTGCGCAAGATCGCGATGTCCGCCTGTTTGTCGGTGACCACCATGATCAGTGTGGAGATAATATTGAAGGCTGCAACCGCAACAATCATCAGCAGTAGCAATCCGATCATGGTCTTCTCCATACGAATCGCCTGGAAGAGGTTGCCGTGTGTACGGGTCCAGTCGGTACCACTGTAGCGGCCATCCAGCTGCCCGACGATTTCCCAGATACCTGCTGGTGCATCAAACAGATCATCAAAGCGTATGCGCAGAGACTGAACCTCTGCGTCAATGCGACCCAGTTTGCGGGCATCATCAATATTGATAACAGCAAGATTCGAGTCCAGCTCAGCTCCGACTGAAAATATCCCTGTGACAGTGACGCGCTTAATACGCGGGAGAACACCCGCTGGAGACAAGGTCGCCTCGGGCAACATCATGGTGATTTTATCGCCCATGCCTACTTTCAGGTGCCTCGCGAGAAGCTCACCGATCACTACGCCGAACTCACCCGGCTGCAGCGACTCAAGCTCACCTTCTGTCATATGCTGAGGAAGGATAGATACACGCTCTTCGACGCCGGGCTCAATGCCGGTGATCATTACCCCCTGCACCCGACCGCCATAACCAAGCATCCCCTGGAGCCGGGTTAGAGGTGCTGCCGCGGCAACGCCCGGCAGGCCCTCAACACGCGTTGCCAGAACTTCCCAGTCCTCAATGCCTCCATATTTATAGAGCACTGCATGAGGCACCATACCGAGGATGCGTTCCCTCAACTCACGGTCGAAGCCATTCATCACGGAGAGAACGAGGATCAGAACCGCCACACCGAGCGTCATGCCGATCATCGATGACATTGATATAAAAGAAATAAAGTGATTTCTGCGTTTCGCGGCCAGATAACGCAGGCCAATCCAGAGGGGGATATTGGCTCTCATAGGGACTACAACCAGTGATAATAAAGCGTGCGCGCAAGTGTGCCCTAAGTTGTACCCGTGTTCCAGCTTACAGAGAGCTTACCGTTCAGATTCAATTGTTAACTGAAAGGCCTGAAATGCGGCACTGCTGACGCTAATGTACGCTTGTAACTCTGCGGCATTCCTCTAGGATTAGTAAAACATCAATGGGAGTCTCATCATGAAAGATATCAATAACTTCTCAGTCCTCGCCGGCGCCGTGCTGAGCCTCTCTATCGCTGCATCTCCTCTCACATTCGCCGAAATCACCGAAATTCCGGCTGAAGAGATGACCGAGTCCTACATCCGCGATACCACCGTGATTGTGCGCAAGAAGGCGCCTACTCAACAGAATGAGCGTCGCAGCATTATTCGTGTATCGCCACTTGAAGACGACTTTTCTGAGGGCGAATCCACGTCGCAGTCCACGATTGATATGCGTGAGCAGTATGAGGCGATACCTTATGACATGACGGCTCAGTCAGAATATGAGTTCGCGCGTATTTCTCAGACGATTCCTGATACGCCTATTTATGATCACGACAAGTTCGTTAATGAGACGAGACTTCGCGATGCACTGGGGCTCGACGAAGGCACTCCGATCGATTACGAAAACCTGAGTCTTTCAAACGCGGTGTACCCAGACGGTGCGGTCCCACCATCCGAGCTTGCTATCAACCCGTATTCATTCGAAATCGTTATTCCGAACGCCGGGAACCTGGCGCCAGAATCGCACTCTACTCCTAACGGAGATTTTGATATTGACGTGACGCCTGACGAGATCCGGTTTCAATTTAATTCGCCACGTTAAGAAATGTGACGAGAGCAACAATTTTTTTCACCGACCCACTCGACTCGCGTTACATTTTTTAAAATAACCATATAAATCAATAAGTTATAAAGACTTCAATGTAACGTAAAGAAAACATACAAGTGTGGCATTCTGTCTATAAGTGCGATAGAGTGATCACACTATAAGAATGAAGAGTCGACACCATCATGCAGTTTGCCAACTACTCCCCAGCAGCGTTAAAGCAAGCACCAAACATCCAGATGATTGGTGACTATAAGGTTGAGTTTGTTGCCTACGAAAGTGAGGGCAACATGGATAAGTCGCCAGTCATGTTTCTTGGTGGTGCTTTCCAGAGCTTTTCTTCGTTCCGTAACGAAGTTGAGCAAATGCTTGAGCACTGCCCTGTTATCCTTGCAGACTTCCCTTCTCAGGGTGGCAACGACCAGCTTGCGCCTGAACTCGATATGGAAGACTTCGCAGACCTGATCGCGGGTTTCCTGACGTCACAGGGTGTAAGCAAGGTTCAACTGATGGGTGTGAGCTATGGCTCTGCAATGGCGACTCTTTTCGCATCTGCTTACCCGCAGATGATCGACCGTCTTCTTATTTCTGGTATCACCTGCTTCCGTCGCGAAAGCCTGATCACACTGCTTGAAGATTCACTCAAGCTACTCGACAGCGGCGACATGGATGCCTTTGCAACCACAGCCGTCTGCAACCTGATCAATCACAACCGCATGGAAGACACTCAGATCGGCGCAACCTATCGTCGTCTTCTGTTCCGTCAGATTGCTCGTCTGAATGATAATGAGCGTCAGCGTTACGCTCAGAACACACGCCGACTGCTGCGTTTCCAGGGCTTTAAGTCGTTCCCGACCTGCGAAACCCTGATTGCGACTGGCGAGTTCGATAATTTCACCCTGCCGCAGGAAAACGCTGCGGTAGCACGTCAGTGCGTTAACGGTAAGTTTGCTGTTATCCGTAACGCTGATCACCTGGCACAGTTCGAACAGAAATCTGCTTCAATGGAAGTCGTATGTCGCTTCATGAGCGGCCAGTCACTCGAAGGTATCCAGGGCGTCGACCTGTATGACCCACAAGCGTACGACTTCGCCAACCAGCGCCTGCAAGCTCGTCTGCGCCCAATGGAGCAGCCATACAGCCTTCACGACAAGGCCACTGGCAAAGAACACACTGTACGCATCAGCAACATTAACTTCAGCGGTTGCGAAATTGAGCAGATCAACATGGATATGACGCTGAACGAGTCGTCTGATCAGCTCTGGCTGGAAATTCCAGAAACGGGTCACACTTACCATGTTCGTGTTCTGGGTAAAGACAAAAAATCCTTGCGTTGCTTGTTAATGCAACGCGAAATGAAAGGTGCAGAAGCCCTTTTGAACTATCTCCAGGACCACCTGCTGATGGTCCGTGAAGATCAACCAACAGTTGAGGAAGTAGCAGGCCAACTGGCCTGAAACTGAGTGCACGGCAGGACTGCCAGATACACAGCCCGCTTCGGCGGGTTTTTTATTGCCTGAAATCCGGACTGCATTAACTCAAGCGAGAGTCACACACGCCGGAACGGCGGCAGAGAATCAAGCAAGAGCTGCCCGTACCGGGAAGACACCAATCTCTTATCGAGAATGCTGACTTTGCCGTGATCGGATTCTTTACGGATCAGCCGGCCGCATGCCTGAATGAGGCGAATCGATGCAGCCGGTAGCGTTAATTCCATAAACGGGTTCCGCCCCCGGCTCTCCATCCACTCCGATATGGCAGACTGGATAGGATCATCTGGTACCGCAAACGGAATCTTAACGATCACCACATGGGTCACATACTCACCGGGTAAGTCGATCCCCTCTGCAAAGGATGCTAATCCGAAGATCACATTGCCCTTCCCGTCATCAATACGTTCCTTGTGACGACGTACGATTTCACTTTTCGGCAAGTACCCCTGACACAGTAAGTGCTCATACCAGTCACGAATAAAGTAGTCTCTGGTAGCTTCAAGCTGTGCTCGCGAGCTAAACAAGACCAAAGTTGCTTCGTCGGGGTTCACTGCCTCTTTGAGCCAATTCTGAACGTCACTCTCGAACGCTTCGCTTTTGGGATCTGACGCCAGTTGAACCACTTCGAGCTGCCCGAGTTCCGGGTAGTTAAATGGGCTGGCTACACGTTCGTAGACCGCCCAGTCTGGCAGACCGGCTTCCCATTTCAGCGAGTTGAAACTATTCAGTGCCGTGAGTGTTGCCGAGGTAACAACAGCACCATAGCAACGACTCCATAGGTTCCTGCGCAGCTGCGCTGCCACTGAAATTGGCGACGCCGACAGCGAAATATCCCAGTCATCACCATACGGACGTTTGCTTAGCCACCGAGCCACAGGCAATTCGCCTTCTGCCTCTTCCGCCGCTATCCATGACAGTGCTTCTGAAAGCTCTTCAGCACGCGCCAACATAATACCAACCGGCGCCTGCCAGGCCTCAGCAACTTCTCGCTGAAAATCTCCAGTCTCATTCGGGTCCAGAGACTTCTGCAGCATGTCCGACATTTTGTCGAGACAATGAACTACGGGCTGCAAGGGGGCCTTCATTGTCTGCAAAAGCTCGCGGAGCGATTCTGGCAATACACCAAATTCAAAACGCTGACGATCTCTGTCCTGCATCAAATCCATCACCAGAGGCCAGACAAGGCTCGCGCTCTGGGACAACGCCTGAAGATTCGCTGGCATCTCCTGCAACGAATGCATTAACCCGACGGGCATTCCGGCATCAGCAATAAATTGCTCGATGACTTTTTCCAGCTGTTTTAGCCATTGGCGTGTTGAGCGCACGCCAAATTCCAGCCGGAAGTGATTCAGTGCTTTATCGGCAAGGTGATGCCCTTCATCAAACACATAAATGGTTTTTTCAGGCGCCGGCAAAATAGCCCCCCCACCAAGCGAAAGATCCGCAAGCACAAGGTCGTGATTAGCGACGATGACATCGGCATCTTCCATGGCGCTCCGGGCTTTGTAAAAAGCGCAGTTCTGAAAATGGGGGCATCGACGATTCGAGCATTCCCGGTGAGTCGCCGTCAGGTGGGACCATTGTTTATGCTCAATTTCATCATCCCAGCGATCCCGATCTCCATCCCAATCGCCGCTGCCGTATTTCATCAGCATCTTTTCATAGAGCTCGCGATCCTGCTCTTCGGGTGTCTGTTCGAACAGATCGACCGTAGACAGAATGCCGGAGAGTTGCTGCAAGGCTTTATCCAGCTTCGCCAGGCACAGGTAACGACCTCGCCCTTTTGCCAATGCAAAATTAAACGGTAGAGAGAGGTGTTTTTTCAGTGCAGGCAAATCCTTATCAAGGATCTGCTCCTGAAGGGCAACGGTTGCCGTCGAGACCAGTAGTTTACGTTCTCGTTCTATAGCTACTGGCAGAGAAGCGATAAGGTAAGCCAGAGTCTTACCAGTGCCGGTCCCCGCCTCTACGACTGCAATTCCGGCGTCGTTGTCACGCTCGTCTTTTTCGCCTTCATGAATCGAGCCCAGGGCTTTCGCGATTTCTGCAATCATGACGCGCTGGCCATAGCGTGGACGTAATTCCAATGCTTTGATCGCTTCGCGATACAGCGACTGAATACGCTCTTTTGTTTCTTTTTGCAGCATCAGCGAATAGCCTTCCATCCACGCGTACGACCAATTACTACGGGCCACCCGGAAACGTCGAGCAAGATGCCGTCGCGCGTGATTTCCTGCAGGACTACACCTTCCACCACTTGCTCACCTTCTCGCCATACACGGTCATTCATAGTCACTGTTCGCTTAGCTGGTACAGAACTGAACGTATGCCCCGTAATATTCAGATCCGGAATTCGCTCCAATGCTTCGAACGGTGCTCGCGCTTCTTTAAGAGGCGCTTTTGGCTCAACGTCGCTTTGTTCCGCCTCAATATCCTCAATTGCACTTTCTGCTACCACGATTTGAGTTGCAGAAAGCTCTGCCGTCGTCATAACCGCTGCAGGTTCTGAGTCCGTTTCAGAAAGCGAAGTCTCTTCGGCAGCCGATGGTGTAGCGCCCTGCTTGTCAGCGGGCGAAGAATAAAAGGCTGTAGCGATAGCACCTAAGATAAGCACAACGGCCAGAGCGGCAGAAATTCCCATGCGAGCAGAAGTATTACTGTCCGTATTACGTTGCTGCTCGTGCTCTGAAGCCACTTTTCCAGTCTCAGCAGATTCTGAGATCAGGCCCTTTTTAGGCGGCATTTGGGCCGGGTTGCGCTCATCCCGCTCTTGTTCGGATTTCTTCAATGCATCGAGGATGTATGACATGCTATTGCCTCGCCTGCAGATACATCAGGGTTTTCGGCCCAATAATCCGATCTGCTTTTAAACCTTCAGCGATCTGAAATTCAGCAACTGCTCGTTCTAGCAATGGGTCGTAAAATTCCGGGTTGACCTCAACCTGAACACCACCCGGCCCGATACTGGTCCACTCCTTATCCCAGCCAGCGCCGAGACGCGAGCGCACCCAACGAATGACTGGAGCTGTTTCCCCAGGTTTGACGGCACTGGTGTAGTCAGCAGGCCCCTGCCATAAAATCACGGCCTCACCGGCATAGCCTCTCTCGTATTCTTCAAGGTCATACCATTCTGCTTCTGCACCCCTGCTCCCCACTCTGACGACTGCGATCAGATTCAGCTCGCGCAATTCAGAGATATCCCAGTCGACCGGAATACACCGCCAACCTGAAGAGTCACAATTCGCGGCGCCCTCAGTGCGGGAGGCCTCAAGTACGGCATACGGATCACTACGGTCTAATGAGACCGTCTTAAGTGCAGGAATATTCTGGTACGCAATCACACCCGCAAAGACAAACACAGCAGCCGCGCAGAAAGCGAGTGCGCTTTTTAATATGCTTTTGCCTGAGGTCTCTGCAATGCCAGCCGCCCCTTTTCCTGCATGAACTGGAGAAACCGTCTCATAATCTGCCCCAAGCACTTCAATAATCGCCTGCTTGGCAATGTCTGTTCCAACGGTATGGTTACTAGTGGCGTAGGCACCTAGCAGAGCTCTGTCGCAAATACTGTTAATCAGGCGTGGAGTTCCCTCGCTGGCCCGCCAGATAGTTTCGATAGCGGCAGGATCAAATAACATCTGATTCCCGCCAGCGCAGACCAGACGATGCTCAACGTACTCGGAAGTTTCGGTGAGACTCAGCAAATCCAGGTGGTAACGGGCAGTAATACGCTGATTCAGCTGGCGCAAATCGTGACGCTTAAGCAAATCGCGAAGCTCTGGTTGCCCTACCAGAACGAGGGTTAGTAGCTTTTCCCGGTCTGTTTCCAGATTGGTCAACAGGCGAACCTGTTCCAGTAGCGCGACTGGCATGGACTGGGCTTCATCAATCACGCAAATAACACGCTGATGTTTCCCGTAGAAGCTCACCAGTGCTTCATTGATGGATGCGTAGACTTCCTTGAGCGATGCGCTTCTTTCATAGGCGATGCCAAGGTCATCACAGATGCTTTGCATTAACTCTATAGGCGAGAGCTGCGGATTAAATATATACGCAACATGATCACCTTCTGGGATAGACGCCATAAGCGCCCGGCACAGTGTCGTTTTACCCGTACCCACTTCGCCAGTAAGGCAGATAAGCCCGCCCTGATCCGTCAGGGCATAGCTCAGGTGTGCCAACGCTTCCTGATGCCCAGGTGACGGGTACAGAAAATCCGGATCCGGAGAGATGGTAAATGGCAGTTTGTCTAAGCCAAAGTACTCAAGGTACATGCTGCATCCTGTCTGATTGATGCCGGCATGATACCGGAATTGCACGTCTGACGCAGTGGTGACTTAGCCTGAAATCACGGGGGATCTCTCACCAGCGACTGATCAACGAAGACCAGTCACCACCGATATTGATACGACAACCCAATACGGGCATCGCGGACTTGTTTTATATTGAGATCATCTACGATGTAGCTGGCAGAGAGCCCCTGCCAGTAGAAAGCAGCACCGAGCTGGCGCTTCGACGTTCCAACAACACCCACTTTGCCGCTACCGAAAGGATATCGTTTTTCGACAGACAGGTTCCGGTAAACGTCATGCCAATAATACTGGACGTAGACATCCAGCGGCTTATGAACTGCATTCGCGACAACTGTCGATTTAATTGATGTTTCCAGTGTCTTCGGATTGTCGTCGCCACTGGCAGCACCGCCACTCGAACAGACAGGGTTAGTAACCTCACCGACTTCTGCGCATATTGAGCGATGTCCGGAGTTACCCATGTCGAGAAGATTCCAGAGATCTCTCACTTGCAGGGCAAGTTCCAGTTCATCCGTCGGGGCCCAAGCTCCTGAAAGGGACGCGCTGTATCCAAACCACTCCTGAGATGCACTGCCTTGCGGGTCTTCATATTCAGGAAGCGTATCGAAGGAAGGAAAGCGATACTCGTCAAAGTAGTACGACAGGCTTGCCGAAAAGTTAGAACCCTCGTCAGCGAAGCTTCGTCCAACAAATGAACCAAACTGATAATGGATCAGCTTGTACAGCATAAAGGCGGGTGACACCGACCAATTCTCACCCTCAAAGCGATAAGAACCACCAATCCCACGAGCCTGGAATACCTTGGCAACCAGGTTAAGGTCTCTGTCCTGCTGAGTTTCTATACCAAACTCGGCGTCCAGGTAGACGGCTGTTGTGTCAGGAGAAAACTTGAGTGAATAGAACCAGCGACGTTCCGCATTTAACGTGAAGTTCCGGTAAGACGCGGATGCTGCGAGACTCATATCCGCATACGCGTACTCGCCGGTATCAGCGTCCTGCTCCCAACCTTCGATCATCTGATCAATCGGAACAGGCTCAGAGCTTGCTTCAGCAGACAAGGAGAAACTGACATCGCCGGAGTACTCTGAAGGCTGCCCTGCTGCCGCATCAACACTATTCGCGATGGCGACAGCAGACGACAGCAGTATGACCTTCTTAATCACCAATAATCATCCAGGTGCCATCAACGAAACGGGCGACAAATACGTTCTCTCGTTCTTCGCGAATTGTGCCAACTAGCGCGCCACGTACAGTCAGATAAGCGACTGCTTCGCAGCCATCATTTGAATCTGCATCTGTTGGCGCTGCTGCTGACAATTTATCGCGGTCGTTAAAGCCGCAGGCCGTTTCATCGTTGCCTTGCGTGTATTCCGTACGAGTAGCTATTTGAGCAAGAACCGATTGATCAGTACCACCCATAGATACGTTTGAGCGTGAAATCAACCAGTAACCACGTTCGACTTCGATGGTTTTCAGTCCGCCTTCCCCATCACTGATCTGCTCTTCCGAGACGGCCAATTCGAGATAAAAGCCCTGTGCATCTCCGCCAGCAACAACACCTAACTGGTTGCTGATATTTTCATAAGTTTCCTCGGAGCCGAAGCCGTACGAGGCACTCAATGCGAATTCATCCTCTACCTGTCTTTCAAGAGCTAGTTCAAAGATAACAGGAATCAGTGCTTCTTCTTCTGGGTCTTTGAGGTAACTTTCTGCAACGGCAGTAAGACGATCTATCCCCAGCTCTATATCGTCATAGAAGGTACCGCTGAACGGCCCATACGGAGTCCCTGTGGTAAGGCCCTGATACTCATTACCGGATACAATATCAGACGTAGACAAGTCTATTTCATATATACCGTTGCCAGGCACGCTGTATCTGGAAAGAACATTATTCTCATAATTTCTCTCTAGAAGCTCATCAAGAGTTACCTCCCCGGCTAGCTCAATAACAGTGTCGCAACTCTGTTCAACCCGTTCGCCATCAACGATGGAAACATTACATGACTCGGAGCGGGTCGTGTTAGTAGTAGAGTCGTAGGGGTACAACTTGATCCGACTAATAAAGTCCCTCCCACGAAGCTCTTCATCAAAATATTCTATAACCCGACCATTCGATAAGACGGTCTGATCGCGATAAAGGCTTTTTACCAGCGGCTCGTCGTCCGGTTCTACACCAATCGTCGCTGGAGCATCTGGCCTCCCAAGGAAGAACTCGTGGGTAGCAGGCCATTTGCTGGTTGGGTAATACGATGAAGAGTTTGTCGTTCTGAGCTGAACGTTCAAGTCAGTCCTGTTCTCTGCATCCGGTTCAAGTGTAGATCTTGCACGAACGACGAATGTAACTGGGTTATACCTCGTCTGAGAAGCATCATCGAGTGGGTCTTTGACCCCTACAAGGTTGGCCTCAATGAGCGCGTTGAATTCATGCTCACCATTATCACCAGCACCTGCACCTGAGATCCCCTGCTCAAACCGAACCAAAGGCCAGACGATCGCGATCTGCGTCGGGGCAACGTGCGAGGGATCAGAGTCGTCCAGAAATGATCCTACTGGAGGAGACGCGTAGCTGTCCTCATAAAACACCCGAACATAAGGACGAGTTGTTATGCTTCCGTCAGAGATGGCCTCCGTGTACCAGTAAAGCTTTTTACCGTTTCCAAGTGCCAGAGCATTCTTAATTTCGGACGGAATGGCATCAACGTCATCTTCAGGGTTGTCAGCAGACTCTATCTCAAAGTCGAATACATTATAGAGTCCGGCATCCGCATCCGTGGTTTCAATCGGGCGCATAACAAGCCGAAGTGAACCGTCAATAAGTACACGGTCACTAGGAAGCCCTGCCGAATCGCTCTCATCAGTTTCGATGGCGAACCCCACTGGCGGGGTGCAATCACCCTCTCCGAACTCACAACGAGCAAGGATCTCAGCACCTTCCAATATTTCATTGAGAACACCAGTAGGCCCAAATGCCAGGTCTGCCACTGTGTTCAGCGCTGTTTCATGCGCCAGATAATATGAATCAACGCGACGTCCATGAACAGGATCGATGAAGCTGGGCTGATTTTCATCATAGCCCCAGAAATTCTTCACTGCCGCAGTAAGGTCCGTCAGAAAATATTTGCTGTTTTCTATTGCAGTACGCCAACCCGCTAACCAGGCTGGCACATCGATATCTACCGATGTTTCAACGTCCTCTCTCATAGAGGCTGCGACGCCGTCGAGCCTCTCAAGAGCTGTGACTGCACCAGCAGGGACTCTGGCACCAAGCCCGTTAAAGTAATTGATGTTATCCCGGAGTATTGTGCTGGCCGTAGAGAAAATCTCGAACTTAGTTACAACATCTGGGGACTCACTTTTCTCCAACAACTGCCCGCGCCGATCAATTACATCACCGGTAATTTCACCCAGTTTCGTTACGAAGTCGGTGTTAGCCGAATCAGCGAGATACGGCAAAGCAGCAATTAACGCACCGTAATAGACCCCTTCGACCAGAGCGTCACCTGAAACTGTCTCAACTTGCGTAATCTGACTGGGGGCAACTACAGGCGACGAAATAATATCCGTCAGACCGAAGAGCTCAGAGACATGAAGATTGGCCAACTCCATCGTGTATTGGTTATACACACCTGTTTTCGCAGTTTCTATATCATCCAACACGGCTTGATTTATGTCAGCCCGATCGTCTGCAGAGAGGCCGTTCGTGACTGCGTCGATATAAACCGTTCTGGCCATACTGCTTGCGATATCAGTAATCCAGTTGACGTTGACCGTCATGCCGTCAAGCAATTCACCGACGCCAGCCCGGACATCCAGATCATCTGGAAGAGGAACGTATTTTCCGTAAGCGAGCGAGTCGCACCCCTGTACTCGCTCACAGCGATAGAACACATCCCCGTTGTCCGTATTCGCGATAAAGATAAACGATCCTGATACGTCTTCGGCCTCTGCCGTCAGCTCGTAAGTACCCGTTTGAGAAGACTGCGAAGCTGCACCATCGTATACAAGATTACCGCTATCGTTTTCTATGAGCGTCGGGCCACCCTCATAGTTGATCGGTGTTGCACTGATTCGGGTACCCCAGGTCGCCGTCCCTATTCGACCGCTAATACCATAAGTCTCCTCTTCACCGCTGACGGTGCGGGTAGAACTGGAGTTCCCTGAACAGGCCTGAAGGAGCACGCCGATAAGGATTACTGAGGTAAGCTTATGAACCATCTTCTTATTACTCTTATTCTGTTCTATGTCATTCTACGTTTGGAGTAGGCACAGGATAGCTCTCAGACAGGTGTTTTACTGCCCCTTTACACAAAAAAACCCGGCATTTGCCGGGTTTTTTACAGTGCTTGACGCTACTTACTGAGCTTTGAACTTCAGACGGTATGCGTGCAGCAGCGGCTCGGTATAACCACTTGGCTGCTCTTTACCTTTGAAGATCAGGTCAGACGCCGCTTTAAACGCGATAGTGTCGAAGCCTGGCGCCATATTGATATAAGAAGCGTCACCCGCATTCTGACCATCAACAACCGCAGCCATGCGCTTCAGGCTGTCTTCAACCTGTTCGCGGGTACAGATACCGTGTTCCAGCCAGTTAGCAACGTGCTGAGAAGAGATACGCAGCGTTGCGCGGTCTTCCATCAGGCCAACGTTGTTGATGTCTGGCACTTTAGAACAACCAACACCTGCATCAACCCAGCGAACAACGTAACCCAGGATACCCTGACAGTTGTTGTCGATTTCCTTCTGAATCTGTTCTTCAGTCAGAGCTGAAGCTTCTTCAGCGGTCATCAGAGGGATGCTCAGGATGTCGTCAACAGACGCGTGCTCACGGCTCTTCAGTTCGTTCTGAACAGCGAATACGTCTACCTGGTGATAGTGCATCGCGTGCAGAGTAGCGGCAGTCGGAGATGGAACCCATGCGGTGTTCGCGCCAGACTTAGGATGGCCGATCTTCTGCTCCATCATCATGCCCATCTCATCAGGGATAGGCCACATGCCTTTACCGATCTGTGAACGGCCCTGCAGACCTGTTTCCAGACCAGTATCAACGTTCCAGTTTTCGTAGGCGTTGATCCAGGTCTGCTGCTTCATGACAGTCTTAGGTACAAACGGACCTGCCAGCATAGACGTATGGATTTCGTCACCAGTACGGTCCAGGAAGCCAGTGTTGATGAATACAACACGGTCTTTCGCAGAACGGATACATTCTTTCAGGTTAACCGTGGTGCGACGCTCTTCGTCCATGATCCCCATCTTCATAGTGAAGCGTGGCAGACCCAGTGCGTCTTCGATGCGACCGAACAGTTCGTTGGCGAATGCCACTTCTTCTGGGCCGTGCATCTTAGGCTTAACGATGTTGACAGAACCGGTAGTCGAGTTCTGGAACGGGGAGTTACCCTTCAGATCGTGCATAGCGATCAGGGTAGTCATCATGCCGTCCATGATGCCTTCTGGGATCTCGCTGCCATCGGCCAGCAGGATCGCAGGGTTAGTCATCAGGTGACCCACGTTACGAACGAACAGCATTGAGCGACCTTTCAGCTTAACGGTTTCACCGTTCAGGCCAGTGTACTCACGGTCTGGGTTCATAGTACGGGTGAAAGTCTTGCCGCCCTTGGTTACGTCTTCCGCCAGGTCACCCTTCATCAGGCCGAGCCAGTTACCGTAGGTCACGACTTTGTCTTCTGCATCAACAGCAGCAACAGAGTCTTCACAGTCCATAATGGTGGTCAGTGCCGCTTCCATCAGAACGTCTTTTACGCCAGCAGCGTCGGTTGAACCGATTGGGCTGGTTGCGTCGATCTGAATTTCGAAGTGCAGGCCGTTGTTAACCAGCAGAATCGCTTCTGGTGCAGCCATTTCGCCTTTAAAGCCAACCAGCTGAGAAGCATCTTTCAGGCTGGTAGTGCTGCCGTCTTTCAGCGTAACGACCAGTTTACCTGCGTCGATAGCGTACTTAGTGCTGTCAGCGTGATCGCCAGCCGCCAGTGGGGCTGATTCGTTCAGGAAGTTACGCGCATAAGCGATAACTTTGTCACCACGTACTTTGTTGTAGCCCTGACCTTTCTCAGCACCGTCTTCTTCAGAAATGACGTTAGTGCCGTAAAGAGCATCGTACAGTGAGCCCCAACGCGCGTTCGCAGCGTTCAGAGCGAAACGAGCATTCATAACCGGTACTACCAGCTGAGGACCAGCCATCTGGCCGATCTCTGGCTCGACGTTTGCGGTAGTTGCTTCGAAGTCTTCGCCTTCTGGCAGCAGGTAACCGATTTCCTGCAGGAACGCTTTGTATTCTGCAGCGTTGTGAGCCTGACCTTTACGCTCAGTGTGGTAAGCATCGATTTTGGCCTGCAGATCATCACGCTTAGCCAGCAGCGCCTTGTTCTTTGGAGCCAGTTCATTGGCAATAGCATCAAAGCTCGCCCAGAACGCATCCTGTTCAATACCAGTGCCTGGCATTGCTTTGTCATTGATGAAATCGTACAGCTCCTGGGCGATCTGGAGTCCACCCTTCTGAACGTATTCTGTCATTGTTTAGCCTCAACTCTTTTGGGGACACAGCCAAATGTACGGCTGCATCTTAGACCGGTGAAATTTCAGGGCCGGGAGTATAACGCAACTGTTTTCGTATCGCGACCACGTATCGCAGCCCCCCCTCTCCGACTCCGTGCCAGATATTCCCGGGCAGCCCCTCAAAAACCTCCATACCGTTGCCTGCCAAAAGCAATACAAAACCTATACATATAATATACAAGGTGTTTATAATGACTCAGGAGCTTGGCCGCACCCGAAGTAACTGACATTGACTCTGCCGTTAGCAGTCTGACTTACAACCAGATCTGACGCGGCGCACAGGAGAACCGATATGGCTTCGAAGAAAGGTGCAGATAGACGTAAAGCAAGTCCCGAAGAGCTTCGTCAACAACTGGAAGCTGACGTACAGGCTTACCTCACGAGCGGCGGAAAGATTCACCGCATTAAAGAAGGAATTAGTGGGGAGACCGGCTGGAAGCGCCCGCGCAACGGATACAATCCCAATACACGGGTGAATATACAGCTTCCTATCTCCTACGGAACACTCTGATTCAACACGGGAACCCCAATAGCACCGGCACTGCCGGTGCTTGCAGAATCAGTTCAGTGACTCCCAGGTGCCATCGATATAACGGATGATCCAGACACCGCTTTCATAGACAATTTTTCCGTAAACCTTATCGCGATAATTCAGCACGTAGACGGCTTCCTGAGGATCGCGACTGAACGAAGGCTCGGCCGTGTTTGACACAACACAGCGACGGTACTCGCCATCATCACCGACGATATAACGATAAACCGGTGCACCGTCGACCAAATCAAGGTTGCTGCCCAGGATAATTTCGCTGTCCACCGTGTCGGTTGAGCCATCAGCGAGAGAGAGTTCAACACCGTCTTTAAATACAGACAGGCTCGTGGCTTCAACCGTACCGCTCTCAGTACTGAAATCGAAAATCAGACGATCAAGGTCAGCGCCCACGCCCTGATAGAGACCCGTAGTATTGACGCTCGTATAGTCATGTGACACTGAAAGCGACACATCAACCTGTTCACTGTATGGGGCTGTCACCTGAATATCGACAAGCGTTTTCGGTTCAGTCGCCGTTGAGTAGTCGAGCACGACTTCACTGGTAAAACGTGCATTCGACAGGCCCAATTGCGCGCTTCTGTACAAGGTGCCGTCCAATGAAGATAGAGATGTCGGCAACGGAGAAAGTGTCAGGCACCCTTGATCATCGGCAGCTTCAACTGGGAATTCAACGAAGTACACACCCTGCCCCGGTACTTCCGGGCGGGAGAAAACGCCAATCTGCCACAACTCATTCACCGCATTCTGCAGATCCTGTTCAGCATTTAACCGCTGCTTCGGCTGGCAACGCTCAATCACTGGCGACTCAGCAGTACCGCTCAGTAAACACGCTTCATAATCATGCGTAGCAATTAGTTCTTCGGTATCACCATCACCATCGATATCACTGACGTCTTCGCGCTGTACCGTTGGGTAGAATCGATAACGGTAATCGTCCCCACCTTCAACGAAATAGTCCAGATATTGAGTCTCGCGCCCGTTTACGGTTTGCGTACCAGTACGGTACTGAACCAGCCCACTAGCAACTGTCCCTTCAGGGTAAAGGGGTGCCCGCTCAAAGAATGCATTGAACGAAGCAAACTCAGACTCTGGGTAATAATCTGCTGCCTGATTGGCACTGGCCGTGAGAAATACCGTCGTAATGTTTGAATCCGTGCCGTTATCGTCTTCATAAACATCAGAGATGCGACTATTCAGAACCACTTCTGAGATATTAAAACGACGCCCGGAGACACCGTCAGGGTCATCGACGCCCTGGTACAGGATACTAAATGCACCGGTAAGCTCAGTTTCGTTAGCGCTACCAACATCGCCTGCATCGTAAAGGGTGAAATCGGTCCAACGAATCTGGTAGGCCAATGCCGGGGCAGACACCTCATCCTGAAGAACCGTCACGGTATTTTCATAGAAAATTCGCAAACCACTTGGGCTGCTGATTTCGTCATCACTGTAGGTATGATCCAGCTCAAGACGCAGACCATTGGCAACTAAAGTCCCAGTCATCAGAATATCTATTGCGCGGGAACTGGTCGGAGCATCATCTTCATCAAGCAAATTAATGTCCGCAACGGCCTGCGATACTTCAAAATCACCGCCGTTAAGCGTCAGTACAGGCGCAGAGTAGGTATGACTCTGATACCACTCCCACTCAGGGCTGACTGATGGGCAGCCACTGTTGAGATAGCAATCCCGGTAGAAACCAGCGATTTCCGACACTGCGGTTGTGATTTCATCGAGATTTTCAGCATTGTCTTCACCAACACCCCTCAACAGATCGGCGTAGCTATCCAGTTGCTCCCGGTAACCGTCTTCGAAAAAGCTGTTGCCGTAGTCGCGAAGTTCCTGCACAAAGGCTTTCGTGCGCTGAAGGCCTAACTGGTAATCCTCCAGCTCGTCACCCAGGAGCGAGCTCAAAGAAGCCGGTATAACCGACGTCAGGTCCCCATCTACAAACGCATCGCGCTCCGTCTGTAGTTGAGCAACAACACTGGCAACATAACCAGACACGGTTGAATTCGTGACATTTAAATCATTCAGGTTACTGATGGCTGCGTCATAAAGATCGTAAAGAGCGAGAGTCTGCGCTCCGCCGCGCTGCATCAACTGGCCGTCATTTGCCACCAGGTCAGCAGCAACCGCTGAAGCGAAAGACGGCAGATCTGTCGTTGATGTATAGGACAATTCATAGGACTGCCACGCGGCTAAAAGAGCACCATAGCGAATTGAATATTGTGCTTCTGTCTGGTTAGCGCCCCGCCACTCCTCTATTTGAGTCAGGTCTGCGGGTTCCCGACTCTGGATAGAATCGATACCAAACAAGCGTGAAACCTGTGATTCGGCTTGAAGTGTCGAATACACAGAATAGAAACCAGTATCTAACCAACCTGCATCCTGCTGGGTACCAGAATCTTGACTGTATACACGATCGAAAGCGAGCTGAGCTGCCAGATCAGTGAGTGGCGTGATTCGAATGCGCTGGCCATCCTCGATACCAGCAGCAACCGATCGCCAACCAGGCGCACCAACAATTGTGTACTGAGCACCGAAAGCGACAGAGCCGCAACCATCAACGAGCTGGCAGCGTCGAGTCGTCGACGTGCCATCGACATTTTCACGCCCATAGACATCGAGATAGACGATTTCAGTACCATCGGCAGCGACTACGGCCTGACCCTCATCATCCGTCGTGAAGCGGGCAAAGCTAAGAACTCCCGGCTGCACCTCTGAAGGCATACCGGTTTCGTCGACAGTTACCCGTCTGAGCATGGCTTCATTGAAATCTTCCTGACCAACCTGCACATCCAGATTGATGGTTGTAACAGATGAGCTGCTGTCATTATCACTGCAGGCTGCCAGCGCAGCGACCATCGGGATAACAACCCAGCGGGATACAGACATACTGTCGGGAAACGCTAAACGACTGACATGAAAAAGCGGTCTGGTCACACGAGCCTCAAATAAAAAGGGATGTAGATATGCGCCATCATATCAGCCACGCGTTCTGATGCCACCAGAGACAGCGCCCTTTTGACAAAACCCGGCACTTCGCCATGCCGGATCTGCCTGGCTGCGTCGTCGCCATCTTTGCTCTATAATCGCGCCCATCTGCACCGGAGTATTTATGCACTTATTTGTCGAACAACTCACCAATGTCGATTTCAGCTACCTAGACGCGAACAGAGGGATCGTCGGAGAGACCTGGTGGGCGTCAGCCATCCTTGAAGGAGCACTGGATGACCAGGGCATGGTCTGTGACTTCGGCATTGTTAAGAAAACACTTCGTCAGTGGCTGGATACCGAACTCGACCACAGACTTCTTGTGCCTGCCGAGGCACCTGGCCTCGAAGTTAAGAAGACCGGCGAGCGCGTGAATATTTCTATGCAAACCGGGCGCGGCATCGTCGAAATGAGTGCTCCAGCAGAAGCCGTGACCCTGATCGACTCGACTGAAATTACAGCGGCGAGCGTCGCTGCCTGGTCTATCAAACAGCTCCAGATGTATTTCCCGGATACCATTGACCAACTGACCCTGGACTTCACCCCTGAAACGATTGACGGTGCCTTCTACCACTACTCTCACGGCCTTAAGAAGCACGCAGGGAATTGCCAACGGATTGCCCACGGACACCGTTCGCGCATCCAGATCTGGCTTGATGGTCAACGTGATGAGCAGGAAGAGTCCTACTGGGCTGACCTCTGGCGGGATATTTATATCGGCAGCACTGAAGATCTCGCCTCAGACGACACTGACACATTTTCTTTCGCTTACACTGCACAACAAGGTGATTTCTCACTGACCCTGAACCGCGCACATTGCTATATGATGAGCACCGATTCGACAGTAGAACTGATCGCCGATCACCTCGCTAAAGAAATCAGCAAGCGCCACCCGGGCAAAGATATTCGTGTTCGCGCCTTTGAGGGGGTAAACAAAGGCGCTATGGTACAAGTCTGATCAATACGGCGGCTTGCGCAGCAGCCTGGCCAATCAGGCCGCCTCCTCCATCGACTGACGAGCGCGCCGTTGTGTATAAATGAACGCGATGATGGCGAATGGCAAAAGAAACCACATCCATTCATGCAGTTGCTCTCCGAATTGGCGTCCGAGTACGTAGGTTGTAATAAACAAAGCCGCCGCCCAGGCAATAATCGACGCCAGATTAGCAAAACAGAAAGGCGTTGCAGGTACTCTTGCCAGACCACAGGCAATATACCCAAACGTGCGGAGCCCTGGCATACAGCGAATCAGCATCAGCTGCTTCCAAGGTGAGTCCCGTAATGGCTGGACCTGCTTCTGAATAATGGGGTGACGTATTTTACGACGCAGTTTTGGCCATATCAGAGCCGCCCTCCCCAACAGATAAAGCGCTGTATCTCCGATAAACATCCCGAGGCACACAGCAAAAAAAGCGACGCCCGGCGCCATTTTCTCACTTGCGGCAAGAAGAGCCGCTCCGATAATCGCCAGGTCTTCGAGCATAAAGGTAGATATAACCACGACCAGAACAGGCCAGGCGGGGTGATCGATATAACCAAATAAACTGTCGAGCATTCGTGGTCCTGCTAAAGCCACCCGTAAAAATTGACCGGCGATTGTACCAGAAGTGCCCACATTGCCTACGTAACTGGCTTTAAATACCCGAATATTCGACTTACCGGTAATAATTCACGACTGATTCTCTTCATATTGGCTCTCAGGTACTGAGATCTCGCTCAAAATCCGTTAGAATCCCGCGCCAGAAAATGCATCGAATGCCCAACCTATTACCAAAGATTGAGAGACCCCATGGAACTGTCTGCACTTACCGCTATTTCTCCGCTGGACGGCCGCTACGGCAGCAAAACTGCTTCACTGCGCGCTGTTTTCTCTGAATTCGGTCTTATCCGTGCCCGTGTTGAAGTTGAGATCCGCTGGCTGCAGCGTCTCGCCGAACACGAAGCCATCACCGAAGTTCCAGCGTTCTCTGCAGACACCAATGCTCAGCTTGACGCCATCGTTGCCAACTTCAGCGAAGCCGATGCTCAGCGCGTAAAAGACATCGAAGCAACAACCAACCACGATGTAAAGGCCGTTGAATACTTCATCAAAGAGAAGTTTGCAGACAACGAAGAGCTCAAAGCGGTTAACGAATTTGTTCACTTCGCCTGTACCTCTGAAGACATCAACAACCTGTCACACGGCCTGATGCTGAAAGAAGGTCGCGACACCATTCTGCCGATGATGCAGAAGATCGCTGACGAGATCCGTAAGCTTGCTCATGAGCAGGCTGCCCTGCCAATGCTGTCCCGCACTCACGGCCAGACTGCATCACCTTCAACGCTGGGTAAAGAAATGGCGAACGTTGTTGCTCGTCTGGAACGTCAGATCAAGCAAATCAAAGCCGTTGAGCTGCTGGGCAAAATCAATGGTGCTGTTGGTAACTACAACGCTCACCTGTCTGCGTACCCGGATATCGACTGGGAAGCCAACGCTGAAACCTTCGTGACGTCACTGGGCCTGACCTTCAACCCGTACACGACTCAGATCGAGCCACACGACTACATCGCTGAACTGTTCGATGCTTTCGCGC
The DNA here is from genome assembly GCF_984348125.1 of Thalassolituus sp. Lineage (NCBI taxonomy): Bacteria > Pseudomonadati > Pseudomonadota > Gammaproteobacteria > Oceanospirillales > Oceanospirillaceae > Thalassolituus > Thalassolituus sp. The sequence continues at coordinate 36,186 of NZ_CFHJLR010000024.1, forward strand.
GCTTCAACACTATCCTGATCGACTTCGATCGCGATATCTGGGCGTACATCTCGAACGGCTACTTCAAGCAGAAGACCATCGCTGGCGAAGTGGGTTCTTCTACTATGCCGCACAAGGTTAACCCGATCGACTTCGAAAACTCCGAAGGTAACCTCGGTCTGGCCAATGCCGTACTTGCACACATGGCGCAGAAACTGCCGATCTCCCGCTGGCAGCGCGACCTGACTGACTCCACTGTGCTACGTAACATGGGTGTTGGTATGGGCTACAGCATGATCGCGTATCAGGCGTCTCTGAAAGGCATCAGCAAGCTCGAAGTCAATGCAGTTCGCCTGGGCGAAGATCTGAACAACGCATGGGAAGTTCTGGCCGAGCCAGTTCAGACTGTGATGCGTCGCTACGGTATTGAGCAGCCATACGAAAAACTCAAAGCGTTCACTCGTGGCAAAGCCATCACCAAAGATGCAATGGGCGAATTCATCGCGTCTCTTGAGCTGCCGCAGTCTGCAAAAGATGAGCTGAATGCAATGACTCCTGCCTCTTACGTAGGTAACGCAGAGGCTCAGGCTAAAAAAGTCTGATCGCTCCTGCGCTTCTGATAAAGCCTCCGCAAGGGGGCTTTTTTGTACCCTTACCACAGCCTTTTCGGAGCCCTACTGATGCACGTCCTCGGCCACCTCTCTGTTGAAGAATTCCTGCGCGACTACTGGCAAAAAAAGCCGGTACTTATCCGTCAGGCGATTCCAGGTTTTAAGCCTTTATTGGCGGCCGACGAGCTTGCAGGCCTCAGCCTCGAGGATGACATCGAATCACGCCTGATCATCGAAGAAGGTAAGACAGGCCCATGGGAAGTCAAAAAAGGTCCGTTCACCGAAACCGACTACCGAGACCTACCCCATAACAAGTGGACCCTGCTCGTACAGGCGGTCGATCAGTGGGTACCAGAAGCGGCGGAACTACTGGAGAATTTCCGTTTCGTCCCTTCATGGCGTATCGACGACCTGATGATCAGTTACGCCACCGACGGCGGCAGCGTTGGCCCGCACTGGGATCAGTATGATGTGTTCCTGCTTCAGGCGGAGGGGCAGCGAGAGTGGCGTGTGGGTCAGATGTGCACCGAAAAAAGCAGCATACTGGAAGGCCCCAGCGTAAAGATTCTCGCTGACTTTGAAGAGAATGATCGCTGGATTCTTGAACCCGGCGATATGCTTTACCTTCCTCCCGGCCTCGCACACTGGGGAATATCACAAGGTGAGTGCATGACCTACTCCATTGGTTTCCGTGCTCCATCAAGTTCCGAGCTCCTTGAACGCGCGATCGACTCGGCCTTACCGCAACTGACCGAAGACGACAGATACTCAGACCCAGACCTGAGCATTCAGAGCTCCCCAAGCGAAATTACCGGGCATGCTGCAGAGCGCCTGAAGTCTCTTCTGATAAAAGCCATTGATAACCCTGCTCTGCTCAAAGCGACGCTGGGGCAACTTATGACAGAAGCGAAATATGATGAACAAGCACCGGTTTACGAGGTCACGGATCATGACTGGGCCGATACCGTCAACACACTGCAGGAAGCTGATCAGTGGGGTCGCCACCCTCAGGCGCGTTTCGCATATAGCATCGATGACTCGTCTGTCGCTTTCTACTGTCAGGGCGAAGTGGTTCGGTTACCAGTATCCTGCTGCGACACTATTAAGCAGCTCTGCGACTCCCCTTACTTTGACAGCGAATGGTTGATCGGCTCTTTCGTAGAGCCAGAAACAAAAAACCTGCTCAGCAACCTCATTTTTTGTGACCTGATTGTTGCTATTTAAACTCCCGGCTCCTTGATGATTTACGATTAAGCAGCCATTCTTTTTATTACATAAAGACAGGGAAGCAGAAACTTGGAAATTCGCATCACCGACTGGCGTGCATCCCGCGATATCATCCGAAAGATCCGGGAAGAAGTGTTCATTAAGGAACAGAGTGTGCCGCCCAAACTGGAGTGGGACGAATACGACATTGAAGCAATTCATTTTCTGGCACTGGATGGCAGGAATCCGATAGGCTGCGCACGACTTATGCACACGGGTAAATTCGGGCGCATGGCAGTACTCAGAGAGTTCAGAGGGCAGCACTGGGGCTCACGATTAATCAATGCCATCGAAGACTTCGCCCGCAACGAATTAAAAATCCGCGAAATTCGAGCCGCGGCTCAGGCGCATGCCGTCCCCTTCTATCAGAAGAATGGTTTTAATATTGAAGCGGGTTTCTTTGATGATGCAGGGATTCCGCACCTGAATATATACAAGGCACCTGGCGCGCCTGAAACAAACTATGTTTTTCGCCCGGGTCGCGATAAGAATATTTATCCGCAGAACGACTTAGTTTCACTTGTGGGCTGGGTCGAAATGATTCTCGCCATGCGCCCCCGCAACGCTATTATCACCTGCTGCGATTTAACCCACCCATTATGGTGGGACAAAGCAGCACTCAATGCCGTCAGAGAGTTTGCTCTCGATTCACACAGGCGCCGGGTGAAAATTCTGATTCCCTCTGAGCGGGGCGGCATTAACCGCCACCCACTGTTACGATTACAACAGAGACTCAGCAGCCGTATCAGCTTGCGAGTTTCCCCTGAAGTACAGGACGATCTGCTTATTACTGCACCGTGGGGCCTCTTGCAGCTTACCGATGAAACACAAGGGATCGCGACTATGGGTGACGCCAGCCGGGTGAAGCGCATGGAAGCCTACTACAAGCCCCTTACGGAGACAGGTCAGCGCCCACGAGAAGCGCGACGCTTGTCTCTATAGCGCTTGCCCCTGTAAAAACTGGCCTGCGAAGAACTTACGTCAGCAGGCCCCAGAAAGCGACCGCATGACAGGCACTGACCACAAGCGTGAGCGTCCACCTCATGGTCCGGTAATCCCGCTTATAGCTCTGACGAAAGACGGGCTGGCGCTCCAGCCAGACCAGAACCCAGTAGCCGAGTAACAGGCCAGGCAGTCCCGCGAGATGAGGAACGAAGTACATCAGCCAACCCCACAAGAACACGCCAATCGACAATCCGAGCTCTGCCGAAGACACATGATCACGCTGCGCCTGCATAACGCCCCAGCAAGCACCCGCCATGAAGCTGAGAATCAATGCCGAGTAAAGCGTGAAAAAATCGGGGGCCCAGGTACTGCCAGCAAGGACAGATAGAGCAAAAAATACGAACGGGATCAGCCCCGCGTAACCTAACTTCTGGCTAATTCCGTTCATAGTGGCTCCAGACCTTAGTTGTGATGACCTGCTTTCAGAATAGCAGCTACACGTTCAACGTCATGTGGCGTATCAATGCCATGGCCCGGTGCCTGATCAATGACTGACATGTGAATATTCACGCCGTACCAGAGCGCACGCAGCTGCTCCAGCGATTCGGTCAGTTCAATCGGGCAAGGCGCCATCTCACGGTAATCGTTGAGGAAAGAAACCCGGTATCCGTACATACCAATGTGACGGTATACAGGCATGCGCGCTGTCACCTCCTCCTGGCTCTCTTTGTACAGGTCGCGATCCCATGGAATAGGTGCGCGGCTGAAATACATCGCAAAATGCCGCTCATTGAGGACAACTTTTACGACGTTTGGATCAAACGCATCGTGCGCAGTGGTAATCGGCGTACAGACAGAACTCATACCAGCATCTGAGTTCTGCAGCAGACCTTCCGCGGTCAATTCGATCAGAGACTTAGGAATAAGCGGCTCATCGCCCTGCAGGTTCACGACGACAGTATCCGCAGACCAGCCTTTTACCGAGACCACTTCTGCAATGCGTTCAGTGCCGTTCTCGTGATCCGGAGAGGTCATTACAACATCCGCACCAAAGCCCCGGGCAACATCAGCGATCCGGTCGTCGTCGGTAGCAACGACAACGTCTTCGGCGCCAGCCTCAAGTGCGCGCCCATAAACATGCTGGATCATTGGCTTACCGGCCAGATCAATCAGCGGCTTGCCGGGTAAACGGCTTGATGCGAAACGAGCGGGGATTACGATTTTGTATCCAGACATTATTTGACCTTATAGAAGTCTTTATACCAGTCGACGAAGGTGCCGATGCCGTCTGCCAGTGGCGTATTCGGGGCAAAATCAACATCAGCCGCCAGATCATCCACGTTCGCATAAGTGGCCAGCACGTCACCGGGCTGCATTTCCATATAGTTTTTATCGGCCTCAACACCCAGCGCGCCTTCGATCGTTTCAATGAAGGTACCGAGCTCAACCGAATTATGATTACCGATATTGTAGATTTTGTACGGCGCGGAGCTGCGTGAGCAATCACCAGATTCCGGCGTCCAGTTCTCGACCGGCTCTGGCACTTTCATCGCGATGCGCACTACGCCTTCAACGATGTCATCGATGTAGGTGAAATCACGCTGCATCTTGCCATGGTTGAAGACATTAATGGTTTTGCCCTCAAGAATCGCCTTAGTGAAGCTGAAGTACGCCATATCCGGACGCCCCCACGGGCCATACACAGTAAAAAAGCGCAGACCAGTCGTCGGCAAACGGTACAGGTGAGCATAGGTATGAGCCATCAGCTCATTGGATTTTTTCGTCGCCGCGTACAGTGACACCGGATGATCCACCCGGTCGCCTGTGCTGTACGGCAGGTGTGTGTTGAGCCCGTATACTGAGCTGGATGAGGCATAAACGAAATGCTCTACCTCATGGTGACGACAGCCTTCCATCACATTCACAAACCCAATCAGGTTACTATCGACGTAGGCATGAGGATTGGTGATCGAATAACGGACACCCGCCTGCGCTGCCAGGTGAATAACGCGATCAAACTTATGTTCATTGAACAACGCGGCAACGGCATCCCGGTCAGCCAGCTCGAGCTGTTTGAACTGAAAACCACTCAGTGGCTCAAGCCATCCAAGACGTCCGTGCTTAAGTGCAACATCGTAGTAATCGTTCAGGTTATCAACACCGATTACTTCGTGACCCATTTCAACCAGTTTTTTACTGGTAAAAGCGCCGATAAAACCGGCTGCACCTGTAACTAAAATTTTCACTAATTATTTATCCTTCACATCATTCAGGCTTTCGAATTCAGGCAGCATGGCCTTGATATAGGCCTCTTCTAAGGGCATGCGACTGCCCAGAACAATATCGGCAACTTCGCGGGCAACGCCCTTCCCGCCCGATGCTTCAGTAATAAGGTCGGCACGATCACGCACCATCCAGAAACCGTCTGCAGGGGAAATAGCTAAACCAACGCGGGTCATTACCTTAAGATCAATAACATCATCACCGACGTAACAGACCTCCGACGGGTCAACCATCAACTCATCCATCAGGTTCGCCAACACTGGCCACTTTTCTTTGGTGCCAGGAAAAAAACGATTAATGCCAAGGTCAGCAGCTCGCTTGGCAAGCGGTGCCGAGTCCTTTGCGGAGATGATGGCGGTATCTATATCAAATACATTGAGCAGTTTAATACCAACACCGTCTTTCACATTGAAGTGCTTCACCTCTTCACCGGAGGCGGAATAACTGAGCGTGCCGTCTGTTAATACGCCGTCCACATCGAATACGACAAGGCGAATTGCGCGGGCTTTTTCTTTAATTGCATTAGGGAGATGAACCATATCCAACCACCAAAAATTTTTGGCATTGTACCGTCTCACGACGAATGACACCAAAAAACAGGCATCAAAAAACGGTCTTAAGGATTAGTTCTTAAAAACTGAGGGTGTATAAACGGATATGAAAAAATAAGTGGCATCCCCAAGGGGATTCGAACCCCTGTTACCGCCGTGAAAGGGCGGTGTCCTAGGCCTCTAGACGATGGGGACACAAGGACAAGCAAGAAGGTTTTGGTGGAGCCTAGCGGGATCGAACCGCTGACCTCAACACTGCCAGTGTTGCGCTCTCCCAGCTGAGCTAAGGCCCCGTCTCAAAACGTGCGCGAATATTAATGGCGTCCCTCAGGGCTGTCAACTCTTTTGCGAAAAAAATTCACATAAACAACAACTTACAACGCCACCTCAAACAAAAAGAGCGGCATAGAAGCCGCTCTTTTGGTTAATCAGTACCGCTGAACTGATCAATCAGCTTGCTGGGCATTTTCCATCGCGATAAGCAGCGAGGTGTACTCTTTCTCGAGCTTCTTCAGCTTCTTCTTACCCGGAGCACCCAGTGTATCGACAGCATGGCGAACACGCGCACGGCTCATATCCGGGCCAAGCAAGGCCATGGTGTCGAGTACTGAGATAGTTGATGATGTTCCGGCAATCGCGATAAAGAATGGGTACAGGAAGTCGCGGATTTTGACATCCATCTGCTTTGCTAACCCAAACAGCGCCTGCTCGATGTTCTCCTTTTCCCAGTGACGGATAGCTTCCAGTTGCCACAACCCCATCTGCAGAATGTTGGTTGTCGCTTCTGTATCAAGCACTTTGTGCTCAAAGCTCTCAGGCGTCAGCGGCGTCATACCCGACAGGAAGTGCCCGGCTAGAGGGGCAACGTCAGAAAAGACTTCAACCCGTGGTTGAACGTGTGGGATCACCGGCAACACGTTCTCTGGGCGGAAGCCCCACTGAGCGAACTTTTCAACAAACTGCTCAGGAGACAGCTCACGCAGCCAGAGGCTATTCAGCCAACGTAACTTCTCTACATCGAATACCGGGCCACCCAGAGACACACGATTGATGTCGAAGTTACTGAACATTTCATCACGGCTGAATTTCTCGCTCTCGTCCGGCATAGACCAGCCCATACGACCGAGGTAATTCAGTACGGCTTCTGGCATAAAGCCCATACGCTCATAGAACATGATCGACGTTGGGTTCTTACGCTTACTGAGCTTGCTCTTATCCGGGTTACGCAGTAGCGGCATATGACATAGCTCTGGCATATCCCAACCAAAGTATTCGTACAGCAGCTTGTGCTTAGGCGCGGAGCTGATCCACTCTTCACCACGGATCACGTGAGTAATGGCCATCAGGTGATCATCAACCACGTTGGCCAGGTGGTAGGTTGGCATGCCATCGGA
>NZ_CFHJLR010000025.1:0-42313 GCF_984348125.1 Thalassolituus sp.
TCTGGCTGAAGAAGTCGGCATCCGCATGGGTTTTGCTGCCGGCAGCGTTCAGCCTGGCGCTGTTTGCCTGGCTACTGTCTCTTCATCCAACCACCGCGGGCCGGGTTTATGCCGCCTATGGCGGCGTCTATGTTTCGACAGCCATGCTGTGGCTATGGGGTGTGGATGGGATTCGCCCGCACCTATGGGATTTTGTTGGCGTGGCCGTCACTCTGGTAGGGATGGGCATTATCATGTTCGCACCGAGATGATTTCGATCCTGTTTACTTTCCCTTTTTTGGAGATTCAGCGTTCAGCAGCAAACTCATTTTTTCCATCAGAATGACTGACGCGTTATTGTTGAACTGCTGTCCTTCCTCAATGTACTCCCAAACGGTAGCATCACTTTTCCAACCTCCTTGCTTTTTAATCAGTTCATAGTCCACGCGTTCCCGAGCCGCCGAGGTAGAGAGGCCGCGACGAAAACTGTGACTGCTCAGTTCGGGGACAAAATCGAACTGACAGGCTTTACCAAGGGTTTTGAGCACATCATTGATTGCCCCAGGATTCAATTGCCTGGCTTGAACCTGATCCCAGCGATTGACCGGCCGAAACAGCGGACCAATCGCTATATCAGCGGTATCCATCCATTGCTTTATTGCTCTGGCTGGACAACAGGTTGGATTCCCTGCAAAAGGCAGGGCTCGCACTAAGCCAGTAGCTTGCTGATCGGTCTTGGAACGGGGCAGCCGAATGATCAAGCCCTCAGGCTCCCACACCAGGTCCGTGACTTGTATTGCGAGCAACTCGCTGCGACGAAACGCCCCGAAGAAGCCCGTTAGCACCAGTGCGATATCCCGATACTTCTTCTTGCTATCTGGTAGTTGCTGGAGATGCTTTACCATCTGTGCGATGTGCTCCAGGCGCAGCGCCTTGGCTTTGCGTTTGGGTTGGCCGTGAGTGCGGCGGATGCCTTCCATCGTTTTGCGCACGAGAGGATCTTTTACTGGATCAGCGACTCCCTGGTAGTAGTGCCATTGGCCGATGGCCGTCAGGTGGAGATCCAGTGTCCGAGGGTTGAGAGATTCAGCTTTGATCAGTAGATAGCGCACGACAGTATCCCTGTCGGTAGGCAGTCGGCCACCCCATTTTTCGAATTGGCGAATGGCCGAGCGATACGCTTTGCGCGTGTTGTCAGAGGTGGCTGCCTGGAGATAGTGACGCAGCGCTTCGGATTCCCGATGGGCAATCTGATATGATCGCTCATTACGTAATGATAAGTCAGTGGTCAATTTGGGTGGTTTGCTGTGCATGAATCGAATTCCTATCGCGGTCGCTCAAAAGGCGGCTATGTACCGGCGTTACAAGTGAAAAAATTATGCCTGATTATCATAACCAACGATAATGGTCATTATCGTTGGTTAGAATTTGAAATTCAATCGTATTTGAAAAACATCAATATAATGTTATTTTACGTGTTACATAATACGTTATTAAATAATCTGAGAGGAATCCACATGGCCCGTGCCGGTGTCACTTACCACGACGTTGCCAAAGCCGCTGAAGCGATCAAAAGTCAGCGCCAAGAACCTACTGTAGACCGGGTGCGTGAACACCTCGGAACCGGCAGCAAAAGCACCATCGCACCACTGCTCAAACGTTGGCGATCAGATAACGGAGAGGCGGCCGATATCGGCGGGCTACCGAACGACTTAATCGAAGTGGTAAAGTCGCTGTATGAGCGGGTACAACAAATGGCCGACCATCGTATCGAGCAGGCCCGTCAGGAATTTGAAGGTTTCAATAACGAGCTTCGTAAAGAGTTGACCGATTCCAAAAACACAATCGCGCAGCTTACTGCTCGACAACAAGATCTTGAAAGCCAGATTGAGCGGCAAAACAAAGAAAAAGGTGAGGAAAAAAAGTTTCTGGAAGGTGCGCGTATCAGCCTGGTTAAAGCCGAGTCCCAACGAGACGAAGCGATTGCGAGGACTACTGAACTGAAGGGAAGCGTTGCTGAACTCAAGCAGGAAAACAAGGATATTCGAGAGCACTTTGAACACTATCAGCAGCGCACAGCGGAAGACCGTCAGCAGGAGCGCGAACAGTTTCGCACTGTTATTCAGGGATTAAAAGATCAGATTCGTGATCTGCAACACCGGCTCACCCAAGCCGAGTCCAAAGCGTCTGAGTTATTTGATGCTAATGCACAGTTACAAAGCAACGCCGGTAAACTTGAACAAGCCAATGCAACGCTAAACAGGGAGCTAAACGGAAAGATAGAAGATATCCAGGGTCTGAAGCGCGAGCTTGAAGACGCCGTGACGAAGTATCGGGATTCCCAGCATAAAAATGAACAAATGGCGGAAAACATGGCAGTGATCACCACCCAAAAAGCAGATGTGAGCAAGGAATTGGCTGTGTCAGCTCAAGTATTGGAGACCACCAAAGCCGAACTAAAAGCCTGCCAGGACAAGATTGCATTTCTGACTGACGAGAACAAGGTAATACTTCAGGAAAAGGCGATGATCCAGGGGCAGTTTAAGCAACTCCAGGGCTCGCTATGATCGTGTTAGAGCCAAACTTGTCAAATTTGTCGGTTCTTCCACAGAACCCCTTGAAGGGTTGGGGGCTTCGTTGTAGCAGACGGGACTGGGATGTCCCGGCTTGAGATAACGCAAGCCCGGATACGATCAAAGCTCTCTAGTGACAGACCTCATCGTTACAAACTCTTCCGCTCCGGTTGGATGAATGCCCAGGGTGGCGTCAAACTGAGATTTAGTTGCGCCAGCCTGCATTGCAATCGCGATTCCCTGTATGATTTCACCTGCTTCATCGCCAACCATGTGGGCGCCGAGAATACGGTCTTCAGAACGTTTAACGACAAGCTTCATGAGTGTGCGCTCAGACGAGCCGCTCAGGGTATGCTTAAGTGCCCGGAACTCAGACGTGTAAACGTCGATATCACCAGGATAGCGCTCCCCTGCTTCCTCTTCAGAAACGCCGACAGTACCGATGTTGGGCTGGCAGAATACCGCCGTAGGAATCAGCTCGTAATTCAGAGTGCGTTTACCTTCTCCGAACTGCTGGTCAACAAAGATCATGCCCTGTTCAAGAGCAACCGGAGTGAGAGCGGGTGTGTCGATCACATCTCCTAAGGCGAAGATGCCGGGTACGCTGGTTTCAAATCGCTCATTGGCGACGATGCTGCCGTTCTTGCGAAGCTCAACACCGGCTTCCTCAAGGCCAAGATTTGACGTCTTTGCCTTGCGCCCAGTTGCCATCATCACCAGGTCGCAACGGAGTATTGAGCCATCAGAGAGGTGGCAGATTTTTTCATCACCATCTTCTTCGATTCTTTCTACATCCGTCTGGGTGCGGATTTTTACGCCAGCCTTGGCGACTTCCTGTGTGACAAAGCGCCTGACCTCATTGTCAAAACCCCGAAGTATCTGGTCACCACGATACAGCAGCTGAGTGTCACAGCCGAGGCCGTTAAAAATACCGGCGAACTCGACGGCGATATAGCCACCCCCAACAACGACAATGCGCTTTGGCAGCGTGTCCATGGCGAAGACGTCGTTTGAATCCATGGCCAGATCGCCGCCCGGAATCTCCGGTTTGAATGGCCAGCCGCCGGTAGCGATCAGAATTCTCTTTGTCTCGAGTATTTTGCCGTTAACTTCGACCTTTCCCGGACCGGCAACCCTACCCCTCCCGCGAATAATTTCAACGCCAGGGCCTTCAAGAATATTTTTATATATCCCGTTTAAGCGATTGACTTCATTATCTTTATTGGATTTTAGTGTCGACCAGTCAAAACCGTTGAAACTGGCATCGACACCGAAGCCGCTCGCGTGCTCAATATGCCCTTTGAATTGACTCGCATAGACAAACAGCTTCTTAGGCACACACCCGACATTGACGCAGGTGCCGCCAAGGAACATATCTTCAATGACCGCGACTTTTGCTCCTGTTGCAGCAGCCATCCGGCTTGCCCGAACGCCTCCAGAACCCGCCCCAATAACCACCAGGTCATATTGTTCAGACATGTTTTGTACCCTTGTTTAAATACCTTGGTTGCTCTTACTTCGAGCGGTTCATTCTGTGTGTTCCTCTCAGTAGTAACTACTGAGAGCGAGACGCCCGAACGGCAGCTGTGTTCTGAAGCATCTACTTAGAAAAGGTTGCACGAATATTTACGCGGCCAGCATCGCCTATCCGATCAATGTTGACCTGTGTCGCTCTGACGCCAAACTGACGTCCGAGTTCTTCCATCCAGGTTATCGCCTCATCAAAAGCTGCACCGTCGACCCAGACACGTAGAGAATCCCCGTCCTGCTCGTATCGGGTCAGTGTCACACCGCTTTTGCGAGCCTGCTGGCTTACGAGGGCAAGAAGTGGCGTGTTCGAAGCCGCTGCACTGGCACCTCGCCCCTGCGCAAACCGCCCCGCATTATCAGCCATGGTATTGTAAAAACTCATTTTGGCATTCAGTGTCGTCGAGAGCTGAGTATTCTGCTGTATGAGGGGCAGCACCAGAATCAGGAATGCCAGGCTAAGAGCAAACAGGATCGCCACGCCTCGAACAATAAGCTGGTCGCGAGGTGTTTGGGTGTGATACCAGTCCTTTGCCTGCTGAATCCGCGGGTCGCTTTCGAATGATGAACGTAATTTGTCGAGTGCTTTCATGCGGCACCTCCCACCTTAACGCGTCCTTTGACAATGTCCTTGTCTGCCTTCGCTGACGAAATTTCAGCCGTTAGCCCGCGTGCCTCGATAGCCGCCTTAAATGCCTGTAGGTCAGACTGCTGCTGTGCATCTATATCGATTAAAAACTCTCCAATCCGCTCAGAGTAACGAATGCTCTGAATGGATATGCTGCCTTTGCTCTGATCCAGGCCTGCCCATGCGGCTGCAACATTACCCATCAAACTATCAAAGCCCGCACTGTCCGTTGCGTCACCATCACTGCGTAATTTTCGTCTGAAGCGCGATTCGTAATTGCTAGTGGACTCTCCCGGGAACCATTGCTTATAAAGTTTCTGACTGCTGTTTGAAACCATATCAATCTGTTCAGCGGTACGGTGGTTGTCGACAATAAGAAAACCACACGCGAATACAGCGAAGATCGCTGCGAAGCTGGCAATGCCTGTCCACCATGGCGCAGGCTTCTTCTCACGTCCGGCGCTGGCTGCCTTACCCTGAAGAAGAGATATCGCGTTCTCTTTGGTTTCTGGCTTGGATGTGCTGACAGAGATGCTGTCAAAGGAATCTGGGTAGCCGCTTGATATGGTGGTCTTGAGCAGATTGCCCTCATCCATAGAGGATGCGCTGATAGTGAGTTCTTCACCCTGGACTTTATCGCTGACGCCCTCAAGTACGGCTGGCAGAGCAGCATCTGGAACCCAGCCTTCGAACACACCCTCGAGACTGACAATCCATCCTGACTTTGAGCGTACGATCTGGCTTCCGGCATATCCTGCGGTTTCAGGATGCAGAGCACTTAAACGCAAATGGTGAATTGCCAGCAATTCGATCAATCGATCGACCAGATCAGATTCCACGACATAGGCTTTATGCTTACCACCCAGGCTACCACCAGGCACGACGGTGTAGTCGCTGACGTCTCTGATCAATACTTCCTCAAGAGCGAAAGGCAGTGCACGATTCAGGTGGCGCCCCTTGACTCCAGGTAATGACACCCAGTGCGTTGCATAGTTGGTCGCAGAAAGCACCAGCGAGACGCTGCTCATCTCCGCCTGCTCTTCCGCCCAGTCTTCAAGGTTACGTGGTGGGTTGCCTGCGGTTTCTGTGATTAGCCAGATACCTTGATCTGCAGCCCACTCAACCCGGTTATTTTTGCTATTCATCGGTCACTCTTACGCGTGCATATCACCAGGCTTCGCGTGCAGCCCGGCGTGAAAAATCTCTTCTGATGGTATCCATCTTACCATCGGCTATATTTCGCCGTATCAAGGCCTCTACAGTACCTATGCGACCGTTAAGATCAATACGTGCGAACATCTCAAAATACTCTGTAGTGACAGAGAAATCAGTTTCAACTAACGGAGTCACCGCATCCTGCCTGCCTGTTCCATCATCAGCTGGCGACTCTGTACGGAGGTTGCTGACCGGAGCGGACCCCAGAAAATCCTGAACACTCCGGTAACCTTCGCCGCCTCGCCCTGCAATGATCTGTTCCGCATCAGTTAACGTCAGGCGACTGTCCAGTGCAGCAAGAACAAAATCAGGCGCTGTATTTACGTTGAGCTGAACCGCTGCAGGCAAACACGTTATATAGGGCTCAAGCTTGGCGTAGACATCCAGATCAACGCCTTCAATAAGCATTAGCTCACTGCTATGGCTACAGGCCTGGTAAGCGGGCCTGTAGCCGGGGTCCATCGACAGGTACTTGCTGTCGACGTTGCTTTCCTGATTCAGCCACTTGGCCCAGTCGCTGGCGATGCTTACCTCGAGACCCAGCAAGCTAAGCAGGTTGCGGAAGCGCTGTTCGTAAACAGTGGCATTGCCCCCCGGCAGAAGACTGTTGAGGTTAAACCGCCCTTGCGCATCCTGTATTCGGATGGTGATCACGCCCGGATCAAGCGGAAACGTCCTTTCAATGTTCCACTCTTCGGCTGCGTGGTCAATTCCGCTATCGGCCTCCCAGTCCATAAACAGGCCAGTGCGCGTTGCCGATTCTGCACCCAGGGCGTACAGGCGCGCCTGTTGTTGGGTAAAAAGAGTCTGAGAGCGTTCAATATCAATCGCCTGCCGCTCTATCATCGAGGTCGCAAGGATGGCGACAACCGAGAATATAAGGAGCACCATCAGCAGTACCATACCGCCCTGACCGGATCGCAGAGTAGGATAACTATTCATGACTGACCGGCCACTGTCGCATTATTTCTCCATACCCGGGCGCCGTGTAGAATACCTTGATCGCAGCGATGCGAGCGTCTTCTACCTCTGTGACCGGGGGCCAGTAGTCGACGGAGTTGAGTTCTGGAATGTCGGTGGTGGACGGTGTCGCCACAACGGCTTCGAACCGAACGTCTTCGATCAGGTCGTAAACGACTTGAGACAGTGGATCTGACACATCGCCGCGGTCGAGGACTTTCCAGTAATAACGAACCAGACACTCGCCCTCAACGTCAGCATCATCCGGATCCAGGCCCTGCTCGTACGCAATTCTCTCCAGTGCGGGTTCGCAGGGCTCAGAAAAAATGTCTTCGCTCCGATAGGCTATGCGTTGCAGAGTGGCTCTCGGGTCTTCTGTCACCGGATTGTTTCTCCAGCCTGCAATCGTCAACTCTATTGGGTAATCACCCGAACCGACCATGAGTGCTGGGATAGTGTCTCCGTACTCGTCGCGTATTGAGCGATTGATGTATTGGCCCAGATCGCGACCCATTACCTGGTTCAGTCGCTGAAGAGCAGCCAGATCATCGGCCTTCTCAATAGATGCTTTATTTACACCTGATATGTTGCTGAGAAGCTGCACAGCTGCAATGCCGACGGTTGCAGATATGGCGACAGCAACCAATACCTCAAGGAGCGTAAAACCGCGGGAATTCATCAGTTCGGCCCCATGATCGTCGACAGAGTAATGACGGGGTTGTCCGGACTGATCTCTGGTGCGACCGCAACATCAATGCGCACCAGTCCGGGGAACTGAGTCTTAGTGACTTCAGTAAAAAGGTGCCATTCCTGGCCTGCCATCTCGACGATATCGTTGGTTTCCCCAGCTTGCGGTGGCACACCCGCAAGGCGTATATCGGTCAGGCGGTTTTCAGCAACGAAAGACGCCAGTGTCATGGTTCGCATGCTCAACAGGTTGTTTACGCGCATGCTTGCTGTATCGGAAATCGTAATCGCAATACCAGCGAAGATGGCGACCGCGACCATAACTTCGAGCAGCGTGAATCCGGATTGACGTGACCCTGAACGATGAAAATCAGACATCCAGACGCTCCATCCGGCGCCTGATGGGGCCGATCCCGTCTCCGATGAGCCGTATTACAAAACTTTCATCATCAGGGTGCGTGAGCTCAACAACGAAAGGAATGTATTCGTCTGAAGACAGAAAGATCAGAGCAGGAATTGCTCCGTTCTCATCGGGCTCTTCTGGCGGATCAAGTTCCTCATCGTTAACCAGAATGCGGATCTCTACTGTTTCAGGAATGCTCATGGATTGAGCCAGAGCGGCATCAATGGGAGCCCATGGATTTTCTGAGAGTCGTGATAGTTCTTCTTCGGTCAGGCCTTCGGCAACACTCTTCAGTCGGAGATCGTAAAACCCCACCAAATTGAACTCGCCAGGAACCCAGGCAACACCGAGATCCAGATTCTGAAAGACAGCTTCTTCTCTGTATCTGTTGAAAGCAACATCCAGCTTCTGGGCAAACTGTTCGGTTTCCTGCTGAGCAGCGCGGTCACTGAAATTAAGGTTCACCATGGAAAGGAGCAGGCCAACAATGACCAGCACCACCATAACCTCAACCAGTGTAAAACCGCGCTGCCTCATGCCAATCAGATATCCAGATTGCTGATGTCTGCAGCATCGCCTTCGCCGCCTTCAGCCTGATCCGAACCCAATGAAATGATTTCGTACTTGCCTTTGTCTTCGAAGTACAGGAATTCGTTATCCCACGCATCGACAGGCATTTTGCCACCTTTCAGGTAGCCGCCATTCTGGTAATTCTTTGGTTCTGGCGATGAGGACGGTTTCTGCACAAGTGCTTCAAGACCCTGCTCTGTGGTTGGGTAACGGAAGTTATGTAGCTTGTACATATCCAGCGCACCTTCAATGAGCTTAATCTGGTTCTTGGTGGTATCCACACGAGCCTGATCAGCCGAGCCGATAATGTTGGTGGCAACCATGGCGAGGATGCCGCCGATGATGGCGATTACGACCATCACCTCAATCAGGGTGAAGCCGCCTTGTTTTTGTTTCTTAGCTAGAGACTGACGCATGAATTAACTCCTATTGCACCATTTGTTGTAATTCGAGAATCGGTAACATGATCGCAGCAACAATGAGCGCCACGACACCACCCATAAATAAAAGCATGATAGGTTCAAAGATCGATACCAGTCCTGAGACTGTGCTCTCCAGGGCCTTTTCCTGCTGTTCTGCGGTACGGGCCAGCATGCTGTCCAGTTCACCACTGCTTTCGCCGCTGGCAATCATGTGCAGCATGATGGGTGAAAAGTATCGTGTTTCCTGAAGCGACTTATGCAAGCTCCCCCCTTCGCTAACGCGAACCGTCGCCTCACTCAGTGAGCGGTTAATAGGGAGATTCAGCACGACGTCACTGGCTATCCGCATGGCTTCAACAAGAGGCAAACCACTGCTGGTAAGAATGGCGAGAGTACTGCCGAAACGCGCGGTGTTTACATCACGCACAAATCGCCCGATGAGGGGGGTTTTCAGAATGAGGTGATGTACTTTGCTTCTGAAATTCTCTTGTCGCATCAGCTGTGCAAACGTAACTAATGCCAGCACCATAGCCGCAGCGAGATAGATGCCGTAGTTGCTGAGAAAATAACTGGCGTCCAGCATGGCTTGCGTCAGACCGGGTAGTTCCTGCCCGTTCTTCACAAAGACTTCGACAATATCGGGAACGACATAGGTAAGCAGGCCAATAACCAATGCGGTGGCTACGAACGTAAGCAGCACTGGATAGATCGCCGCATTGCGGATGTTCTGGGCAGACTCATGTGAGCGCTCGGAATAATCTGCAAGACGAATCAATACGGGCGCAAGATTGCCTGAATGCTCACCGGCACTGACCGTTGAACGGAACAGCAGAGGAAAAGCACGAGGATACTCCTCAAGTGCCTTCGCAAGTGTGTAGCCTTCCAGAACCTTTGCGCGAATGGCCAATACCATGGCTTTGGTTTTCTGGCGTTCGGTCTGATCGGCAAGCGCTTTCAGTGACTCATCAATCGGCAAGCCTGCGCCAATAAGGGTGGCCAACTGTCGGGTAAGCAACGCACGATCCGAAACGGATAACGAGGGCCCTCGATTAAACAGGCTGAAGCCCGTACTGGCCTGCTTCTCTGTTGTGGGTGACACCTCGAGCGGCATCCACCCCTTTTCGCGCAACTGCTGGCGAATCTGGCGCGCACTATCGCCCTCCAGAACGCCCTTCTTCTGGCGACCCTTAACGTCCAGAGCCTGATATTCAAACGCTGCCATGCATTAACCTTTTGCTACCCGCAGAAGTTCTTCAATTGTGGTGTGACCACCCAGAACTTTGCGTATGCCATCCTGGCGAATGCTTGGCCCAAGGCGTCGAGCATGGGCTTCGAGCTCCTGCTCGCCGACCTGGTCGTGAATTCGGGTCTTCATACCTTCATCCACTTCAATGATCTCGTAGATCCCCTGACGACCGCGATAACCGAGTTGATTGCACTTGTCGCAGCCCTTTGCGTGATAAATAACGGGGGCTTCGGATTCCGGTATACCGAGCAGTTCACACTCTGCACTATCCGCTACTGCAGGTACTTTGCAGTCGTCACACAGAACACGAACGAGGCGCTGAGCAATAACGCCGATTACAGAAGATGACAGCAGGAAAGGTTCCACGCCCATGTCCTGTAGTCGGGTGATGGCGCCTACAGCGGTGTTTGTGTGTAGCGTCGACAATACAAGGTGACCGGTAAGAGAAGCCTGAATGGCAATCTCAACGGTTTCCAGGTCACGTATTTCACCAATCATTACGACATCAGGGTCCTGGCGCAGTATCGCACGCAGCCCCTTCGCAAAGGTCATATCGGCCTTCAGGTTTACCTGAGTCTGTCCAATACCCGGAAGACTGTACTCTACCGGATCTTCTACAGTCAGGATGTTGCGACTGGTATCGTTAAGGTCGCTGAGTGCTCCGTACAGCGTCGTGGTCTTACCCGAGCCCGTGGGGCCAGTCACCAGAATAATGCCGTGAGGCTTGCTGATGATGTTACGCATCGTCTGAAGATCACGGGACGACATGCCAAGCTGACCAAGACTCAGTCGTCCTGCCTGCTTATCCAACAGACGCATAACTACACGTTCGCCATGACTTGAAGGCATGGTAGAAACACGAACATCGACTTCCCGTCCGCCAATGCGAAGCGCGATCCGACCGTCCTGAGGGACACGCTTCTCGGCAATATCGAGTTTTGCCATGACTTTGATCCGGGAGACGAGCAAGGCGGCCAGTGCTCTCTTCGGTTGAACCACCTCACGTAATACGCCATCCACACGGAAGCGCACAACAAGGCGTTTTTCGTAGGTTTCGACGTGAATATCTGAGGCGCTTTCTTTGACGGCTTCAGTAAGCAAAGCATTAATCAGGCGCTTGATCGGCGCGTCGCCTTCCTGCTCAAGCAGATCTTCCGTTTCAGGGACCGAGTCTGCAAGGCTGGCGAGGTCCATATCATCACCGAGGCCTTCAACCATCTCCATCGCTTCGGAGGAGTCGCTCTGATAAGCAAGCCCTAGTCTACGATCGAATTCGTCGTCTGGAATTGCTTCAAGGTTGTAAGGACGGCCCAGATGTCGCTGAACTTCCATTAACGCTTGGGGGTTCAACCCCTCCTTGTGAAGTACGTGCAATGTATCGCTGCTGGCGTCGACCAGAACGCCATAACGTTTTGCAAAACTGAAAGGCAGGCGCACTGCCAGGCTACCGCCTGATACAGCCTGACTCTGTTCCGGTTGTGTTTCTTCTGGTACTGCAGTCATGTCTCTAATTATTCTCTGTTACCACGGCCAACGCCGCGGTAAGTAAAGCCAGCTTGTTTCAGTGCGGCAGAATCATATTGATTGCGGCCATCAATAATAACCGGTTGTTTCAGAAGCTTTCCGATCGCATTGAAATCTGGTTGGCGGAACGGTTTCCACTCTGTCATCAGTACCAGCGCATCGGAATCCGTCAGCGCATCGTATTGGTGGCTGCAGAAGGTCACGCCAGCTTGCTCTCCGAGAACCTTATTCGCGGCCTCCATTGCCATGGGATCATACGCCGCGACAGTCGCGCCAGCATCAAGCAGTTGACGAATCAATACAATGGCAGCCGATCCGGACACATCTGCGGTTTCCGGACGGAATGCCAGCCCCCAGACAGCAATCTGTTTACCGCGCAGATCGCCGAGGCAGTCTCTCAGGGCAGATGCGGCCCACTCCTGCTGCATGCTGTTCCGCTGCAGTACGGCATTAAGCAAAACGGGTTGTATGTCTTTGCCGGTCGCTTCATTGATAAGCTCGTTAATATCACCGGGAAGGCAAACCCCGCCGTAGCCTACACCAGGATACAGGTAAGAATAGCCGATCCGTGAATCTGCCCCTATACCACTGCGAACAGCCTCAATATCAGCCCCAAATGACTCAGCGATCGCAGCAATTTCGTTCATCAATGAAATCCTGGTCGCCAGCATCGCACTGGCCGCAAGGCGGGTCAGTTCCGCATCACGGATACTCATGGGTATAACCCGATCCTTTTGACGACTGAACGGTCTCAGGAGCGACACCATGACAGATCGAGCTTCGTAGCTCTCAGTACCAAGAACGATACGGTCAGGCCTCATGAAATCTTCGACCCCCTCACCTTCTTTCAGAAAGACGGGATAGCAGACGATGTTCACCGTGTTTCCTGAAGACTGAACGGCTTCGAGCATTTTCTCTGTTACTCCCAGCGACGTCGGGCTTGAATTTACCAGAATCGTTTCGCTGTTAAGTGCAGCCCCAAACTCAGTAGCAAAGTCTAATGCCTGTACGTCAACAGTGTCGGCGTGCCCCAAAGCAAGGATGCATAGATCACAGTCACTTGCGAGGGAGATGTCATCTGAGAACGAAAGTCGTCGAGCAGAAACGTTACTTTCGAGCATGGCCGGCAAGCCCGGCTCATGGAAACTCAGGTCGTGAACGTTAGTCGGGGGAGTCTGAGAATAATGGGTGATGATATTGCCCATTTCAGCGAGACAGGCGCTAATGACAAATGACTCGTAACCGGAGCCAGCAACGGTGACTTTCAAAGGGACATCCTATGTAATTGCCAGTAAAACACGACCAACTCTCTCCGAGCGGTTGTGTAAAGTACCCTATTACAGATAAATGACAAGAGCATGACAAGACACTTGTTCAGCTGAATATGGCCAAAACGAAAAAGCCCGGCAATAGCCGGGCTTTTTTCTAAGGCTTAATAAACCTTAGAGAGCAGATTCCAGTTCAGGAACCGCGTCGAACAGGTCAGCAACCAGACCGTAGTCTGCAACCTGGAAGATAGGAGCCTCTTCGTCTTTGTTGATAGCAACAATGACTTTAGAGTCCTTCATACCTGCAAGGTGCTGGATAGCACCAGAGATACCGACTGCAACGTACAGATCTGGAGCAACGATTTTACCCGTCTGACCAACCTGCATGTCGTTTGGAACGAAGCCAGCATCAACTGCAGCACGAGATGCACCAACAGCAGCGCCGATCTTGTCTGCAACTTTGTACAGCATTTCGAAGTTGTCGCCATTGCCCATGCCGCGACCACCAGAAATAACCACGCTTGCCGCAGTCAGTTCAGGACGGTCAGACTTGGCCAGTTCTTCGCTTGCGAAAGCAGAAACGCCAGCGTCTTTTGCAATATCAACAGACTCAGTCGCAGCTGAACCACCTTCTGCAGCAGCTGCATCAAATGCAGTGCCACGAACAGTCATCACTTTGATGCTGTCAGAAGACTTAACAGTAGCGATTGCGTTACCAGCGTAGATTGGGCGAACGAATGTATCTTCACCTTCAACACCAATAACTTCAGAGATCATATTGACGTCCAGCAGCGCCGCTGCGCGTGGTAGGAAGTCTTTGCCAGTCGTGGTAGCAGCTGCCAGGATATGGCTGTAGCCTTTGCCAAGCTCAGCAACCAGTTCGCCCATGTTTTCAGCAAGCTGATATTCGTAAGCAGCGTTGTCCGCTACCAGTACTTTTGCAACACCAGCTACTTTTGCAGCAGCTTCTGCAGCCGCACCACAACCGGAGCCTGCAACCAGAACTTCAACATCGCCACCAATTTTGGTAGCAGCAGTGATAGTGTTCAGGGTAGCGCCTTTCAGAGTGGCGTTATCGTGTTCTGCGATTACTAAAATTGCCATTACACCAACCTCTCTCAGAGCACTTTCGCGTCGTTTTTCAGTTTATCAACCAGCGTCGCAACGCTGTCAACCTTGATACCAGCAGAGCGTTCGGCTGGCGGAGTCACTTTAACCAGAGACAGAGTTGATTTAACTTCAACACCGAGGTCTGCAGGCGTAGTGGTATCCAGCGGCTTGCGCTTAGCTTTCATGATGTTAGGCAGTGACGCGTAACGTGGTTCGTTCAGACGCAGGTCAGTCGTAACGATTGCTGGCAGGTTCAGAGCTACAGTGCGCAGACCGCCGTCAATTTCACGAGTAACGTTAACTTTGTCGCCATCTACAGCAACTTCTGAAGCGAATGTACCCTGCGGCATGCCAGTCAGCGCCCCCAGCATCTGGCCAGTCTGGTTGTTGTCGCTGTCGATGGTCTGTTTGCCCATCAGAACGATCTGTGGCTGTTCCTTCTCAACAACGCCTTTCAGCAGCTTGGCAACTGTCAGCGGCTCCAGCTTCTCTTCTGTTTCGATCAGAATGCCGCGGTCAGCACCCAGTGCCAGAGCAGTACGGATTTGCTCTTGAGCAACTTTAGGGCCGATAGAAACAACAACGATCTCAGAAGCAACACCCTTTTCTTTCAGGCGAACTGCTTCTTCTACGGCAATTTCACAAAATGGGTTCATAGCCATTTTGACGTTAGTCAGATCAACATCAGAGTTGTCTGCTTTTACGCGTACTTTGACGTTGTAGTCGATAACGCGTTTTACAGCGACAAGAACCTTCATAGATTCCTCGTATTCTCTAGTGGATGATTAAAGGGTGATTTGCAGCTAAAACATTGCCCGATACCCTTTCCAGCGGGCCACATTATTGGGATTGTGACACTTCAGGTCAAGTGTGAGCTATTCTCAGTACTGATTCAGTCCAGTAAATACGGTACTTCTGCCTCTAAATAAGTTGCCTGACAGTCTTCTCGCCGTATAATGGCCACCATTTTTTCGAACCGGGCCAACCGGTGAAGCAACGACCGCGAATGCGGCACTCCCATCGTGATTTGAGGAGATCATCTATGCAACGTGACGTAATGGAATACGACGTAGTCATCGTCGGCGGCGGCCCTTCAGGCCTGTCGGCAGCTTGTCGTATCAAACAACTGGCAGAAGAAGCAGGCCAGGAAATCTCAGTGTGCCTGGTTGAAAAAGGTTCTGAGATTGGTGCACACATCCTTTCCGGTGCGGTCATCGAAGACCGAGCGCTCACGGAACTCTTTCCAAACTGGAAAGAGATGGGTGCTCCGCTGAATACGCCAGTCAAAGGTGATGAAGTTTACTTCCTTACTTCCGATGAAAAGTCTGTCAAAACTCCACACTGGGCGATTCCTAAGCCGATGCATAACGATGGAAACTACATCGTGTCTCTCGGTAATGTGTGCCGCTGGCTGGGCGAACAAGCCGAAGCTCTTGGTGTAGAAATCTATCCGGGCTTCCCAGCAGCATCTCTGATCATTGAAGATGATACTGTCAAGGGTGTTGTTACTGGTGATATGGGCGTTGCTGAAGACGGCTCAGAGAAAGACAGCTACATGCCTGGTATGGAACTGCGTGCCAAATACACCGTGTTTGCAGAGGGCTGTCGTGGTCACCTAGGCAAGGAGCTCATTGCTAAATTCAATCTTGACGCTGGCAAAGATCCTCAGCACTACGGCATTGGTATCAAAGAGCTGTGGGATATTGATCCTGCAAAGCACCAGGAAGGTCTGGTTCTGCACGGGGCGGGCTGGCCGCTCAGTGAGTCTGGCTCTACCGGTGGTTTCTTCCTGTATCACACTGAAAACAACCAGGTTGTTGTTGGCCTGATTACGGATCTGTCGTACAGCAATCCACACGTCAGCCCGTTTGATGAATTCCAGCGCATGAAGCACCACCCAGTACTGAAACAGTACCTTGAAGGTGGTAAGCGCGTATCTTATGGCGCGCGCGCGATCGCCAAAGGCGGCCTGAACTGCCTGCCTAAAATGACCTTCCCAGGTGGTCTGGTAATTGGTTGTGACGCGGGTACGCTTAACTTCGCTAAGATCAAGGGTACTCACACCGCGATGAAGAGTGGCCTTGTGGCAGCAGAAGAAATGTTCAAGGCGCTTCAGGCTGATCGTGCCAATGACGAAATCAACGAATACACTGCAGCCTTTGAGGCATCATGGGCATGGGAAGAACTGCATCGCAGCCGTAACTTTGGCCCTGCAATGCACAAGTTCGGTACATTCGGTGGTGCAGCCTTCAACTTTATCGATCAGAACATTTTCCCGATTCCTGTCACGTTGCATGACAAGACGGCGGATCATGAAATGCTCAAGCCAGCAGCTGATTGCAAGAAGATCGACTACCCGAAACCAGACGGCAAGCTCAGTTTTGATAAGCTCGGCTCTGTCTTCGTGGGTAACGTAAACCACGCAGAAGACCAGCCTTGCCACCTGAAGTTGACGGATGCGTCGATTCCTTTATCTCAGAACCTGCCTAAGTACAATGAACCTGCGCAGCGCTACTGCCCTGCCGGTGTTTATGAAGTGGTGGAGGATGAGAATGGTCAGCGCTTCCAGATCAACTCTCAGAACTGCGTGCACTGCAAGACCTGTGATATTAAAGATCCTGCCCAGAACATCACCTGGGTTACGCCAGAAGGCGGCGGCGGTCCAAACTATCCAAATATGTAAGACAATAAAAAGGGCCGAAAGGCCCTTTTTTATTGTCTTGATAGTGACGTTTTAACCAAAAGGGCCCGATAGCCCTTTCTTGTTTAGGGGCGCCATATTGCGACTCAGCGGCCCGACACAACCATCGATACGCCACGGAACTGAAAGTCATCAATTACAATGCTGCCCAGTTGACTGCCTCCAACACTGACGCTAGGCATGCGAACGTCGATAACATTCTCATCATCAAACGGAGATGCAAAATCAAACCTTACACCATCTGCAACATCTGTACTCATGTTCACATACAGTTTGGCGACACGGTCGCTAGCATCAGGCGTGCGATTTGCAGCCAACTTTTCATTGTATGAATTACCTGCAACAACAGCATCTTCAATAACAATTCCGAAAGAAGACGACATGTCGATATCGAGATCCTCAATGCCAATTGCAGTGTAAAACTCGATGTCGTTAGTTGCACCATCGACGCGCATTTCAAGAGCAAGCGCGCCACCGTACATGCTAATACTATCAACGAGAACATGTCGGTTGATGCCGCCTGCACCTTCAACAGCTATCTCACCGGTGGTCAAGAGGATGTCAACAACCCCTACACCGCCAGAGGTGGGCTCACCAAGAACAAGTAAGGAGCCATCCTGGTCGATGTCAATCTTAAATCTGAGATTGTTCAGGTTGGCGGTGTTGCCAGGATTGCTGAAGCCAAAGAGAGTGTTACGATCCTCCCCGCCACCGATGTAAACGTCTGAAATAGTCAAGCTGCCTCCGTCGCCATCGCTGACGCCGCCAACGACCTCCTCCGTATCGGTGTAGCGAATCTCTCCAACTTGCACACCAACATCTAGCTCGATGTCTACACCGGCCTGGCCAGTAACGTTATGCAGCTCAAACTCAGACATAGGCGAGAGTTCAGCCTGAGTACCTGCGGTAGCGAGTGCTATGCAGCCCGCGAGTAGTGATTTCTTCATGATAGGCGATCCATCAAGTTTTTATTGTAGTTACATCAGTTTACGTCCGGCACCATACTTGTGCAACTGACACTCAGTAGCAAACTACCTTGTTACAGCCAATACACAAGGGTTTATGAGGCCCTCAATAGCAACGTGGCACAATATGACGTATCAGCCTTCGCTTACAAAGTGAAGGAAACCGAGCTCTGACCCGAGCGCATCGAAAAACCGCCCTCTGTAAGCTCGCCCATTTCTAAGAGCTGGTAATAGGCTGACCTCAAAAAGCGTGCAGTTAGTCCTTGCGCTGTCGTTATAACTGGAATGTCATTCTCATCCAGTTTGGTCAATGTAATCCCGCTATTGCTATCGAGAAGCTCCACCTGGCCATTCGATAAAACCGCACTAACCCCAGCATCAGGCTCCCCAACCAGTGAAATCACATGAAGGGGCGTGTCTTCTACTTTTATGCGCCACTTCTCAACCGGCGTAACGAGGAAAAATTCATTGCCTTCTTGTTTTACAAGAGATGCAAAGAGCCTCAGCAAAGGCTTGCGGCTGATTTCGCCACCTTCGTGAAACCACCTGCCATCTTTCGCTACCCGGATGTCTATATCCCCAGACAAATCGGGAGTCCATTTGTCTAATGGGTATGCCTGCACTTTGTCGAGATCGAAAGCCTTGCTTATATCATCTAAGTTCATCGGCCTGCCTTAAAGTCCTCTTTGCCACTCCTGTCGCAACCTGATGGAGTCTGGTTTATTGATCGCAGTATCAAGCTGGGCGAGTAATGCCTGCTTATCCGCCCCGAGATTCCCCTTGAGAGGGAGGTAGTTAGACGCGTGATCACTACGGAATACTGTATCTTTCAAATCCAGACTGTCGATAAAGGTACGGAGTTCAACAAAAAGTTCGTGCTGGTCCGGCAATTCGTAGTCGAAACCTGCTTCTTCGAAACCCTGTTCGACACGTTTCTGGCCAAGCGGGTAGCTCACTACCAGGGTTGAAAGAAACTCCGGCTGAGCCTCTGTCATCAGCTTTGCTGTGTTGACTGCATGCTGGTGACTCAGTGAGCGCCCTCCCATACCATTTAGTACCATGACTGATGAGCTGATGCCGGCTGCTTTCAGCTTAAGGAGCGCCTCCAGGGTGGACTGGTATGTCTCCCCCTTTGCGATGGCCTTGAGAACGTCGTCGTCTCCACTTTCAGCTCCAACGTAAGCGATGCCAAGCCCCAGCTCTCTCAGGTGCTGCAAATCCTCAACAGACTTCTTTCTGATGTTCCGCGGCAGGCAATAGGCACCTACACGCTTAACCCAGGGGAGACTCTCTCTGATCTGCTGAAGAATGTTTTCGAGGCGCCGAACAGGGAGGACAAGTGCATCGCCATCTGCCAGAAACACCTTTTCAAATCTCGGGCCGACCGCTGCCGCATTTTTAATTTCTGCGAGCACCTCATCCTCGTTGCGGGCCCTGAACTTCTTCTGAGGCTGAGTGTACATATCGCAGAAGGTGCAGTTGTTCCAGGAACACCCGTTGGTAACCTGAAAAATCATAGATCGCCCTTCTGAGGGCGGGCGAAAAACCGGCTCGATATAATCTGGGAACATAGTTATTGGATACGATTGCTTTACGTAGAGGGTGTGGGGCTATGATATGGTGCCCGGAGCCGGAATTGAACCGGCACGACCATAAGGTCGGGAGATTTTAAATCTCCTGTGTCTACCAATTCCACCACCCGGGCGAACGGGCTTCTGACAGAGGTGTCAGAAAGTAAGTGGAGGCGCGAGCCGGAGTCGAACCGGCCTACGTGGATTTGCAATCCAGTGCATAACCGCTTTGCTATCGCGCCGTATTCTGCCAAACAGGAGCTTGGCGGTTGCACTGGAGCCAGTGCACTTACATAAACAGCGCTTTGCTATCGCGCCGTATTCTGCCAAGCAGGAGCTTGGCGGTTGCACTGGAGCCAGTGCACTTACATAAACAGCGCTCTAGTGACGCGCTTTGATATTCATTTCTTAGGGTAAGAAAGAATGGAGCGGGAAAGGAGGCTCGAACTCCCGACCCCAACCTTGGCAAGGTTGTGCTCTACCAACTGAGCTATTCCCGCTTAAGTGCTGCGCATTTTAAATAATACGTGTAACCAGTCAAGCCTTTTTTCTTACTTTTTAACAACTTAGAGAATTATTTTCCCGAAATTGTTAGCGTCTCAGCTCAGGCCACGCGGCCTTAAGATAGATCAGCATGGACCAGAGAGTCAGAATCGCCGCTCCGTAAAGTGCGTAAATCCCAAGAACCTCCAGCAGGCTTCCCTCTGATGCACCCAGCAGCACGGTTATAGAGACCATCTGGAGTGCAGTTTTTATCTTACCCAACTGACTGACAGCGACATTGGCCCGCTTTCCAAGCTCTGCCATCCACTCACGAAGTGCCGAAATTACGATTTCTCTGCCAACGATCACCATTGCCGGAATCGTTAACCAAGGGTGTGCAAAATGCTCCACGAGCAGTACCAGAGCAACCGAGACAATCAGCTTATCTGCGACCGGATCAAGAAACGCACCTAGCGCCGACGTCTGGTCAAGTTTTCGTGCGAGATAACCATCCAGCCAGTCAGTGACCGCAGCCGCCGCGAATAACAGGGATGCCCAGACGCGGCCACTCTCCCCTAACCAGTAAAAACATACCACCATCAGCGGAATCACCAATATCCGCCCCATAGTCAGTATATTAGGTATGTTCATTGCCGGTACTACTCCTGTTCTTCACCATGGAGCGCAGCGAAAATCTGCCCTGCCAATGCTTTACTGATACCCGGGACTTTTTCGAACTCAGCCCGCGGCGCACCGCGCATATTACGCAGACTGCCGAAGTGAAGCAAAAGCTCTCTTCGCCTTTTTGGTCCCACTCCGGGTAATTTCTCAAGATCCGACTGCCCGCGCTTCTTAGCCCGCTCTTTTCTATGGCCGGTTATAGCAAAGCGGTGCGCCTCGTCGCGAACGTACTGCAGAAGGCGAAAGCCTGCATCATGAGCATCGGGAAGAATAGGTTTCGCGGTCTGCGGTCGCCACAAGTATTCCCACCCTGACTTTCGGGTCGCCCCCTTTGATATGCCAAGTAAGTACACATCGGCAATCTGTAGCTCATCCAGGACCTGATCAATCCTTGAGACCTGACCTTTGCCGCCATCAATCAAAAGAATATCCGGGAGGTCATTCTGCTCAAGCATGCGCGTGAGATGCCTGCGGACAGAATCTTCAAGTGCTGCGTAGTCATCCCCTGCAGTGACGTTTTTCACCGAGAAACGCCGATAGCGTGACTTGTCCAACCCTTCTTTGCCATAGACAACGCAAGATGCGTACGCAGCCTCACCCTGAGCATGACTGATATCGAAACACTCTATCCGGGCCGGAACAAAATTCAGTTTCAGAAGATCAGCGACTGCATCGAGCTTGCTTTGCGCTGCCTGTCGGCCCGACATGACAGACTGTATACCCGCTCTGGCGTTCTCTTCAGCCATTGCCAGCCATTGTCGACCGTCGCCTCGCACACCTCTCTGGTGCTGCAACGAGAGGCCTTGCTCTTTAAGTGCTGACAGCATAGGTGCAAGCACATCGGATTCTATGTCAGCAATGAGAACTTCGGGCAAGGTATCACTCGCATGACCTCCCAGATAGAACTGCTCGATATAGGAAACAAACAACTCCTCAAGTGGCACCCCAATTTTATCTTCCGGAAAAAAACTCTGGGAGTTGGTGAGGCGCCCTTTACGAAAGGTGAGGCGTTGAACGCAGATCATTGCCTGCCACTCAATTGCGACCCAGACGTCCGCATTTTTCTCTCCAGACTCTGCCATCTGGCGTTCCTGGATACGCCTCAGTAGCTCTACTCTATCTCTGAACTCAGCTGCCTTCTCAAATTGAAGATCCTCCGCTGCCTGCTCCATTCCAGCCTGAAGGTCAGAGATAAGTTCGCGGGATTTACCCTCGAGAAACATTCTTGCGCGCTGAATGTCCCGCTCATACTCTTCTTTCGATATATGACCGACACAAGGAGCCGAGCAACGATGAATCTCATACTGCAAACAAGGGCGGCTACGGTGATTAAAGTAGCTATCTTCACAGTTGCGGAGAAGAAACAGTCGCTGCAGATAGTTCTGCGCCTCACGAGCAGCACCGGGGTTCGGATAAGGACCAAAATACAGGCCCTTTTTCCTGCGTCGCCCCCGGGCGTATGATAGAAGCGGATAAGGGTGATCTGAGATGTGCAGGTAAGGATATGACTTATCATCCTTGAGCAGGATATTGTACGGCGGGCGATGCTTCTTGATCAGAGTCTGCTCAAGAATGAGCGCTTCGACTTCACTGCCCGTGACTGTGACATCGATATGATCAATCCGACTGACCAAAGCGACGGTCTTTGCGTTAAGACCTCGGGCGCGGAAGTAACTCGAAACCCGGTTCTTCAGGTTTTTTGCCTTTCCTACGTAGAGTAACGACTTGTCTTTGTCGTACATCCTGTAGACACCAGCCCTCTGGGTAAGCGACTTCAGGAATGCCTTAATATCGAAGTCAGGCATTAATTCACTTCGTTGGCGTCAATCAGTCCGTGCCGTAAGGCTAAATGGGTTAACTGCACGTCACTCTTTTCTATACCGAGCTTTTCAAAGATGCGATAGCGATAACTATTGACCGTTTTAGGGCTCAGAAACAGTGCTTCACCAATTAATGGGACACGTTGGCCTTTCGCAATCATGATGGAGATCTGGAGCTCTCTTTCAGACAAGGTCTCGAAGGGTGATCCAGCATCATCCTGAAATGGGCGTAATGCCAACTTCTGAGCAATTTCAGGACTGATATATTTCTGGCCGGAATTCACTTTAACGATCGCTCTCAGCATTTCATCAAAATGTGCACCTTTGGTCAGGTAACCAGAGGCACCAATTTTCAGGAGTCGCGATGTGTAGGGGTCGCCGTCGTAAACAGTCAGCGCAATAATCTGAATCTCGGGCTGACGCTGAAGAATCTTCTGGGTAGCCTCAAGGCCACCGATGCCCGGCATGTTAATATCCATAAGGACAACATCAGGCTCCAGGTCGCGCGCTTTCTGCACGGCCTCTTCGCCACTGGCAGCATCGCCGACAACCTCAACCTGCTCAGCATCGGCAAGCAAGCGACAAATACCTGATCGAACCAGATCCTGATCATCAACTACTAGGACTCGAATCAAAAAAACATCTCCAGAATTGGCTGGCTGCGATAAGGTGTGAAATATACCAAAGCAACTACACCGGGTACATGCGCTTCGATTGCCACGCGTACTTTTCACTGTTCAACATCATTGCCACCTCAACAACACCGTCAGCAGTATTCAACCGGTTCGAGAAGCCGAGACGCTGAGCCAGTTTCAGCATTGGCCCGTTCTCGGGCAGAACTGATCCGTAGATCTGCAGAACGCCGCGATCTTTCAGGTACTCGATAATACGGCTCATCAGGTGGAATCCAAGACGCTCGCCCCTGGAATTATCATCAACGATTACAGAGAACTCAGCGGTTACGTCGTCAGGATCGATCCAGACTCTCACGACGCCGAATATTTTACCGTCACACCAGGCTACGAAAGCCATTTCCCGGTCGTAATCTATCTGTGTAAGGCGAGCCAACTCGGTATGATCAAAGCGCCGGCGAGCAGAGAAAAAACGCAACCTGAGACTTTCTGCGCTCAGTCGATGATAAAAGGCATCAAGCTGCGGCTCATCCTCTCCGCGGATAGGCCGAACAAGATATTCAATGTTATTTGGCGAGGTGTAGCTGCCTGACAATTCTGTCGGGTAAGGAAGGATTGCACATTTAACTGGCTCTCCGACTTCAGCAGCCACACCAATCACGCGGTACCGACCAATCTGCTGGCGGATTGCATTCACTTCAAGCCCCGAGAGCCATGGGTGATTCAGAGCGAGATGAGACAATGCGACCAGCCAACGTTCGAGTGTCAGTAAGTCTTTTTCAGGGTATTCCGAGCGTTCCTGAAGAACCTCATAAAAATGGGATTTGCGGATCAACTTTTCGGCAAGGTTTGCATTCAGAGGCGGGAGCGCCACCTGGCGATCGACGAGAATATCGGCGGTACTGCCCCCGCCGCCAAAGAAGATGAACGGGCCAACCTCGTTGTCACGACCAATGCCGAACGAAAACTGAAGATTATCCAGTGCCCGGTGCATGGTCTGTACCGTGTATCCCAATATCGGACTCTCCGGGAATCGCTCAGTAATAACCTGAGAAAGCGAGTCGATCGCTGGCAATAGCTCCTTCTCGTTGTGCAGATCGCGAACCACGCTGCGAATACGCTCACGAGGGTTCGTGCCGTAGGCAAAAGGATACAAATAATCCTTGTGATGGACTCGCAGAACCCAGGGCTTGGGAATTGCTTGAGCGTCCTTAATCAGCTTATTTGGGGTGGTCCTGAAAATGCTATCAGCGCAGGAGTAGCCGTACGCTTTGAGTAATTTGTAGGCATCCGGTGGCGATAGATAGTCCCCTGCCTTGTAAGAGCTACGAATCTCTTCATCCAGTCCGGCGTGCTGCGCAGAGACAGGGATCTCGATACTTTCCGGGGTTTCGCGTAACAGGTCCTGTGTCCTCTGGTGCTGAACCATGTACATGTAGGACTTGATAGCATTGTCCGGCGTATCAAATGTCGGGATTTTTGCGCGATCAAAACTGGCCCTCGCGCCTTCTACCGAATATTCACCGACCCAGCTCGTGAGCACCATTTTCTGGGTATGAGCAGCGACCTCTATCAGGGCCTCTGCGTTTGCTTGTGCGTCTGTTCCCAATCCTGGTGTGAATATAACCAGCAGTGCGTCGACATTACGATCCGTGAGAACTGTTTTAGCAACAGCGCTCAACTGCTCGGGCTTCAGCTCAGGATTAAGAAGCAACGGATTTTCGGCTTTGACATAGTCTGGAAGCTGGCTCTTCAGTACCTGCGATCCATCCTTCGTAAAGGTCGCAAGCTCACCACCGTCGTGTAGTAGTCGATCCATCGCGATAATCGCAGGGCCTCGACCGTTCGCAATAACGGCAAGCCGGGGTCCGAAGCGTTCGCGGCGATTACTCAGGGCGTCCACGCAATCAAACAGTTCATCCGTTGCATTTACCCTGAGAACCCCTGCTCTGGCTAAAACCTCATCAATCAGGTCGTCGCGGCGAGACAATCCTTTAGGAGAAGACACAGGATTGAGAGGGCTGTCAGAAAAACGGTTATTCTTTACTGCCAATACAAGCCTGTGCCTGGAAGCTGCGCGCAGAGACCGAACCAGCGCCCGGCCTGAGCGAATTTCATCAAGCTGGATGAGCAATGTCCGGGCCTTAGGTTCCTGAGATATGTAATCGATCAGATCCGGAAGTGTCACGTCCTCGCTGCGACCCAGCGTTGCGACATGAGAGAACCCAATTCCCCTGCTGTAAGCCCAGTCCATTACGCCAGAGGCGAGCGTTCCCGACTGCCCTATGTAGGCAATACTACCCTGCCTGACAGGGACATGAAGGAAGCTTGCATTGAGCTTCCTGTGTGGGATAACGATACCAAGACAGTCAGGGCCCAGAATCCGCATCCGGGTCTGTTTAACGATGCGGTCGATTTTTTCCGAGTTAGGCCGGAACTGCCGCGAACGTGTGCGCGCCATCCCGCCCGTGAGCACCATGGCGGCCTCGACACCAATAGCGTGCAGCTGCTTTATTACACGCGCAACGGAGTCCGCAGGGGTACAGATAATAGCCAGGTCGGGAGGGTTCTTCAGCTGACTTATTTTTGCCACCGCCGGCAAGCCATAAATCTCTTTATAGCCCTTGCTGTTAACAGGCTGGATTTTGCCTTCGTACCCTGCCTCCAGGAGGTTTCTGACAATTGCACCGCCAAGACTGCCCTGCCTGTCAGATGCACCAATCACAGCGATCGACTCGGGCTGCACAAAGCGTTCAAGAGATCGGGTACCCATCAAACCTCCATTGGTTTTTTGTGTTTGTGCCAGTCGAGAGTACACTGAGCAAAAACAAGACGGTCAGGAACAGATGCCATTAGCGTATTACACGTCGGAAGAGCACTTCTCGCACTTTACGGATGAAGACCATCCCGAACACGCCATGCGAATCATGGCCATAGAGCAGGAGCTTAAATCTCAGGGCATCTGGGAGCAACTGATTCATGTCAATGGTCGGTCGGCTGATATGCCAGACATCCTTCGGGCGCACAGCAAAGGCTATGTTGAACAGCTCCACCTGATACAACCTAAGCATGGCCATATCTACGTTGACGAAGATACCGCCATGTCACCCGGCTCACTCAATGCCGCCTTGTGGTCGGCAGGGTCCTGTACAGCAGCATTGGATGACCTTGCAAAAGGCGAACAGTCGCGTGCCTTCGTTGCAACGCGCCCGCCGGGTCATCATGCAGAACACCGCAAGGCCATGGGGTTCTGCTTTTTCAATAACGTTGCCATATCAGCGCTCAGGGCTGCTGACGTCCACCACTTTCAGCGGATAGCCCTTCTCGACTTCGATGCCCATCAGGGCAATGGCACTATAGATATTCTTGGGAATGATCAGCGTTTTCTCATCTGCTCCAGTTTTCAGCACCCTTTTTACCCATACACTCACTACGAGCAGTCAAAGTTCAATAACCTGATCAATGTTCCGCTTGAGTCTGGCACCGGCAGTGCAACCTTCAGGGCTATGATCGAAGAGCACTGGCTGCCAGCGCTGAAGTCGTATGCGCCTGAGCTTATTATCGTTTCCGCGGGTTTTGATGGCCACAAAGATGACCCAATGGCGGAATTGAATTTACTGGATTCAGACTATAACTGGCTTGGCTGTTTGATTGATAACATTGCAGCAACAAGAAACACTCCCGTACTGAGTATTCTGGAAGGTGGATACGACCTCAACGCCCTGGGTCGTTCCGTCGCTGCATACCTGACAGGCCTGCAGTCAAACTAGCGCGCTTTATTTTCACAATCCCTGTCACACTCTGGAGTGCAAAACTTACCGTCTGTCACAGAAAGCCACAGAGGTACGCACGATTTTCCCGATTGCAGATGGCATGATTTCAGCAGTTCCAACAAACAGGATACTGCTATGAGACCAAAGCAAGAAACTGGAGTTATTTACGCAATTGTTGCTACACCAGAATCGCTGTCACGCGTAACAAAGGCAGAGATGGCGCTGATTGCATTGACGGCATGTGTGAGCACATCCGTCCTGATCGCTGCAGCCCGATCTTTGTTTTAGAACGGTATCTGTACAGATCAATACGAAAACATGAATTCAAAAACAAAAAAGCCCAGCAATATGCTGGGCTTTTTTATGAAATAAGTGGCGGAGGGATAGGGATTCGAACCCTAGATAGGCTATTAACCTATGCCGGTTTTCAAGACCGGTGCTTTCAACCGCTCAGCCATCCCTCCGAACGGCGCTTATATTACCTCTCTCATTTTCCACGTCAACTTCTTTTTTAAAATCAATTCGTTACCGCCTTACCTTTAGAGCTGACAGTACTCAACCACAGGGCTATCATGGGTGGTAAATCTTGGGGGCTTCAGTGAACTACACCATACTCATATCCAGCTCACCTTTTCAGGGAAGCCAGCATCAATTGGCCATGCGGTTTATACGTGCGACTCTGGAAAGTGATCATTCGATAAAGAGGATATTTTTCTACGGCGATGCTGTACTCGCTGCAAATCGCCTTCAGACCCCACCGCAGGGGCAGAAATCGATTGCGCAAAGCTGGGCGGAGCTTGCAGAAGAAATCTCTATCCCTTTACACGCCTGCATTGCTAACAGCGTACGCAGAGGGATTGTTGATGAGCGGGAAGCTGAGCGCTATAACCTTGGCGTATCATCGATACACCCCTCATTCACGCTCACCGGGCTTGGGGAGATGGCCGAGGTTGTTCATGACAGTGAGAAAATGGTGCAATTCTGATGAGCTCTTCCATTCTGATTAACATCACTCGTCCACCGACGCCTGACTGCGAGGCGCTGGAGTATGCACTGGCTATGGCGGCTTTTGATATCGAAGTGAAAATTCTTTTCTCAGGTCGCGGCATTGATTGGCTTAACGCGGGCCAGGCTTCGCGCAAACCCGGAGGAAAGTCCCCGGCTAAGCTACTTGCGGCACTCCCGATGTACGGTATTGATGACATTGCTGTAGCTGGCGGACCGGCAACCTCAGACGAAAGCCCGAAAACTTTCGATACCTGCCAGACTATTTCGCAGCAGGAAGCGGCAAACTGGGCCAGAGATGCCCATCATGTGGTATCTTTCTGATCATGATTGTTCACACCCTATTTTCAGATTCGCCTGACACACTGAGCCAGGTCAAAGCCGCACTATTGCCGGGGGATGCAGTCCTGCTCGCAGGAGACGGCTGCTACCAGATCGAGAGAGCAAAGCAGATCAGCTCAGACGCTGATCTTTTTATGCTGACAGAGGACGCTCAGGTCCGCGGAATCAATGAGACTAATGCTCGTCTGATCAGCGATCCCGAGTGGGTAACCCTGACGGCAGATAGCCAGCAAGTAATAAGTTGGTTCTGAGATGGCGTCCCTCAATGACCTGACACTGGATAAAGACGGCTTTCTGGTTGAACTTAACGACTGGAATGCGGATGTTGCTGCAGTGCTTGCGCAAGATGAAGGTATCATCCTTACAGACGCTCATTGGGAAATCATCAATGCCATTCGCGCCTTCTACGCCGAGTTTGACCTCGCGCCAGCGATGAGACCCCTCTCCCGCTATATTAAGCAGACACTCGGTGCTGACAAAGCAGGGAGTATTTACCTGATGACATTATTTCCTGAAAGTCCGGCGAAAAAAGCCGCAAGAATAGCTGGCCTTCCAAGACCGGAGAATTGCCTGTGACACAACACGCCCTGGCTGATTACGTGCGCATCCTTGCCAGAGGAAAGAACGCCAGCCGAAATATGACGTTCGAAGAAGCGCGATTTACGATGGGCGAGATGCTCGCAGGTCGTTATGAAGATGTTCAACTCGGTGCAATATTTATGCTGCTGCGGGTACTTGAAGAAACCCCTGATGAAATAGCCGGGTTTGCGTCTGCAGTTAATGAGTACTGGCCCGAGCCAGCTGGACATTTTGACCTGGTCTGGTCGAGTTATGCAGGCAAACGGCGCCAGCCGATGTGGTGGGTGCTAGCTGCGCTACTGCTTGGTCAGATGGGGCATCGTATCCTTGTACACGGCACTTTGGCTCACACTCTGGGTCGGGTTTATGCCCATGAAGTTTTTCAGGAGCTTGGCTTACCTGCCGCAACCAGAGATTCCCTGGGTACGATTACCGCTCCATTAGTCTACCTGCCCTGCTCTGAGGTGCACCCAACGCTACAACAGTGGCTTAGTCTTAAGTCAGTCCTGGGGGTGCGTTCACCGATCAATACGGTGCTTAAAACAATCGCTCCGGCAGGCGTGCCTTCTGTGCAGGGCATATTCCACCCGGATTACCGGACGACTCACTCTATGGCGGCAAGTATTAATCAGGATACGGCTGCCATCATCAAGGGTGAAGGTGGCGAATTTGAGGTAAATCCTGAGCGTCCCTGTCAGGTGACAGTGGTTGTTGAGGGTGAAGAAGCCCAGTTTCGGATTGCCAATGATTCATCCCACTATGATGATAAAGCCGCAAGCCCGAACACCGAACATCTCATCAAACTCTGGCAAGGCCAGGACCACTCGCAATATGGTCACGATGCCGTGCTACGCACAGCCGCCCTGGCCCTGTGTGCCATGCTTAAGTCAACAGACTACGTATCCGCTTTATCGCAATGCAGCAAAGCCTGGGCAGAGCGGGATAAAAGCTTACTGGCCTGAGCGCCAGTTAAGCGTAGAGTGAAGGCTGACGACGCTCCCCACAATCGTGAGCGTAGGGGCTTGAATCTTCCGGTCAGCGACGTATTCAGGCATGGAAGCGAGCGTACCCGTGTGCACTTGCTGGTCCGGTAAGGTGCCCTTCTCGATCAACGCAATCGGTGTTTCTGCAGGCATGCCGTGCGCGATCAGCTGATTGCAGATCTCCGGCAAACCAACCAATCCCATATAGATTACAAGTGTCTGCTGTGGATGAATCAGTTCATTCCATGGCAGATTACAGGTGCCGTCCTTCAAATGCCCTGTTACGAAACGTACGCTTTGTGCATGATCCCGATGAGTAAGCGGGATGCCAGCATACGATGAGCAGCCGCTTGCAGCGGTAATTCCGGGCACAACCTGAAATGGAATACCTGCCTCTGCTAACTGTTGAATTTCCTCACCGCCACGACCAAAAATAAAGGGATCTCCACCCTTGAGCCGCAGCACTCTTCGACCTTTCAGAGCTTCATCAACCAATCGCTGATTGATTTGATCCTGAGGGACAGCATGGTCGCTCCTCGCCTTGCCAACGTAATGCCGCTCGCAATCATCGGGTAATAGGCTGAGTATGGCTGGACTGACCAAACGATCGTAGAAGACAACGTCTGACATCTGAATCAAACGCAGAGCCCGAAAGGTCAACAAGTCAGGATCACCGGGGCCCGCGCCTACAAGAAATGCCTCTCCGGCAGAGATATTCTCACCAGAGAGCAATCCCTCGACTATCTTATCGGCTGATGCTTCTTGTCTTGCCAACACCTGATCGGGGGCCTGAGATTGCATCAGTCTTCGCCAGAACACCCCCCGTTCCTTAGGTGTGCCCTCGCTGCGCAACCTTAGCCTCAGCGACTCCAGCCACTGGCCAAGCCGCGAGTAATCTGTGGGGATAAATGCTTCGATGCGGTCTCTGACGAGCCGCGTCAGTGCAGGGGTTGCCCCACCGGTGGAGATCGCAACCTTCAGCGGTGAACGATCGACAACCGCGGGAAAGGAAAAATCGTTGTCTTCAGGCTCATCAGTACGACAAACCCACGCGCCAGAGCTTCTGGCGAGACGAGCCTGATGTTCGTTTGTCGCCTTGTCATCCGTCGCCAGAACAACATAGTCGCCCGCTCGGTAATCTTCTTCTCCGGCGACACGCTCGTGGCAAGTCAGTCTGTCACCAGCCAGATCAAGGATCGCATTATCGATATTGGGCGCAATAACGTAAATCATCGCACCGGTATCGATCAGAGTTTTCACTTTTCTCGCAGCAACCGCTCCCCCGCCGATGATATAAAAGCGAGCTCGCGATGCATTAATTACGAGGGGTAGATGACTGTTGCTCACGCACCTTTCCGCTCAGAGGCAACCTTCTCAGTACTGATCCGCTCAGTACCACCCATGTATGGACGAAGCGCCTCTGGTACAGAAACCGAACCATCTTCTTCCTGATAGTTTTCAAGAATAGCGACCAGTGTCCGGCCGACGGCCAAACCTGAGCCGTTCAGTGTGTGGAGCAGTTCGGGTTTGCCTGTCTGAGGATTACGCCAGCGCGCCTGCATCCGACGAGCCTGATAATCGCCAAAAGTACTGCAGCTGGAGATTTCACGGTACTTCTGCTGACCGGGGAGCCAGACTTCAAGATCGTAGGTTTTGGCTGCGGAAAAGCCCAGGTCACCACCACACAGAATCACCTTGCGGTATGGGAGATTCAGTTTCTGAAGGATAGCTTCAGCATGACCGGTCAATTCTTCAAGAGTCTTCTCTGAATCTTCCGCCTTAACAAACTGAACCAGCTCGACTTTGTCGAACTGATGTTGGCGAATCATGCCTCGGGTGTCACGACCATAACTACCCGCTTCACTACGGAAGCATGGGGTATGGGCAACTTTTTTCACCGGCAGCTCGACATCATTGACTGTGTCACGCAGCAGGTTGGTTACAGGAACCTCAGCGGTAGGAATCATATACAGATCTTTATCACCCTGAGCCTGCGGAATTTTAAAGAGATCTTCTTCAAACTTAGGCAGCTGGCCTGTGCCCTCGAGCGCCTGACGGTTAACCAGGTACGGCACGTAAGTTTCTTCGTAACCATGCTCGAGTGTGTGCGTATCAAGCATGAACTGGGTCAGTGCCCTGTGCATTCTGGCGATAGGACCGCTCATGACGGCAAAACGAGAGCCTGCAACCACAGCACCGGCATCGAAATTAAGGCCGTGCGGCTCGCCTACATCTACGTGATCTTTCGGCACGAATGAAAACTCGCGCGGCTCACCCCATTTCAGGACTTCAACATTGTCGTCCTCATCGCTGCCCGCAGGCACTTCCGCCAGGGGCACATTCGGAATCGCCATCAGCATTTCGCGAAGATCAGACTCAACCTGCTTAGCAGCTTGCTCTGCGCGCGTAATATCGGCATCCAGACCACTCATTACCTGAGCCTTCGCCTCTTCTGGCGACATGCCCTGTCCGATCAGCTGGCCAATCTGTTTGGATGCTTTCTTCTTTTCTGCCTGCAGCGACTGAGCTTCAGTCAGTGCTTTTTTACGTGCATCGTCAAGTCGACCGAATTCCACATCATCAAATGAAAAGCCCTTCTTGGCGAGGGCATCTTTAACATCATCTATGTTGTCGCGAATGTACTTAATATCGAGCATTGTTCTTCTTAAACCAGAGATTTTGAGAGCCACATTCCTGCGGCCGTAGCAGCAAGACACCCCAGCAGACTGACACCTATGTAGGCCAGAAACGCTTCATATCGCGCCTGCTGAAGTAGAGAAATACTTTCTAATGAGAAGGTAGAAAAGGTAGTAAATGCACCTAAAAAACCCACCATCGCCAATTGACGGTGGTGATCGCCACCAAACCCATTTTCGACGAGCCAGATATAGGCGACGCCAATGGCGAAGGAGCCTAACAGGTTCACTGAAAGCGTGCCATAGGGGAAAGGCCGGTCAAACCACTTAAATACCGCCGTTGCCATGCTGAATCTCGCGACCGCGCCCAGCGCTCCTCCCAGAGCGATCCATAAATACGCCAAAGTTAACTACCGCCGTCTGTATATCGTTTCTTATCGCTCAGGCGATTGAGTTCACGAAGGTGATCCAGTTTGGCACCAATCTTCTGCTCAAGGCCGCGAGCTACCGGTGAGTAAAAACGCTCATCCGCCAGGGCTTCAGGGAAATAGTTTTCACCCGCGGCAAATGCTTCAGGCTCGTCATGAGCATAGCGGTACTCGGCACCGTAACTCATGTCAGACATCATCTGAGTGGGAGCGTTTCTGAGGTGTAATGGTACCTCATAGCCCGGTGTTGACTGCACCAGTTTCCTCGCCGCTTTGTACGCTGTGTAAACTGCGTTGCTCTTTGGGGCGCATGCTAAGTAAACAACGGCTTGGGCCAGATTGAGCTCTCCCTCAGGGCTGCCCAGGCGCTCCTGAGCCTCCCATGCGGCAGTACAGACAGAGAGTGCGCGAGGATCGGCATTGCCAATATCCTCGCTCGCCATACGGACAAGTCGCCTTGCTATATAGAGCGGATCGCAACCTCCGTCGAGCATACGACTGAACCAGTAGAGGGAGGCATCCGGATCAGAACCCCGGACCGATTTGTGCAAAGCTGATATCTGCTCATAAAAGGCATCGCCGCCTTTATCGAACCTGCGCAGACTACTAACTAATACCGCCCTAACATCGTCGTCACTGAGAGAAGACCCGCCATTCAGCTGCAGCGCTTGCTCTAACAGATTCAGGGCGCGGCGAGCATCGCCATCCGCGGCAGCGGCAAGAACAGAAAGCGGAGATTGATCTTTCTGCTCAACTCCTTCCGATTCAAGTCCACGCCGAATGACCTTAACAAGGTCATCGTCCGTAAGAGACTTAAGAATGTAGACCTGCGCTCGCGAGAGAAGTGCATTATTCAGCTCAAACGACGGGTTTTCTGTCGTTGCCCCAACAAAGATAAAGGTTCCGTCCTCAACGTATGGCAGGAAGGCGTCCTGTTGTGACTTATTGAAGCGATGAACTTCGTCGATGAAAAGCAGTGATTTGCGGCCACTCCCCGCTGCCTGTCGCGCCTGCTCAACGGCCGCACGGATCTCTTTGACCCCTGCCATGACCGCACTCAGTGACAGAAACTGAGCATCGACGTAGCTGGCGATAAGACGAGCTAGCGTGGTTTTGCCTACACCTGGAGGCCCCCACAGGATAAGAGAGTGTATCTGGCCGGCATTTAAAGCATTCCGAAGAGGCGCCCCTTCTCCGACGACATGCTCCTGTCCGATGTAATCGTCGAGCGAGCCTGGCCTGAGGCGCGAAGCCAACGGCTCGTATGGTTTATCCTGCGAAAATAAATCAGCTGCCATGGCGCCCGTCGATTACGTCAACATCATCAGGCGCAACAAAGGTGAAAGCAGCTGGATCAAGCTCAGGGTTTACTCGCTGACCAGTAAAGCGAATTTCGGTGATTTGCCCGGCAGCGTCGAATATACGCATAAACTCAACTTCATCATTGACGTAGTCAAACTCAAGCGCTTCAAACAACTGACTGGCATCCTGAGGCTTTAACCTGTAACGCACGGCTTTACCAGCCTGCTCTCTTGTTGCTGTGTAGCTGTCAGAAATATTGCTGACATCACCACTCAGAAGCAGTGCTGGGGTTTCCTGAAGCTTCGACTCAAGATTACGAATAGTGACCTGCTCCAGATCCATATCGTAAACCCATACAGATTCGCCATCGGAGACGACCAGTTGCTCGTAAGGCGGGTTTGTTTGCCAACGCATTTTTCCTGGTCGCTGAACCGAGAGTGTCCCTGATAAACTCTGCAATACTTCCCCATTCTGATCCATGGTCACCTGCGAGAACTCGGTTTCCATCGAGTTGAGGGACGTCAGCCTTGAGGTAAATTCCTCCAGCGCCTCACCTGCTTGGATACCCAATGACACTACAGAAAAAATAATCCCGCCTGCGAATGCGGTCAGCTTTGAAAACATAAAAAGACTCTACTTTTATTTGAGTTAAGCAGGAGGTGGTGCAATAACTTCACGACTACCGTTGTGAGCTGGTGGTGAAACGACACCCGCTGCCTCCATGGTCTCGACGAGCCTTGCGGCCCGGTTGTAGCCAATACGTAATTTACGCTGCACTGATGAGATCGAGCATTTACCGGATTCGGTCACAAAGGCAACCGCCTGATCGTACAGATCGTCTTTTTCACCGTCGGCGTCATCGCCGCCCATCCCCGGCACCGAACCATCCTCACCCACTTGTGTGATTTCTTCGATGTAGTCAGGTTCCCCACGTTGCTTCCATTCTGCAACGACGCGATGCACTTCGTCATCGTCAACGAAGGCTCCATGAACCCTTTCAGGCAAAGCGTTACCTGGAGGCATAAACAGCATGTCGCCATGCCCCAGCAGCTGCTCAGCTCCGCCCTGATCAAGAATGGTCCGCGAGTCGATTTTTGATGACACCTGGAATGCAATCCGCGTCGGTACGTTTGCTTTGATCAAGCCGGTAATAACGTCCACAGATGGGCGCTGAGTCGCCAGAATCATATGAATGCCTGCCGCACGTGCTTTTTGAGCGATTCGAGCGATGAGTTCTTCTACTTTCTTACCAACCATCATCATCATGTCGGCAAACTCGTCCACGACAATCACAATGTACGGCAAGGGTTCAAGCGTGGGCGGAGTCGTATCGAATGATTGATCAATCTGCCAAAGCGGATCAGCCAGTGGCGTACCCGCTTCAATGGCGTCCTTAACCTTCTTGTTATAACCGGCAATATTACGAACACCCATTGCAGCCATTAACTGATAGCGGCGTTCCATTTCAGCGACCGACCAACGAAGGCCACTGGCGGCCTCTTTCATATCAGTGATAACAGGTGTCAGCAGATGAGGAATCCCTTCATAGACGGATAATTCCAGCATCTTCGGATCGACCAGAATCAACCTTAGCTCTTCGGGCGTAGACTTGAATAGCAGTGAAAGCAGCATTGCATTCACACCCACCGATTTACCCGAGCCTGTCGTACCTGCAACGAGTAGATGCGGCATCTTGGCAAGGTCAGTAATCACGGGATTGCCCGCAATATCATGACCCAGCGCGAGCGTAAGCGGTGATTTCGACTTATCGTAATCTTCGGACGACAAGACCTCACCCAGCGTAACCATGGCGCGATTTTCGTTAGGGACTTCAATCCCCATGACCGACTTGCCCGGTATGACCTCTACAACACGTACCGCAACCATGGCCATCGAGCGTGCGAGATCCTTCGCCAGGTTCGATATCTTACTGGCCTTCACACCCGGTGCCGGCTGGATCTCAAAACGCGTAATAACCGGGCCCGGTGCCACAGCAGTCACTTCAATCTTTACACCGAAGTCGGCAAGTTTCTGCACCAGCAGCTCGGATAAGTCGTGCAGACGTTCCTCCGAGAAGCCGGCCTTGCCATCGCTTTTGGGAGGGTCCAGCAAAGCAATTGAAGGTAACGGGTC
The DNA here is from genome assembly GCF_984348125.1 of Thalassolituus sp. Classification (NCBI taxonomy): domain Bacteria; kingdom Pseudomonadati; phylum Pseudomonadota; class Gammaproteobacteria; order Oceanospirillales; family Oceanospirillaceae; genus Thalassolituus; species Thalassolituus sp. The sequence goes on from NZ_CFHJLR010000025.1 coordinate 36,147, forward strand.
GTTACCTTTGAATAATTTGCCTTGCAGGTCTCGTTTGGCCCGGTCGCTTGGGCGCGACTCGCGCTTTTCGAGCGGCTCAATTTTCAAAGACTTAACATCGGCAACAGCGTTTTCGATGATGTCAGTATTGGGTGCCGTCTTGGGCACTTCGCGAGCGGCCACAGCCTGTACCGGGATGGCATCTTCGTTTCTTGCCTCTTCGTTTCTTGCCTGGGCGGCAGGTGCGGGTTTGGGCTCGGCTTCAGGGCCAGGTTCAGACTTAGAGACATCCCAGGGCAGATCACTTACGAGCGAATCGTCACCTTGGTCATCCAATGCACTAAAACCTGCGAAGCTGTCGAGCGGGTCCTTGTCTGCATCGGATGCCGCACCGACTGATGGCGGATCGAACCGGCTATTCTTAGGTGAACCTGAGTTCGAGGCGGTGATTTCAGGCTTATTGGCAGAGTCAGGCTCTTGGGTGCCAGTCGCACGTTTCCTGGCGATAAAGGCGAATGCCTTGTGAAGGATGCTGTCACCGGTCGTTTTTTGGTTGTGGGCAGTAGTACCGGCTTTCTCCACGCTTTGAGAGTCAGCTTTCTTGTTTCCGGAAATGCGCCCAACAAAAGAAAGAGCAGCACCACCGACCCGCTCGAAAAACATCAGCCAGGAGAACTCAAGAAACAACACAAGGCCGAGTGCCAGTGCGACAATCAGAATTGAGACGGACCCGATAAAGCCGAACAGCGGCACCATCAGCGCTATAGCGCCCTCGCCTATGATGCCGCCGGCACCAGCTGGGAGGAGCTCACCGCGCCAGATACTAACATCTGCCAGAGCGGCAAGTGAGATAAGAATGAGTAACAGGCCGCTGGCCCTGAGCACCCAGACCCGCCCTTCTACGGTTGGCGCCTTGCGGAACAACAACCAGGTCTTAGCCATGATCAGAGCAGGAAAAGCGAATGCGAGATATCCCAGGCCGTGAAGCAGAAAGTCGGCCAGGTAGGCTCCGACGCGCCCGATGGAGTTATCTGCTGTGCCGCTGCCGACAACAGACCATGCGACATCTTCCGGGTCATAAGAAAAGAGAGCCAGAAACAGCAAAACACAACCAAGCGTAAGCAGAAGAAACCCTATGTCGTGGCGTTTACGCCAGCCGTCGTCCGACATATTTTTCTGTTTGTTGTCGATTTCAGAGTGCTGCGATGACAAAATATCGTCCTGCTAATGGTCAAACGTCCACAGTCTAACACGGCTAAACGAGCCTGTTCATAACTATGATTGATTGGTTAGATGAGTTCCGGCCGCCGGAATTCCCAGATACAAGTAGAGCACTCGAAGAGCCAGAAGGACTTCTTGCCGCTGGCGGCCATCTGAGCCCCGCCTGGCTGGATTGCGCCTACCGGAAAGGAATCTTTCCATGGAATGACCCTGATGAGGCACGACTCTGGTGGACTCCTATGCCTCGGGCAGTCATTCTTCCGGAAACCTTCAGAATTCCTAAAAGGATTGCCCGCGAGGTTCGCAATACCGATCTTCGCGTCACAGCGAACCTTGATTTCAGAGGAGTAATAAAGGGCTGTATGGCTCCCCGGGCCGACAGCGAAGGTACCTGGATAGACGATGAGATTATTGATAACTACCCCAGACTCCATAACGCAGGTCGGGCGATATCAATAGAGTGCTGGGATAAGTCCGGAGCCTTGTGTGGTGGTTTCTATGGGCTATCCATAGGACGTATTCTCTTTGGCGAAAGTATGTTTACCCAACACAGCGGAGCATCAAAGGTGGCCTTTGCTACCGCCGCCCCACTCCTGTTTGAACTTGGTTTTGAGATGATTGATTGCCAGATGCGAACCTCACATCTGGAGCGATTCGGTATTATAGAGCTGGATCGCCCTGAATTTGAGAGCCGACTTCTCGCGGGAGCAAACAAGCCTTCGCCTCCACCACTTCCCGGCGCTCTGAAATGAGATCAATCCCCTTATTTACACCTGCCGAGACACACGCCTGTCCATACCTTGAAGACAGACAAGCGCAGAGTCAGTATGTCGACCCCAGGATAGTACCAGACATAGATACCATGAGCGCCTTGAGTCGGCTGGGCTTCCGGCGCAGCGGAAAGCTCATTTACCGGCCCTCCTGCCCATCGTGCCGCGAATGCCAGTCCATCAGAATCCCAACTGCGCAATTTACCCTGAGCAGAAACATGAAACGCGTACTCAGTCGAACTCGCCACTGGCAGGTGTCGGTGCGCCCTCTGTCGGATAGTCCTGAGTTCTTCGATCTCTACTGCAGATATATCAATGCGAGGCATCAGGATGGCGACATGTATCCCCCCTCCCGACAGACCTACGATGAGTTTATTGGCGAAAGCCTCGGCAACACACAGTTTCTCGTGGCCGAGGATGGCGAGGGGGTAATTGGTGTTCTGGTTTTCGACAGATTCAATGATGGGCTTTCGGCTGTGTATTGCTTCTACGAGCCGGACCGCGAAAGCGAATCAGTAGGCACATCCATGATTATCCGCCTGACGCTGTTAGCCCGAAGCGTCGGACTTCCCTACAACTACCTCGGCTATTACGTCGAGAACTGCCGAAAAATGAGCTACAAAGCACGCTTCACTCCTCTTGAAGTTCTGAGTGATAACGACTGGATACGCCTAAATCCCGCCTAAGCTTTGCCATAGCGAGTGTTTTAAGGCAGAATGCGCGCGCATTGAACAAGTTTCAGACAGGTGACGAATGGCAAAAGACGATCACATTGAAATGGAAGGCGAAGTCATCGACACGCTTCCTAATACAATGTTCCGGGTTAAACTGGAAAACGGTCACGTAGTGACCGCTCATATTTCCGGCAAAATGCGTAAGAACTACATCCGTATTCTTACTGGCGACAAAGTTAAAGTGGAACTGACACCTTACGATCTCAGTAAGGGACGCATCACTTACCGCGCTCGCTGATCCTCGCCTTCGGCAATCTGCCGGCCATCAGGCCGGCATTGCCTCAGGTAATTCCAACGAAAGCTCGCCGTCGACGACGGTAATCTCAATCTCACCACCCTTCGAAAGATCACCAAACAGGATCTTCTCAGCCAGCGGTTTCTTGATCTTATCCTGAACCAAACGAGCCATTGGGCGAGCACCCATTTTCTCGTCATAGCCGTGCTCAGCAAGCCAGTTGCGGGCCTCATCATCAACGTTCAGCAGTACGCCCTTGTCGTCCAGCTGCCCTTGAAGTTCAGCCAGGAATTTATCGACAACATGTAGCGTGGTATCCGGCGTAAGCGGCGCGAACTGAATAACACTGTCGAGACGGTTGCGGAACTCAGGTGTGAACAGCTTCTTAAGCTCCTCGGCACCATCCGTTGTATGATCCTGCTGGGTGAAACCAATACTCGCACGACTCATCTGAGCAGCACCGGCATTGGTCGTCATAACCAGAATCACGTTACGGAAATCCGTCTTGCGACCATTGTTATCCGTCAGCGTACCGTGGTCCATAACCTGAAGCAGAATATTGAACACCTCAGGGTGAGCCTTCTCAATTTCATCCAGAAGCAGAACACAATGAGGCGTTTTATTTACCGCTTCTGTCAGCAAGCCGCCCTGGTCATACCCCACATAACCCGGAGGCGCACCAATCAGGCGAGATACCGTGTGGCGCTCCATGTACTCAGACATGTCGAAGCGGACAAGCTCCATGCCCATGACAGACGCCAGCTGCTTCGTAACCTCAGTTTTACCGACGCCGGTTGGGCCAGCAAAGAGGAAAGAGCCGATCGGCTTCTGCGGGCTGTTCAACCCGGCACGAGACATCTTAATGGCAGTTGAGAGTGTCTGAATCGCTTCATTCTGACCAAACACTACCATCTCAAGCTTATCTTCGAGACCAAAGAGCAGTTCTTTGTCAGACGCAGAAACAGACTTCGGTGGAATTCGTGCTATCGCTGCGACCACCTCTTCTACTTCTCCGACATTGATGGTCTTTTTACGTTTGCTTGGTGGAACCATCTGCTGCAAAGCACCTACCTCATCAATCACATCAATGGCCTTATCGGGCATATTGCGGTCATTGATATAGCGATCAGCCAGCTCTGCAGCGGCTTTAAGGGCTTTGTCCGTGTACTTAACTTTGTGGTGCTCTTCAAAGCGGGACTTGAGGCCTTTGAGGATTTTGTAAGTATCCTCAACAGACGGCTCTGCAACATCGATCTTCTGGAAGCGACGAGTCAGAGCACTGTCTTTCTCGAAAATGCCACGGAACTCTGTGAACGTGGTAGAGCCAATGCAGCGCACCTCACCTGAGCTCAGTAGCGGCTTCAGCAGGTTGCTCGCATCCATAACGCCACCAGAGGCGGCCCCCGCACCGATAATGGTGTGAATTTCATCGATAAACAGTATGCCGTGAGGCTGACGCTTCAACTCTGCCAGCAATGCTTTAAAACGTTTTTCGAAGTCACCCCGGTATTTGGTACCAGCCAGAAGTGCGCCCATGTCGAGACTGTAGACAACAGCATCGCTGATCACATCTGGCACTTCTTCATCGACAATGCGCTTAGCCAGACCTTCAATAATGGCAGTTTTACCGACACCAGAGTCACCCACCAGAAGCGGATTATTCTTACGTCGACGCGCCAGAATCTGCACAAGACGATTAACTTCAAACTCGCGTCCGATCAATGGGTCGATTTTACCCTCGCGCGCCAGGCGATTGAGGTTAGTCGCATACCCTTCAAGAGCGGACTTCGAACCCGTTTCCGCTTCTTCATCGAGATTGTCTGCCGCCTGATCAGCGCCCTCTTCAGGGCCGCTGACTTTCGAAATACCGTGAGAGATGTAATTAACCACATCAATGCGAGCGATGTTCTGCTGCTTCAGGAAATAAACAGCCTGACTCTCCTGCTCACTGAAGATAGCGACAAGAACATTCGCACCGGAGACTTCGGTTTTGCCCGATGACTGAACGTGGAATACGGCACGCTGCAGGACGCGCTGAAAACCCAACGTTGGTTGAGTCTCCTGCTCGCCATTAGATTCAGGGATAAGGGGAGTTGTGGAATCGACGAAGTCATCCAGATCTTTGCGAAGTTTGACAATATCGGCTCCGCAAGCCTGAAGTACGGTCGAAGCCGCATCATTGTCTAGCAGCGCCAACAGCAGATGTTCGACTGTCATAAATTCGTGACGCTTAGAACGAGCCTCCTTGAATGCTTCATTCAGGGTTTGCTCGAGTTCTCTATTCAGCATAAAGCCTCCTGGTTTCAGTCGTCTGCCGGGGCTATCTCACACATCAACGGATGTTGGCAGTCCTTGGAGTATTGATTCACAATTTCTGCTTTAGTTTCAGCAATGTCTTTAGTATAGACGCCACACACGGCACTGCCTTTCATGTGGACCGCGAGCATAATCTCGGTCGCCTGCTCCGGTGTTTTGCTGAAAAACTGTTGTAAAACCTCTACAACAAACTCCATTGGGGTGTAGTCATCATTCATCATCACCACACTATACATCGACGGGCGCTTCAGCTCCGGCAGGGACTCCTGAACCGCAATATTTCCGTCTTCTTCGTGATGAGGATCCTGACCATTTAAGCTTAGTTGATATTTATACATGACGCGTCGATGGGATTCTGTGTTTGCCAAATTAGTCACATGATAACGCTGTCAGGCCAACCCGACCACTCAGGCATACCACCTTAGTCGAATATGTAATTAATTAGGTTAATTAGTGTCTTGACGGGCCACAATGGGCGGCGTAGGTTCTATACGACTAGGGTATACAAGCCCTATCCACGAAAAACGCACCTATATCTGTAGTTATAAGGAGATTTGCGATGAAAACAGGGACTGTAAAGTGGTTCAATAACGCCAAAGGTTACGGTTTTATCCTAAGTGACGAAACCAATGAAGATCTGTTTGCCCATTACTCAGTCATTGATATGGACGGATACCGCACACTGAAAGCAGGGCAATCTGTCCAATTCGACATCAAACCCAGCGATAAAGGACTGCACGCGATCAACATCCGGGCCCTTGAAGGTGCAGAGGCTTCAGCACCAGCAGCAAAGGCTGAACAAGCAGAGCCTGCCTGAGGCGCAATCTGTTTCAGGCGCGCATAAAAAACCGCCGGAAGGCCACTGCTGTCCCACAGTTTTGGGATCATATAACGAGCCTCATCTGAGGCTCG